>JAZRPK010000001.1:0-18524 GCA_045649145.1 Clostridia bacterium
CGCTGTACGTCTTAAATATAACGCTAAAGATGGAAACAGCTATACCTTTAACTTAATTGATACACCGGGACACGTCGATTTTAACTACGAGGTATCCCGTTCTCTTGCTGCGTGCGAGGGAGCGATACTGATTGTTGATGCATCGCAGGGAATAGAGGCTCAGACCTTAGCGAACACATACCTTGCAATTGAACATAATCTGGAGGTTGTGCCTGTTATAAATAAAATCGACCTGCCATCAGCACAGCCACAAAGAGCAATTGACGAAATTGAAGATATAATAGGAATACCTGCCGAAGACGCTCCACTTATTTCTGCCAAAACAGGACAGAATGTTGCAGATGTTTTGGAGGCTATAGTAGAGAAGATACCGTCACCTGAAGGCAATCCCGACGCACCTCTTGCAGCACTTATATTCGACTCTTATTATGACAGCTACCGAGGAGTAATCGTTTACGTAAGAGTAAAGGAAGGAACATTAAAAGCAGGCGACAGAATACGAATGATGGCTACAAAAGCCGAATTTGATGTGGTTGAGGTAGGATATATGCACCCGAGCGGTCTTATAGCCTGTGACAAACTGTCAGCAGGTGATGTAGGCTATATCGCTGCAAGCATAAAATCAATTCAGGATACTCGTGTCGGAGATACTGTAACCGCTGTTGCAAATCCTGTAAAAGAACCTCTGCCCGGTTATAAAAAGGTTAATCCGATGGTCTACTGCGGCATTTACCCTGCAGACGGCGCACAATACGAGGATTTGAAAGAGGCTTTATCTAAGCTACAGCTAAATGATGCTGCATTACTTTTTGAGCCTGAAACATCGGTTGCGTTAGGTTTTGGCTTCCGCTGCGGTTTTTTGGGACTCTTGCATATGGAAATTATACAGGAAAGACTGGAAAGAGAATATAATCTTGACCTTGTTACAACCGCACCGAGCGTTATTTATAAGGTGTTTAAGACTAACGGCGAGCTTATTATGGTGGACAATCCTACCAACCTTCCGCCCATTGTAGAAATTGAACATATGGAAGAGCCTATGGTAAATGCCGATATTATGGTTCCGACCGATTATGTCGGAAATGTGATGGAGCTTTGTCAGGAAAGACGCGGCGTGTTTAAGAATATGACTTATATGGAAGAAACACGTGCACAAATTCACTACGAACTCCCGCTTAACGAAATTATATATGATTTCTTTGACGCACTAAAATCACGCACAAAGGGTTATGCTTCTTTTGACTACGAGCTTTCTTGTTACAGAAAATCAGACCTTGTTAAATTGGATATGCTGTTAAACGGCGAAATGGTTGATGCTCTGTCCTTTATAGTGCACAAGGACAGCTCATATAAACGTGGCAGAAGAATGGCAGAAAAGCTTAAGGAGGCTATACCCAGACAGCTTTTCGAAGTACCTATTCAGGCTGCAATCGGCGGCAAGATTATTGCCAGAGAAACCGTAAAGGCTCTTAGAAAAGACGTACTTGCAAAATGCTACGGCGGTGATATTACACGTAAGAAAAAGCTTCTGGAAAAACAGAAGGAAGGTAAAAAACGTATGCGTCAGGTCGGAAACGTAGAAGTGCCGCAAGAAGCATTTATGTCTGTACTCAAGCTTGACTAAACGAATAATTCTGCAGATTTTTGTATATACATTATCTGCAGAATTTTATTTGTTTTGAGGTGTTTTTGTTGATAAAGGTTTCTAAGTATATCTATATACATTGGCTTACGTTAGCGCTATTTGCATCTGCATATATTACAAGAACTCTTGAAATTACAGCAATTATGTATTTAGTTATGCTTCTGCACGAACTTTCACACGCAGCAGCGGCTTATTATCTTAAGCTTGGTATATCAAGAATAATCCTCTATCCCTTCGGTGTAAGCCTTTTGGTAGGGACGAGGCTATTATGCTCTCTTTCTGATGGTCTGATACTCTATCTATCAGGGCCGCTTGTAAATGCAGTAATTGCAGCAATTATGGCTATTTTGGGTATTAAAAATCTCTTTTTTATAAATAATCTGGTAATTTTTCTTCTAAATCTACTTCCGATTTTGCCATTGGACGGAGGCAGAATTGCTGAATGTATCTTGCTTAGAAGATATAGCGACAAAAGCTGCAGAATAATAATGTCAGTTTTATCAGCTGTAATTGCAGCTGCTATTTGTCTAATATTGATTTTAGGAAAGGCAGTTAATATAAACACACTTAGTTTTATTGCCTTTATTGTTGGCGGGTGTATAATGCAAAAGCCGAAATACAATCGTGACTTAGTCAGGGAGCTGGCATTATGTAAGAGTAAAAAAGGGCTCAAAAGCAATGTTATTATTGCTGATAAGAGCATCCCAGAACGCAAGATTATAAGCGAATTTTCGCCTTCAAAATCTACTCTTGTTGTATTCTGTAACGAAAGTGGTGGTATAGAACGCCTTAAAACAGACAAAGAGGTAATTTTTGACATATTAGGCTGAGATATTTTTACAAATTTAATGACATTTTATGTAGACAAAAATGAAAATTTAATATATAATAGATAATAACCTTTGTTTATGGGGGAAATTTACATTATGAAAAAAGATTTACTCGGACTGCAGTACCTTGAAGCAGACGAAATACTGGGTATTTTGAATAACGCAGTCAAGATGAAAGAAATTGTCCTTTCGGACAAAAAGAAAACCAATACACTCGAGGGAAAAACTGTTGTTACCCTGTTTTATGAAAACAGCACCAGAACACGTTTGTCTTTCGAGCTTGCAGCAGATTATATGGGTGCGCATACAGCTAACATAACAGCATCAGGCTCAAGTGTTGCTAAGGGCGAGAGCCTTATTGATACTGCTAAGACAATTGATGCAATGGGTACTGATATCCTGATTATGCGCCATAGTGCAAGCGGCGCACCGAATTTGATTGCACCTCTTGTTAAAGCTTCTGTAATTAACGCTGGAGACGGTATGCACGAGCATCCGACTCAGGCACTGTTGGACTTGTTTACCATTATGGAGAAAAAGGGTAGAATAGAAGGACTTAAGGTTGCCATAGTAGGCGACGTATATCATTCACGTGTCGCAAGGAGTAATATCTACGCACTCAAAAAGCTCGGAGCAGAGGTTTCTGTTGGCGGCCCGTCAACGCTTTTACCCCGAGGACTCGAAAAAATGGGCGTAAAGGTCTTTAGGAGTGTTCAAGAGGCTATGATTGATGCAGATGTCGTAATGGGACTTCGCATTCAGTTGGAGCGTCAAAAGAGCGGCCTTTTCCCAAGCCTTGGAGAGTATAACAGGTTCTTCGGTGTTGATGATAAGAGAATGTGCTTTGCTAAGAGTGATGCTATCGTTCTGCATCCGGGTCCTGTTAACCGTGGAGTTGAATTTTCCTCGGAGCTTGTTGACGGCGATTCAAGCTGTATCAACGAGCAAGTAACAAACGGTGTTGCGGTAAGAATGAGTGTTATGAATTGGCTTCGCGGCTAATTGAGTCGGAGGTGTTTTACAATGAAAATTCTAATTAAAGGCGGTCACGTAGTAGACCCTAAGAATAATATTGATGGAATATGCGACATTTTTATCGACAAGGGTGTTATATCCGACGTCGGCGAAAATATCGAGCTTGAAGACGTAGACGGGGTAGAAGTGATCGATGCTAAAGGCAAATATGTAACCCCGGGACTAGTTGATATGCACGTTCATCTTCGTGACCCAGGTTTTACCTATAAAGAGGATATTGAAAGCGGGACTAAGAGTGCAGCAATAGGCGGTGTAACATCTGTTGCCTGTATGCCAAACACTAACCCCGTTTGTGATAACGTTACTGTAGTTGAGTACATCAAATCTAAAGCAAAACAGGTTGCGGCAGTAAACGTATATCCGATTGCTGCAATAACCAAAGGGTTGAATAGCGAAGAGCTTGCACCTATCGGCAGCTTTAAGTTTGCGGGCGTGGTTGCAATATCAGATGATGGTAAACCCGTTAAAAGTGCAGGATTGATGCGCCGTGCTCTTGAATATGCCGATATGTTTGATATCACTGTAATTTCTCATTGCGAGGAAATGAGTATCGCAGAAGGTGCTATGAACGAGGGAGCTGTTGCAACTGAACTCGGTCTTAAAGGTATAAGCAACTGTGCAGAGGAAATAATGGTTAACCGCGAGATTAACCTTGCAGAAAACACTAAAACAGCAGTTCACATCGCTCACATCAGTACAAAAGGCTCTGTAGAGGCAATAAGACAGGCTAAAAAAAGAGGTGTTCGTGTGACCTGCGAAACCTGTCCACATTATTTTACTCTAACCGAGGAAAGCGTTATCGGATATAACACGAACGCTAAAATGAATCCACCGCTAAGAACTAAAGAGGATGTCGAGGCAATTAAGCAAGGCCTTGCTGACGGAACGATTGATGCAATCGCAACCGACCATGCTCCGCATCACATTGACGAAAAGAACTGCGAATTTGATAGTGCGTTAAACGGAATAATAGGACTTGAAACATCTTTGGGTATTTCTGTTAAGTACCTTGTTAAAGCAGGTATCATTTCGATGAGTGATTTAATAAGAAAAATGTCATTAAATCCGTCGAATATCTTAGGACTCAGTAAGGGTAGTCTTAGTGTTGGCGCGTCGGCTGATGTAATAATATTTGATGCTGAAAAAGAATACACGGTCGATGTTTCAAAATTTGCATCTAAAAGCAAAAATTCACCTTATGACGGATATATTCTCTGCTCTAAGCCTGAATATACCATTGTAAGCGGCGAAATAAAAGTTAATCGAGGGGAGCTTGTATAATGTCAATGGACAGACTTGTAGCAAAAATTAAAGAGAAAAATAACCCGTCAATCGCAGGTCTTGACCCGAAGATTGATTATGTGCCCAAATTTCTTCGTGAGAAAGCTTATGCTGAATTTGGCAAAAATCTTCGTGGTGCAAGCGAGGCAATTTGGCAGTTTAATAAAGGTCTTATTGACGCACTCTATGATGTAGTTCCTGCCGTAAAACCGCAGTCGGCGTTCTATGAAATGTACGGACTTTGCGGCGAGGAGGTACTCGCAAGAACAATTGAGTATGCGAAAAGTAAAGGGCTCTACGTTGTACTTGACGTTAAGAGAAATGACATTGGCTCAACTGCAGAGGCATATTCTGCTGCATATCTGGGCAAAGTTGATATTGATGGTGTAGAGGCCGAGCCGTTACCTGTTGACAGCGTAACTGTTAACCCGTACCTCGGAACAGACGGCATTGCACCTTTTGTAGCGGATTGCAAAAAGTACGATAAGTCTATTTTTGCACTTGTAAAAACATCAAACCCATCATCAGGCGAGCTTCAGGATTTAAGCATAGGGGACAGTAAAATATACGAAAAGGTTGCTGAGCTTGTCAACAAGTGGGGCGAGGAAACAATAGGCGTGAGCGGATATTCTGCTGTCGGCGCTGTTGTGGGTGCTACTTATCCCGAACAGGCTAAGGTTTTAAGAAAGCTTATGCCGAAGGCGTATTTCCTTGTTCCCGGCTACGGCGCACAGGGCGGTAATGCAAGCGATGTAAAGTTCAGCTTTAATGATGACGGACTTGGTGCAATCGTTAATTCATCAAGAGGAATTATGTGCGCGTACAAGAAGGAAAACGCACCCGAAGAAAGCTTTGCTGAATGTGCAAGAAAAGAAGCTATCAGAATGAAGAACGAGCTTTGCTCCATACTTTAAGCCTTGAAAGGAACAGCATATGGAAACAAACTATTTATGCAGATTAGAAAAGAAGACAGAGCTTACTGACGGCATATTTGACTTTACCGTTACAGCTCCCGAAATTGCCGAAAAGGCACAGCCGGGACAGTTCGTCCATGTGCTTTGTGGCGATAAGGTTTTTTTAAGACGTCCTATCAGTATATGCGACACTTATGATGATAAATTGAGATTTATCTTTGAGGTAAAGGGAGAGGGAACTCTTGAGCTTTCAAAGCTTAGTGTCGGTGACGAGATAGACATCATGGGCCCGCTTGGAAACAGTTTTATCAATAAAGAATATGATAATCCTGTTATAATTGGCGGCGGCATAGGCGTATTTCCTCTTTACAAGCTTGCAAAGACACTAAATAACCCCGAAATCTTTTTAGGCTTCAGGAGCAAGGACAGAGTGGTGATGGAGGATGAGTTTCTGGAGATTTCAAATACACACATTTCCACAGACGATGGCAGCTATGGCTATAACGGCTACGCTGTAACGCTTTTGGAAGAATATCTCGACAAAAATCCCTGCGGAGTAATATACTCTTGCGGCCCGACACCAATGCTTAGAGCTGTTAAACATATAGCAGAAAAGAGAAATATCCCCTGCAGATTATCGCTCGAGCAGCGCATGGGATGCGGAATAGGTGCTTGTCTTGTGTGTAGCTGCGAAACTATATTTGCTGGCACAAACAAGTATAAAAGAGTTTGCAAAGACGGTCCTGTCTTTAATTCCAGAGAGGTAATACTTTGATATGAATACTAAGATAAATTTTTGCGGAATTGAATGCAAAAATCCGATAGTAACAGCATCGGGTACGTTTGGTTTTGGTGCGGAATACGGTCAGTATTCTGATTTATCCCAATATGGCGGCTTTTCAGCAAAGGGTCTTACAAGACACGAAAGAGCAGGAAATCCGCCTCCGAGAATTGCAGAAACTCCTTCGGGAATTCTAAACAGCGTCGGTCTTCAAAATCCCGGTGTTGAAATTTTCCGTGACTATATAATGCCTGAGCTTGCAAAGCTTGACACAAATGTGATTGCAAATATGTCCGGTAATACAATTGAAGAATACTGCGAAATGGCAGAAATACTCTCCGAGACCGATGCTGCAATCATAGAAATGAATATTTCCTGCCCTAATGTTAAAAAGGGCGGTCTCGCGTTCGGCACTGACCCTGCAACCGTTGAACAGCTGACTAAAGAGGTTAAAAAGCATTCCACTAAGCCTTTGGTAGTTAAGCTTTCACCGAATGTAACCTCTATTACCGATATTGCAAAAGCAGCAGAAAGCGGCGGTGCAGACGCCTTATCCCTCATAAACACATTGCTCGGCATGGTAATTGATGTTGATTCAAGAAGACCTGTGCTTGCCAATAATATGGGCGGTCTCTCTGGTCCTTGTGTAAGACCTGTAGCTATAAGAATGGTGCATCAGGTTGCCAATGCGGTTAAATTGCCTCTTATCGGAATGGGCGGTGTTATGAGCGGTAGAGATGTCATCGAATTTATGCTCGCAGGAGCTTCTTTGGTAGCTTTAGGAACTGGTCTGTTTGTTAATCCTAAGCTAATTTATGAGGTAAAAGCATATATCGAGGATTATATGACCCGTCATAATATATCTGATATAAACAATATAATAGGTAAGGTAGAATTAAATTAAATTCAGCAGACAAAGCCGATATTAGCGGTTTTGTCTGTTTTTGGCAAAAAGAAAGGAAGATAACTATGTACGTTTTAGCTCTAAACGGAAGTCATAACAATGACGGAAATACCGCATTTCTGTTAAAAGAAATATCAAAGCACCTTAAAAACTATGGTGCAGAATGTGAGATAGTATCTGTTCACGATGCAGTGCTAAGCGCAAAGATACCCTTTTGCATTTCGTGTCAGGCGCCCTGTCAGAAGACTTGCTATAAAGACACTCTTTTAGACGAGGTTTTCGAAAAGGTCAAGAAAGCAGATTTTGTAATATTCGGCTCACCCGTCTATTTCGGCTCAATGACCGCACAGTTAAAAGCATTTTTTGATAAAACAAGGGGCATAAGAGCAAACAAACAATGGCTCGGAAAACCTGTTGCCGCAGTATCTGTGGGCGCTACAAAATACGGTGGTCAGGAGCGAACAATTGACCATATACATAGCGCTGCGCTGGTATCCGGAATGACAGTTATCGGAAACAGCAGCGAGATAGGTATGGGACACTTTGGTGTATCAGCTCAAAGACCTGCTAACGAGGATACATACGCTATAAAACAGTGCGAAAGTCTTGCATCGGCTATAGTAAATTATCTTTCAAAGGAATAATTTTTCGCATATTGGTAACATTAAAACTGAATGTCGAAAAAAAATCGTCAAAAATAAAGGAATTTTCAATATACTGTCGAATGTAGATAATAAGAGAAGAGGTGAGAATGCTTGCCAAGATACAGTGATCAACTGATAAACGAGGTTATCGGCGAAAATGACATTGTTGACTATATTTCGCAATACGTCAGACTAAAACAAAACGGACGTGATTTTACCGGCCTTTGCCCTTTCCATAAGGAAAAGAGTCCGTCTTTTCACGTTAATCGTGATAAGCAAGTATTCCATTGCTTTGGTTGCGGTGCAGGCGGCGGGCTGATGCAGTTTGTAATGCGCATTGAGGGTCTTGACTTTGTAGAAGCGTTAAAGCTTCTTGCCGACAGGGCTGGTATAGTTCTCCCAGAAGATGGCGATATCGAAAAGGACGATGCCAAGTACCGCCGCAAACAGCGAATATACGAAATTAACAAGTTCTCAGCCAGATTTTTTTACGATACACTAACAAAAACTCCTGAGGGTAAGGTGGGACTCGAGTATTTTCATAACCGAAAAATTCTTCCTAAGACAATTACAAAATACGGTCTTGGATATGCGCCCGATAAATATGATGCTTTGCTCGGCTACTTAAGAGGCAAAGGATTCTCGGATTCCGAGCTCCTTGATGCACAGGTAATAGGGCAAAAAAACGGTAAGATTTTTGACTTCTTCAGAGGCAGGGTGATTTTCCCGATAATTGACCTTAGAGGAAATGTAATCGGTTTTGGCGGCAGAGTTCTAACTGATGCAAAGCCAAAATATCTTAACACGACCTCGTCACCTGTTTTTGATAAGGGGCGGAGTCTATTCTCGCTTAATTTAGCAAAAAAGAGCAATGAAAATAAGCTGATACTTTGCGAGGGGTATATGGATGTTATATCCGTCTATCAAGCAGGTATACCTAATGTGGTAGCTACGCTTGGTACAGCGCTTACAGAAAATCAGGCAAAACTTTTGATGAAATATTGCCGAGAAATACTTATCTGCTACGACTCTGACGAAGCGGGACAAGCTGCTACAAGACGTGCGATTGATATTATTAATTCGGTTGGCGGAAAATCAAGAGTAGTCGAGATGCACGGCGCAAAAGACCCCGATGAATACATAAAGCAAAACGGTGTTGAAATGTTTAAGGGGCTTGTTGACAACGCACCCACATCGAGCGATTATTTGATTAAAACAGCACGTCGCAGCTTTAACCTCGATACAGAGGAAGGAAAAATCGGATATGTTTCCTCTGCTGTCGACTCGTTAAAAGGCGTACGTGATGATATAGAAGTCGATGCTTATATTAACAAAATATCTAAAGAGAGCGGAATAAGCGTTGACGCCATCTACGCAGAGCATCGCAAAAAGGTTGCCCAACACAAAAAAGAAACGGACAGAATATCCAGAATGCCGAGTGTAAGTGTAGTTGCAACAGCCAATAAAAAAAGCAGAACGAAAATAGAAGAAACGGAAATACTGCTATTAAGTCTTTCTTGTAAAAGTAAAAAGCTGTGCAATATCGTTAAGGCGGAAGTTCCTAAAGAGGAATACTCAACCGAAACTTTGCAAAAGCTTGCTGACTATATATATCAAGCATTTGATAAAGGTACACCACCTGACTCATCTGCTATCATAAATAAGCTTGAAGAAGAAGAAATACAAACAGCGTCCAAGGTTTTTTGCCTTGACGAACAGTATTCTGATTCAGAAAACGCTGCGAGAGAGCTTATTAAAACAATAAAAAGAGAAAAAATTGAGCAATTGCTCGAGGGGGAAACTAATCCTGCAAAAATCGCTCAGTTAATAAAAATGCGGGACAAGCTTGGGAGGTAAAACAAATGTCTGATTTAGAAACAAAAAAAGCGACCGTCAAAAGTCTGTGTGAACACGGAAAGAAGCAAGGAGTTCTAACACGAATTGAAGTGTCTAAGGCTCTCGAGGAGTATGAAATTACTCCCGAAGAAATCGAAACCATTTATGACCTTTTTGAAAAAGAGGGAATAGAGGTAGTTGACGATATGGACAAGGAGCTCGAAGAAATCGAGGTTTCAAAAGAGGAGCTCGAGGACCTTTCTGTTCCTGAGGGTATAAATATTGACGACCACGTCAAGATGTACCTCAAGGAAATAGGTAAGGTGAACCTTCTTGATGCTGCGCAGGAAAATGAACTTGCAAAGAGAATGGCCGAAGGCGATGAGGAAGCAAAAAAGAAGCTTGTAGAGGCTAACTTAAGACTCGTTGTAAGTATTGCAAAAAGATATGTCGGCAGAGGTATGATGTTCCTTGATTTAATTCAGGAGGGCAACCTCGGTCTTATTAAAGCTGTTGACAAATTTGATTATACCAAAGGCTTTAAGTTCAGTACCTATGCGACCTGGTGGATAAGACAAGCTATCACACGTGCAATTGCCGATCAGGCGAGAACTATCCGTATTCCTGTTCATATGGTAGAAACTATAAATAAGCTCGTAAGAGTATCAAGACAGCTCGTACAGGAATTAGGTCGTGAGCCTAAGCCTGAGGAGCTTGCAGCAGAGCTTAATATGACAGTAGAAAAGGTACGTGAAATATCAAAGATTTCTCAGGAGCCTGTGTCTCTTGAAACACCTATCGGTGAGGAGGAGGACAGCCATCTCGGCGATTTTATCCCTGATGATGACGCTCCGGCACCGTCCGAAGCAGCAAGCTTTGTGCTCCTTAAGGAACAGCTTGTTGACGTTTTGAAAACTCTTACACCAAGAGAAGAAAAGGTGCTTAAATTGCGTTTTGGCCTCGATGACGGCAGACAGCGCACACTCGAAGAGGTCGGAAAAGAATTTAACGTAACACGTGAGCGTATACGTCAGATTGAGGCTAAAGCTCTAAGAAAGCTCAGACATCCTTCAAGGAGCAAAAAGCTTAAGGATTATCTCGACTAATATTGGGAGGCTGTTATGGATTGGATTGAGGCAACAATATATACATCATCGGAGGGCATAGAGCCGGTAACAGGCAGACTCTATCAGCTTGGCATAACCGGTGTTTCAATAGAAGACGAGGCTGACTTTCACGATTTTCTTGAGAACAATAAGGACAGCTGGGACTATGTAGACGAAGAGTTGGTCGAAAAGATGCACAGCGAAACCAAGGTTAAGTTCTATATCCCAAACAGCAGTGACGGACTTGATACTCTTTCTGCAGTCAGACAGTCAATTTCTGAGTTAAAGTCATTAGACGATGCAAATGCATTTGGAAGACTTGACATTGATACCGGAAACTTGTCAGAGGAAGATTGGGCAAACAATTGGAAACAGTATTTTCACACTCTTGAGATAGGCGATAGAATTATAGTGCAGCCGGAGTGGGAGGAATATACGGCTACTGACGAAAAAATAGTATTTCGAATTAACCCTGGAATGAGCTTTGGTACAGGCTCACACCATACCACAAAAATGTGCATTGAAGCTCTTGACAAGGTGGTAAAAGAAGGCGCTGATATGCTTGACCTCGGATGCGGCAGCGGCATACTGTCGCTTATTTCGGTGCTTTTGGGCGCAAAAAGTGCGTTTGCTGTTGATATCGATCCGCTTGCTGTCGATATAGCATATCAAAACGCAGCACTTAACGCTATCCCTGAAAGTGCGTTTACTGCTAAAGCGGGAAATATTTTGGATGACGATAAACTATGCAGCGAAATTTTATCACGGCAATATGATGTTGTTGCCGCTAATATAGTCGCAGACGTGATTATTGCAATTGCTCCGCTTGCCTATAAGGCAGTAAAAACAGATGGTACATTTATTACCTCCGGTATAATTGAGGATAGAATAGACGATGTTACAGATGCACTTAAAGCAACAGGCTTTGTCGTTGGCGAGGTAAAGAGAAGCGCAGACTGGGCAGCTTTTGTTTGCACAAAGAATTAAGGAGATAGTAATGCACCAGCTAACCGATAAAATTTATTATGTAGGCGTAAAAGATTATGACCTTAAGAAATTTGATATATTGTTTGATACCGAATATGGTACTACATATAACTCATATCTAATAAAAGGCGAGAAAACTGCGCTTATTGAAACTGTGCATAATAAGCTAAGTGATGATTATATTAACAATATTGAGGAGATAACTCCTCTTGCCAATATAGACTATATCATATGCAACCACACCGAGCCTGATCATACAGGTGCACTTGAAAGAATATTGGTTATGAATCCCGATATAACGGTTGTCGGTACAATTGCAGCTCTTAAAAATATTAAAAAGATTACCGATATTCCATTTAAGGAAATGCTTGCTAAAGACGGAGAAACACTAGACCTTGGCGGAATTTCTCTCAAATTTATCATAACACCAAACCTTCATTGGCCTGATACTATGATGACCTACTGCGTGGAGGAAAAAGCACTCTTTTCTTGCGATTTTTTAGGAGCACACTACTCGTTTGATGGAATACTTGATACAGATATTGCTAATTTAGAGGATTATGATAAAGCATATAAACATTACTATAAAAGCATTTTATCGCCGTTTAAGCCGTTTGTTCAAAAGGGAATAGAAAAGGTATCAAGCCTCGATTTTGATATGCTCTGCAGCAGTCACGGCCCTGTTTTAACAAAGTACATAAGAAGCGGATTAAATAAATATCTGTCGTGGTCAAAGCTTGAGAGTAATTCTCCTAAAAAAGCAACGATAGTTTATGTGTCAGCGCACGGATACACGAAGATGCTTGCAGAGTGCGCTAAAGATACTCTCACAAGTGAAGGCTATGATGTAAGACTTTACGATCTTGAGAATACGAATATTGCTACCGTAATAGATGCGGTGCATTCTTCTCGTTATGTTCTTTTAGGAACACCTACATTTAATAGAAATGCTCTTAAACCAATCTGGGATATAGCAACATCACTTGATGTAATTACTGCTAAGGATATACGCTTTGCGGTTTTTGGCTCATACGGATGGAGTGGCGAAGGACCGCTGCTCATTCAATCTACTCTTAAAAATATGCGTCTTAGTGTTACAGACGAGCCCTTTAGAGTTATATTTAAGCCAACAGATACAGACCTTGAAAAAATGAGAGAGTATGTCATAAATTTTGCTAAAGATAACAGTGGAGAATAGTTATGCCGAAATTTTTTGTACAACCGGATAAAATAGCAAATGGAAAGATAATAATTGACACCGATGATGTTATGCACATAAAGAAAGTCCTGAGACTTTGTGTTGATGATAAAATAACCGTTTGTGATTCGACAGGCACAGATTACACTGCTAAGATTGTAAACATTGCCGATAAATTTATAGAATGTTCTGTTATAGCGGCATCCAAGAATAATACAGAACCTAATATTATGGTAACTCTTTATCAGGCTCTGCCAAAGGCTGCTAAAATGGATTTTATTATCCAGAAGACAACAGAACTTGGCATTGTAAAGATAGTACCTTGCGCACTATCAAGATGCGTTGTAAAGCTTGATGGTAAGGATGCTGTAAAAAAGCAGGAAAGATGGCAGAAGATAGCAGACGAGGCTGCCAAACAGTCAGGCAGAGGAATACTGCCCGAAATTGCGCCTGTCACGAGCTTTCGTGATGCAGTTACCCAAATGAAACAAAGCGATTTGTGCTTTGTTCCTTATGAGAGCGCAGAGGATATAACACTACGTTCTGTTCTTACATCACAAAAACCTCTAAGCGTCAGCTTTATGATAGGTCCTGAGGGCGGATTTTCACCCGAGGAGGCAAAGTATCTTGAGGAATCAGGAATTCCGCTTGTTACATTAGGTAAACGAATACTGCGCACCGAAACAGCAGGAATGGCTGTTCTTTCGATGGTAATGTACGAAATCGGCGATATTAACTGACAATTATGTAATAATATTTTATTCTGTTCATAAACTAACCAAAAGACTGCAGGACTAATTGTTCTGCAGTCTTTAGAAACATTTATAAAAGAAAGGGAGGGGAGTAGACGTGGAAAAATTTGAGCTCGTTTCAGAATTTAAGCCGACCGGCGACCAGCCACAAGCAATAGAAAAGCTTGTAGACGGCATAAATAGCGGTCTTAAATACCAGACGCTTATGGGTGTAACCGGCTCAGGCAAAACGTTTACTATGGCTAATATTATAGCCGCTGTTAATAAGCCCACCCTTGTACTTGCACATAATAAAACACTTGCGGCACAGCTTTGCAGCGAGTTTAAGGAATTTTTCCCCAATAACGCTGTAGAGTTTTTTGTATCCTATTACGACTACTATCAGCCGGAGGCATATATACCCCAATCGGACACCTTTATAGAAAAGGATGCATCGGTAAATGATGAAATAGATAAACTCCGTCACTCTGCAACCTTTGCACTCTTTGAACGCAAGGACGTTATTATTGTATCAAGCGTGTCGTGTATATATGGTCTTGGCGACCCTGAAGATTATCAAAATCTGATGATTTCTATTCGTGTCGGGATGGAAAAAAACAGGGACGATATTATCAAGCGACTTGTGGACATACAGTACGAACGTAATGATATCAACTTTATCCGTAATAAGTTCCGTGTTCGTGGTGATGTGTTGGAGATTTTCCCTGCAAATAACGGCGAGAGAGCGGTCAGGGTTGAGTTTTTTGGTGATGAGGTAGAACGAATAAGTGAGGTTGATGTTATAACAGGAGAGGTTATAGGATACCGCAACCACGTTGTTATAATGCCTGCATCGCATTATGTCACAACGGGCGAGAAAATGCAGCTTGCAATTGCTGCTATCCTTGACGAGCTTTCTGAACGTATCAAATTTTTCAAAGAACGTGATATGCTAATAGAGGCGCAGAGAATTGAGCAAAGAACAATGTACGACGTCGAAATGCTCCAAGAGATAGGGTTTTGTCAAGGCATAGAAAACTATTCAAGGGTAATAAGCGGCAGAAAGCCTGGCAGCGCTCCGTATACTCTGCTTGATTATTTCCCTGACGATTTTTTGATGTTCATTGACGAGTCGCACGTTACAGTTTCGCAGGTGCGTGGAATGTATAACGGCGACCGCGCACGTAAAGAATCTCTTGTCGGATACGGATTTAGATTGCCGTGTGCGTTTGATAACAGGCCGCTAATGTTTGATGAATTTGAAGGAAAGCTTAATCAGGTAATATTTACCTCAGCAACGCCAGGTGAATATGAAAAGAAACATTCTCAAAATACAGCAGAACAGTTGATAAGACCAACAGGACTCTTAGACCCAAAAATTTCAGTAAGACCGATAGAAAATCAGATTGATGACCTTATATCAGAAATCAACCAAAGAGTTGAAAACGGAACAAGAGTTCTTGTTACCACACTTACTAAAAAGATGGCTGAGGATTTATGCGATTATTTAAGAGGTGTTGGCATCAAGGTGCGTTATATGCACTCAGATATTAAGACGATTGAGAGAACTGAAATAATAAGAGATTTAAGAATGGGCGTTTTTGATGTCTTAGTCGGCATTAACCTTTTGCGAGAGGGACTGGATTTACCCGAAGTATCTTTGATAGCTATACTCGATGCGGATAAAGAGGGCTTCTTAAGAAGTGAAACCTCGCTTATTCAGACAATAGGCAGAGCGGCAAGAAATGCTGAGGGCGAGGTTATAATGTATGCAAATACAATAACAGGCTCTATGCAGCGTGCAATAGACGAAACAAACCGACGCCGTAAGATGCAGGACGAGTACAACAAAGAGCATAACATTACACCTAAAACCATACAAAAGGAAATAAGACAGATAATTGAATCGATGTTGCCGGCAGATGATACTGACAGTGCAGCCACTCAAAACATCGGCAAAATTATCGATAATCTCACAGACGAAATGCTTGCTGCTGCAGAAATGCTAGAGTTTGAGCGCGCTGCAGAACTTCGTGACAGAATACAGAGGCTAAAGGAACAGATGAAATGAAGAAGTATATAAAAATTAAAGGTGCAAAGGTGCATAATCTCAAGAATGTAAGCGTTAACATACCGAGGGACAAGCTTGTTGTATTAACGGGACTTTCCGGCTCGGGTAAATCATCGCTTGCATTTGATACAATATACGCAGAAGGTCAAAGGCGATATATTGAATCCTTATCAAGCTATGCCCGTATGTTTTTAGGTCAGATGGATAAGCCTGATGTTGAGAGCATTGAGGGCCTTTCTCCCGCTATAAGTATTGACCAGAAAACTACGTCTAAAAACCCACGTTCTACCGTTGGAACAGTTACCGAAATATATGACTATTTAAGACTTTTATACGCAAATATCGGAGTTCCGCATTGTCCTAAATGCGGAAAAGAGATTAAACGTCAGACTATTGACCAGATTGTAGATAATATTCTCACACTTAATGAGGGCACTAAAATCCTTGTACTTGCACCGATTGTGAGAGGTAAAAAGGGCGAGCACAAAAAGATTTTTGAGGACGCTAAAAAGTCAGGCTTTGTCCGTGTTATTGCTGACGGAATACAATACGAGCTGACTGAAGAAATAAAGCTTGATAAGAATATCAAACATACAATCGAAGTTGTTGTAGACCGACTGATAATCAGAGACGGTATCGAAAAACGATTAACCGACTCTGTCGAAACTGCAGCAAATCTTACAGGAGATATTGTAGCTGTACAGATTGTTGGCGGCGAAACACTTACTTTTAGCCAGAGCTATGCCTGCGACGATTGTGGTATCAGTATACAGGAGCTTACTCCAAGGATGTTTTCCTTTAATAATCCGTATGGTGCGTGCCCTGAATGCGATGGTATAGGCTTTATTTCAAAAATCGACCCCGACCTTATCATTTATGACGAAACGAAATCATTGATTGAGGGTGCTATTTATGCTCCCGGTTGGGCTGCTCCGGAAATCCCAGACAGTATGGCGCATATGTACTACTCATCTATTGCAAAGCACTATGGTGTTGATATAAACACACCGTTTAAGGATTTACCCGAAAAGGTCAGAAATGTCGTGCTTTTCGGCAGCGGAGACGAAAAAATCAAGATGGAATATACCAGAAATTACGGCTCGGGTACGTATCTTGCACCCTTTGAGGGCGTTGTGATATGTCTTGAGCGTCGCTATAATGACGGGAAATCTGATTATGCAAAAGCTGAGATTGAGAAGTATATCAATACTATAGGTTGTTACAAATGTAAAGGCGCCCGTCTTAATGATGAGGTGCTTGCAGTAACCGTCGGCGGCAAAAATATCTACGAGTTTACTTCTATGTCTGTGCGTGATGAGATGGACTTTATCAGTAATCTTAAGCTTACAAAGAGGGAAGAGGTAATTGCTGCGCAAATCCTAAAGGAAATTAAGGCAAGACTGCAGTTTCTTTTAGACGTGGGCCTTGATTACCTTACACTTGCACGCTCGTCAGGAACACTCTCGGGCGGCGAGGCACAGAGAATAAGGCTTGCAACGCAAATCGGCTCAGGTCTCACAGGTGTTTTGTATATTCTTGACGAGCCGAGCATTGGTCTTCATCAAAGGGATAATTCACGACTGATTCAAACCTTACAGAATTTGCGTGATTTAGGCAATACTGTCATAGTTGTAGAGCACGACGAAGATACAATGATGGTAGCAGACCACATTGTAGACATCGGTCCAGGAGCGGGTGTTAATGGCGGCGAAATTATTGCCGAGGGAACTGCTGAGGAAATTATGAATAATCCAGAGTCAATTACCGGAATGTATCTCTCGGGCAAAAAGAAAATCCCCGTTCCCAAAATCAGACGAAAACCTACAGGTTGGCTGGAAGTTATCGGTGCTAAAGAAAATAATCTTAAAAACATTGATGTAAAAATACCGCTTGGTGTATTTGCGTGTGTTACCGGTGTGTCAGGTTCGGGTAAATCCTCGTTGGTAAACGAGATTTTATACAAACAGCTTGCCCGTGACCTTAACAGAGCAAAAACCCACTCAGGAGCACATAAGGCGATAAAAGGGCTCGAGCAGCTTGACAAGATAATTGACATAAATCAAGCACCAATCGGCAGAACACCCCGTTCAAACCCTGCAACATACACTAACATTTTTAATGATATTCGTGAAATATTTGCACAGACTAACGATGCAAAAATGCACGGCTTTAAGCCTGGCAGATTTAGCTTTAATGTAAAAGGCGGCAGGTGCGAAGCGTGTCAGGGTGATGGCATTGTGAAGATAGAGATGCACTTTTTGTCCGACGTTTACGTGCCATGCGAGGTTTGTAAGGGCAAGAGATATAACAGAGAAACACTCGATATTAAATACAAGGGTAAAAATATCTATGATGTGCTTGAGATGACTGTAGATGAAGCGGTCGAGTTCTTTAGTGTTTATCCTAAGCTAAAGAGGAAACTCGAGACTTTGCAAGATGTCGGTCTTGGATATATCAAACTCGGACAAAGCTCAACAACTCTTTCGG
Organism: Clostridia bacterium; assembly: GCA_045649145.1. Taxonomy (GTDB): domain Bacteria; phylum Bacillota; class Clostridia; order UBA1381; family UBA1381; genus HGM11525. The sequence goes on from JAZRPK010000001.1 coordinate 18,451, forward strand.
GCGGCGAGGCACAGAGAGTTAAGCTTGCAACAGAACTGTCAAAAAGAAGTACAGGAAAGACTATATATGTCCTA
>JAZRPK010000002.1:0-7731 GCA_045649145.1 Clostridia bacterium
GATATTATCTTTTTACCGCAAATGCCTTCTATTCTTGCATTTATATCGCAAGCATCGCCAAAGCGAGTATCGGTGGTAAAAGCACTGTTACTCATAATTGGCACAATATCCGCCTTAAGTGTCGCTAAATGCTCCATCTGTACAATTACACTTTTGAAGGTGCAAAATGACCCGGTAACCGCAAAGCCTATCTTCTTCCCCTCAAGCTCCACTTTAGCACACCTCCAGTTCCGAAAGGATATTTTTTACAGTATCCTTGATTATACGTCCTGCACTGATAGGTGCTGTTTTGCCCGGTAGGGACAGTGCCCATATCACACGTCTGTTAAGGCTTTTTGCCGCTTCCAAATCTACTCCGCCCGGAACAGACGCCAAATCTATTATTAGCGCATTTTCGTTCATTTTACTAAGCTCAGCCTCGCCTAAAACAAGGCTGGGAACTGTGTTGAAGATAACATCGTAGTCCGCTATATTCTCGGCAATTTTAGCAGTGTTAACCGCTCTTGCACCTGTGCCCTCAATCCATGCAAGATCACCCCAGCGTCTTGCGCTTACTGTAACCTTTGCACCAAGCGCAACAAGCATCTTTGTAAGTATTTTCCCTATTCTGCCATATCCAACCACAAGCACTGATGAGCCTGATAGCGTAATCGGCATCTCCGAGAGCGCAATCTCAAGCGCCCCTTCCGCAGTCGGAACTGCATTTTTAACCATCAGCTCCTCACGGTTATAATAGTCGATGCACGCAATACCCTCTCTGTCAAATCTTGCAGCAAGCACAGGCGAAATATGTCCTGCAAGCACCAGCTTTGATGAGCCTATCATTGCCAGAAAATCCTCAATCAGAAGCGGCTTTTCGGCATACGGTGCATTTATGCTGACATCATCTCTGCTTGCGGGAATGGGCAGAATTATAACCTCTGCCGCAAGAGCCTCGTGCATATCCGAAGCCTTCCTTAAGCCTGTCGTATCAATGTCCTTGTCAAAACCGAATACGCTGACCTTATACCCGTCATCTGCCAAGAGTCCTGCCAGCGTCAAGGCACGTAAGTCTCCGCCTATAACCGATACCGTTTTCATCAATTATGAACCCTTCCTTTCTGCACGGCGGAAAACTCCGCACGCTTATTCACTAAACATAATATGTGAACAGCAGAAATTTGGTTCTGATTGTCAGCCCCCGATTGCCTCAAAAATAAATTTGTACAAGGCGTCCCACTCAGCTATCTTTCCCTGTTTGATAGCAAGGTCCAGTTCAGGTACTCTCGATACCCTCTCCGCCAGAAACTCCTCCGAAAATCCCTTAGCGCCGTTATAATATTTCTTTGCTATAAACTGCGGCAGACCAAGCCGTTTTTCTACCTCGGCTGATGTTGCACCTTCTGACAGCATCAGCTTACAAAGAAGCATCTTATCAAATGTAGAGTTTAAGAGATATAATATATTAAATGCCGATTCCCTCGATGTCTTTAAGTCGGAAAGTATGGAAAACGCACGGTCGCTACGTTTTTCCATAATGCAATCTGAAAGGTCAAAAACCTGCACGTTAAGTGATTTTGAAACCATTCTTTTAACGTCTGTTTCGGTTATCTCCTCATCGCAGGCAGAAAGAAGCTTGTCCAGCTCATTTTTAAGATTGATAAGCCCATCCTGACACACCGATACAAAATATTCTATAACATTCTTGCTCATCTTTTTCTTTGCCTTAAGTACTTCACCCTGCACCCACGCAGTCAGCTCGTACGGCTTTAAGTACGCAAACTCAACCACCGTACCCGCCTTGGACATAGTCTTATATACAGACGAGCGTTTATCCACGCTATCCTCTATGAAAAGCAGTATACAGTAATCGGGCAGACGCTTTAATTCCTCATTCCAAAAATCCGCCACGTTTTCCTTCGGTTTCTTGAAAATTCCGCTGTCCCTTATTATGACAAGCTTCTTCTCGCTGACCATAGGATAGCTTTCAATCGCATCGGCGATTGTATCAAGGTCGGATTCCTTGCCGTCAAGGGTAATTAGATTAAATTCCTCAAACCCGTCCTCCGGAATGACAGAGCGTATTTTCTCAATATATAAATCCCTTAAGTACAGCTCCTCGCCGTAGAAAAGATAAGCGCCCGAGATGCCCTTTTCCTTCATCTCACGCTTTAGTTTCATTACATCGCTTTCCTTTACTGCCATTTTAACACCTCTTTATACCAGCCTGCGACTACTTTATCCCCGTCACATTCTAAAATTATATCACCCATTGTATCAGTCCTTAGAATTCTTGCTCCCGATTTGGCATAATCTGCGACAACTCTGTCGGCAGGATGCGAGTACATATTATTCGCACCAACAGAGCAGACTGCAAAAAGGGGCTTTACCTCTCCTATAAACTCTCTTGATGACGAGCTTGCCGAGCCGTGATGCGATACCTTTGCAATGTCCACCTCGCCTATCTTGCCCGCAATTCTCTTTTCCGCATCAACCGTTATATCCCCGCCAAAGAACATATCAACACCATTATAGCTCATTTTAAGAGCGAGCGAATAATCGTTCTCATCAGCAAATTCTGCGTTCTTCTCAGGCGAAAGTACGTCTATCGAAAAGCCGGAGTCAAACTCTATTCTGTCGCCTGCGCTTACATATACTATCTCCGTACCGCTTTTCTCTGCAGCAGAAACAATCATCTCACGATACTCCGCTCCCTCGCCCGAATCAGACATCATAACTGCCGACACCTTCAGGTTTTCTATCGCTGCAACTATCCCTTCGATATGGTCCCTGTGGCAGTGCGATACAATTGCAAGGTCTATTTTAGAATAGCCTTTAGCAGTAAGATATGGCAGGAATACCTCTTCACCTATGCTATATTCGCTGTCTGCTGTACCACCGCCGCCATCTATTAAAATCGTATCTCTGCCTCTTATGTCTATAATAGCAGCGTCGCCCTGCCCTACATTTACAAAGGTCACAAACATCTTTCCGATTTCGGAAAACGCCGATATACTATACACGGCAAAAATCACTGTCAAGCCTATCACAGAAAGCTTAAAATTTGTCTGTTTTGTCCGTTTGTCTGCAACACATTTTAAGATGTACGCAATCAAAAACACAACCGCAAACCCGACAGATGTTGTCTTGGCAAGCGTTATGTAATGTCCAGGCAAAAGTGCAACCATCTCGGGCAGCTTTTTCATTATATCTATCAGTCCGTCAACAAAGATACCCAAAAAACTCGCCGTCCCAAACAGCTCGAACATCAAAAGTACAATTGGCGACAGAATAAAAAGCATCAGAGTAAGCGGTGTGTAGACAAACGTGAATATTATGCTGTAAACCGGTATTCCGTTAAAAAAGTAAGCAGAAAACGGCATCAACCCAAATGTTCCTATAAGCCATACCGATATCATATTTCTGGCATTTATATTTTTGATAAACTTTAGCTTTGCACAAAGCGGATACCTGAAAAAGTGCATCAGCACACCCACCGAAACCGACATCACAAACCCCGAATTATAGATAAGCAGCGGATTTGACACAAGACATACCGTCACAACGATTGATACAATGTCAGGATAGTGCGAAAATCCGCGCAATCTGCAATATATCATAACAACGGCAAGTACAAGCGCTGCACGTACAAATGTTATGTAGTTGCCGTAAAATATTGCGAATATCATAAGCGCAATAACAATCAGCGGTTCACGCTTGCGTTTTGGTATTGCGGCGAAAATAAATTCGCATATCGATAACAGTAAAAATGTATGCAGAAAAGACGGATACAACAATCGGAGTGCTGATGTCCTTACCAGCGTTTTCTCAAATTCATCAGAAAACTCCGACCTGTTGCCGAGCAAAACCGCCTTTATCATACCTGCATCGTCATCTGTATAGAACTTGTCTATAGATGCTCCAATGCGGTTTTTGATATATTCAGCAGCATAAACAGGCGATAGCATAAATGCTCTTTCATCAATTAGCTGCGCCTCATCGGCGTGCATTTCGAACTCTATCCCTTTACCCTTGTAGTAGATACGGTAATCAAATTCCGTACTGTTGTCAGGTGAGGAAATTGTATCGAGGAAGCCTCGGAATGCCACTCTGTTTCCCGTGGAAAATTCCGTTTCGGAGGTTATGCGTATTTTTGCGTCAACCTCCTCAACATTACCTCGGTATGTAAGCTTTTCAAGGCTTACTATGTAGGAATAGTGTTCATCATATTCATCGGGAATTTCGCATATTATACCTTCCACTTCAATATAACGGTCAAGGTAACTGTCAAACAACGATGCTGCAGGCTCGGCAGCATAGGACATCACCACTACACCTATAATTACAGCTGCAGAGTAGATAATTTTGCGTACATTGAATCTCTTTAGTAATACTCCAACAACGCTTAATATCCCCAGACACACCGAAAAGAGCAGTGCATACCCAAGCCCTGCCGTTTGCAGTAATATCACGCCACAAAGATACCAGCACAAAAATGCCGTATATACCGACATATCCCTACTCCCAAATTTGTTATTAGTTTATACTATATTATAACATACTGTTGGAGCAAAAACAATCGTTGTAATTATTTTTTTGTAAATGGCAAAAAAATATTGACAAAAATTTTCGTTTATAGTAAAATACCTATTGTCGTCAAAATGACAAAAAGATATGCAGATGTGGCGGAATTGGCAGACGCGCATGGTTCAGGTCCATGTGAGAGCAATTTCATGCAGGTTCAAGTCCTGTCATCTCCACCACGTCGAAGCAAAGTTCGCTTTGCTTCAACTTTTTTTATGCAAAAAAGTCATCCGCCCGCTTCCTTGCTTCTCCTCTTTCACAAAAAGTCACGCTCGGCTCACCTGTTCGGTTGTAAACGCCCTCACAACGGCTTGCTGTCGCTATCAACTTTTTGTGATTTTTTTGTTTTCATCCTTGACACGTCATGAACACTCGCACCAAAAAAGCAACCCTTGAGGGTTGTTTTTTTGGTGTGTGGATTATAAAGAGGCAGGAGTTATCCCTGCCTCTTTATAATATTATTTATCTCGTCTGCAAAGCGCACCGTTTCCATTGCGTCTTTAGCATATTTATCCGCTCCGATTGCATCTGCGTATTCCTGATTAAGCACAGCACCGCCGACTACTACCTTACAATATGGCGCTTCTTTCTTAAGAAGCTTTATTGTTTCTTCCATTGCGGGAACGGTAGTTGTCATCAGAGCACTCAATCCGACTATCGGGGCGTTAATATCTACTGCCTTTTGGACAACATCTTCAGGCGAAACATCACGGCCCAAATCGGTTACGTCAAAGCCATAATTTTCCAGTAAAAGCTTAACAATATTTTTGCCGATATCGTGAATATCGCCCTTTACAGTCGCAATAACAAAGCTGCATTTATCCGCACTTTTGCCGCTGGGCATATTCTCTTTTATTCTTTCAAACGCAGCCTTTGCAGCCTCGGCGCTCATAAGTAACTGCGGCAGATAGACCGTCTTTTTCTCAAAGCCGATACCAACTATGTCAAGCGCAGGAATAATCTCCTCCTGAACAATCTCAAGCGGCTCGCTTGATTTGAGAAGCTCTGCTGTGAGCTGTGATGCCTGCTCCTTAAGACCCTTCACAATCGCTCTTTGCAACTCGGATTTATATTCTGCTGCAGTTGATTTTGGTTTTGAAACATCTGTATTCTGAGTCGGTTGCGGAATTGTTTCGGTAAAGGCGATATACTCTGTGCAATTATCGTCAAGGCCGTATATTGCACCAAATGCCCGATACGCTTTCATCATATCCACCGAATACGGATTCATAATAGCCGCCGACAAGCCGTTTGCCATAGCAAGTGCAAAAAATGTGCTGTTTATAATTTCTCTTTGAGGCAGTCCGAAGGATACATTTGATACTCCCAAAGATGTGTGACAGCCAAGCTCTGTTTTAATAAGTCCTACAGCCTTTAGAGTTTCACGTCCCGCGGTATTATCGGCGCTGATGGTAAGCGCCAGCGGGTCGAAGATAATGTCCTTTTTATCAATCTCGTATTTTGCCGCCTCTGCTAATATGTTCTTCGCAATTCTTAACCTATCCTCTGCCCTTTCGGGAATACCATCCTCGTCCAGAGTAAGTGCAACGATAAGTCCTCCGTACTTTTTAGCAAGCGGAAAGAGCGCATCCATACTCTCTTTTTTACCATTTACCGAGTTTATCATCGCTTTTCCGTTATAACGGCGAAGCGCGATTTCCATCGCAATGGTATCTGACGTATCAATCTGGAGCGGCAAATCAATTATTGCCTGAAGCTCACAAACCGCCGTTTTTAGCATTTTTATCTCATCAATTTCGGGAAGTCCGACGTTGACGTCTAAGATGTCCACACCCTTTTCCTGCTGTGAGATACCTTCCTTTAAGATATAGTCGATGTCATTTGCCTTTAGCGCTTCCTTAAATCGTTTTTTGCCCGTAGGGTTAATACGCTCGCCTATCAGCACAGGTTTATCACCAAAGATTACGCTGTGGGTATATGATGAAACCATTGTGATATTCTTCTTTGTAACAGGCACAGGCGAAATATTCTTACTCGCCTTAACAAGAGCGTCAATGTATTCGGGTGTCGTACCACAACAACCGCCTGAAATTCTGACTCCCATTGCAATCAAATCTGCTACATCTTCGGCAAACTCTGCGGGCAATACATCATAGAGAGTTTTTCCGTCAATCGACTTAGGCAAGCCTGCATTGGGTTTTAAGATAACCGGAACCGATGCGTATTTCAAATACTCCTGACAAACACCACTAAGTGCCTTAGGGCCAAGAGAACAGTTAATTCCGACAGCATCGGCACCCATACCCTCAAGCATAGCAACCATTGCTGCAGGTGATGCACCTGTCATCAGCTTTCCATCGTCACCATAAGCATTGGAAACAAATACAGGCAGGTCGCAGTTTTCCTTTGCGGCAAGAAGTGCTGCCTTTGTTTCGTAGCTGTCGTTCATAGTTTCTATAAAAATTAAGTCAACACCGCACTCTGCACCGATTTTTACCGTTTCGGCAAAAACACCTACCGCATCTTCAAAATCAAAATCGCCGTACGGCGCAAGCATTCTGCCCGTAGGGCCTATATCAAGTGCAACCCATTTTTCCTGATTGCCGCTGCTTTCACCGGCTGCTAATCGGGCATTATCTACAGCAGCCTTTATGATTTCCTGTAATTCCGTTCTGTCAAATTTAAGGATATTTGCGCCGAATGTATTGGTATTTACAATATTACTGCCCGCATCAAAATAATCCTGATGTATTTTAGAAATTACATCAGGGTGCGATATATTCCAGCGTTCCGGTAATTCTCCCGGCAATAGTCCCTGCTTTTGCAAGAGTGTACCCATTCCGCCGTCTAAGTATAATATATTTTTCTTTATATACTCTGTAACCTTCATACCGTTCTCCTATATGCACAATCTATCTTCCCGCAGCTTTCGCATTTTGATTTATTCTGATATTCTTCACACTTATCTGTTACTCCGATAATTGCCGTAACCGATTTTGACGGCGACATCAAAAGACTGTCATTTAAGGACAGACCTATTTTTCTGGGGCAGTCAAGCACTTTGAAAATATCCTTTTGAAATTCAATAGGCAAATCTCCGTAACCCGCACTAAACCTTGGCTTTATATGCTTGCCAAGCATTGCTTTTTCCTCTTTTATTTCTCTGTTAAAGCTGTCGCAAAGTGCTTCGATGCGTTCTGCACCGAT
>JAZRPK010000003.1:0-19921 GCA_045649145.1 Clostridia bacterium
GCGGAAAATGCCATTTTGTATATCCTCCTTGTAAGAATTATTCCTCTACTGCCTCAGCAGCTTCCTGAGCATCTGCCTCAACATCAGCAGCTACAGCGTCAACGCCCTGTCTGCCTTCGATGATAGCGTTAGCCATTGTAGATGCGATAAGCTTAACTGCACGGATAGCATCATCATTGCCGGGGATTACATAATCAACCTCGTCCGGATCACAGTTAGTATCAACGATAGCAACAACGGGGATACCGAGCTTTTTAGCCTCTGCTATAGCAATCTTTTCTTTTCTCGGGTCAACTACGAAGAGTGCGCCCGGAAGCTTCTTCATTTCCTTGATACCGCCAAGGTATTTCTCAAGCTTGTCTCTCTGAGCCTTAAGCTTGATAACTTCCTTCTTGGGGAGAAGGTCGAATGTGCCTTCTTCTTCCATTTTGTTAATCTGAGCCAAGCGGTCAATTCTCTTCTGGATTGTCTTGAAGTTTGTCATCATACCGCCGAGCCATCTTGCATTTACATAGTGCATTCCGACTCTTTCAGCCTCTTCCTTAATGGAATCCTGAGCCTGCTTCTTTGTTCCTACGAAAAGGATTGTCTTGCCCTCAGCAGCAACATCCTTTACGAAGTAGTAAGCTTCCTCAACCTTTTTAACAGTCTTCTGAAGGTCGATGATGTAGATGCCGTTTCTTTCGGTGAAGATGTACTCCGCCATTTTCGGGTTCCATCTTCTGGTCTGGTGACCGAAGTGAACGCCTGCTTCGAGAAGCTGTTTCATAGAAATTACGTTTGACATTTTTTATTCCTCCTTGTTTTTTGTTTTCCTCCATTTCGTTCATTTTGCAAGCAGAACCTACATTGAATATAGGCAACCCTGTCGCAATCCCGAAATGTGCGTAATGTCATACCCAAGTATATTATCACATTTTTTTCCTCTTTTCAATACTTTTTTGTAAAAAAATCAAAAAAATTTACATAAGGAAATACTTGACACGTATAAGTGCGGTGTGCTATAATGTAATGCGTACGAAATAAGCTCGAGTGGCGGAATTGGCAGACGCCCGGGACTTAAAATCCCGTGGGTAGTAATACCCGTGCCGGTTCGACCCCGGCCTCGAGCACCAAAAAAGAGCAAGCTATGGAGCTTGCTCTTTTTTTGTTCAAAAATCAATCCTTTTTGTAATTAAGAAGCAATATACCCGTGCTGACGAGGAGCAGTGTTATAACAAGGGTTATCGGTGTGACGTTGCTTTTTTCGGTCAGCATCAGATTTGACAAAATAACACCGAAAACGGGTGTCATAAAGCTGTAAATGGAAACTCGTGATACCGGATTGTGCTTCAAAAGTACGCCCCAGAGTGCATAAGCTGTCGCCGACAGGCAGGAAAGATACAAAAGAACAAGAACAGCCTTTGTGCCTGAAACTACTATTTCGCCGCCAAAGAGCAGTCCTATTGCTATCATCACTATACCGCCTATTATGAACTGGTAACCGCTGATAACTACGGGGTCCTCGTGCTTGGAATAGTTTTTGATAAGTGCAGACGAAACTGCGTATGAGATGGTCGAGAGTATTACAAAGCCATCGCCTAAAAAATTCATACTAAAGTCAAGACCGTTTAGGTTTACCAGAATAATGCCCGAAAAGCCGATTATACACGCAAAAATCTTTTTGAAAGAAAGCTTTTCCTGCTTAAAGACAAGACAGGCAATAAGCATTGCAAAAAATGCCGACGAGCCGCTGCCGACAGTGCCCTTAACGCCTGAGGTGTTTGCAAGACCTATGTAGAAAAGTATGTATTGTATAATAGTCTGGAAACAGCTTACAGTAGCAATTTTAGATATATTTTCCTTTTTGGGATACAAAAACTTGCGTCTTGCTATGCTGTAAATAAGTACTGTGATTATACCCGCAAACAAAAATCTTACACCTGCAAAAAGTATTGTCGATGAGGTGTTTCTTACGGGCAGAATAAGCTCGTACCCGATTTTGATAAAGGGTGTTGCACTGCCCCAAAGTGCACAGCAGAATATTGCAATGACTGCCACAACCAAGGGGTTGGTGATAATTTTACTTTTCGTCTGTTCCATTTTTCTTCTCCATCTTTTGTATAGTTTTAATCTTTTATATGTTAACATAACAAAGAGAAAAATTCAAGATGTTTTGTGTTCTGTAGAAAAAACCCCCGAAAGCTGCTTGCTTTCGGGGGTTTAAGTTTCATTTTACTCCCATTCGATCGTCCCGATGGGCTTTGGTGTCAAATCGAGGAGTACTCGATTGATGCCTTCAACCTCGGTGGTGATGCGGTTTGTAATCTTGTGAAGAACATCGTAGGGGATTTCTTCGATAGTAGCGGACATAGCGTCTGTGGTATTGACCGCACGGATAATTGCGGGCCAGCCCTCGTATCTCTTATCATTTCTTACGCCGACACTCTTCATATCAGGCACAGCGATAAAATACTGCCACACCTTACCTGCAAGACCGCAGATATCAAATTCTTCACGTAAAATAGCGTCTGCTTCACGCAGTGCATTGAGTCTGTCCCTTGTGATTGCGCCAAGGCATCTTACACCAAGACCGGGGCCGGGGAAGGGCTGGCGGTCAACCATAGATGAGGGAAGTCCGAGCGCTTTTCCGACTACTCTTACCTCGTCTTTATAAAGCAGCTTAACCGGCTCGACCAGTTCAAACTGCATATCCTCGGGTAATCCACCTACGTTATGATGCGCCTTAACGCCGTCGCTTTCGAGAATATCGGGGTAGATAGTGCCTTGCGCAAGGAAGGAAATACCCTCAAGCTTGCTTGCCTCTTCGTCAAACACCTTTATAAACTCACCGCCGATAATCTTACGCTTTTTCTCCGGCTCGGAAACGCCCTTTAATAAGTCTAAAAATCTGTCTGTAGCGTCAATATATATCAGGTTAGCATCGAGCTGGTTACGGAACACTTCTATAACCTGTTCGCTTTCGCCCTTTCTCATAAGACCGTGGTTTACGTGTACGCAGACAAGCTGCTTGCCGATAGCCTTGATAAGAAGTGCGGCAACAACCGAGCTGTCAACACCGCCTGATAGTGCAAGAAGTACCCTCTTGTCGCCTACCTGTGCACGTACGGCAGAAATTTGTTCCGCAATAAACTGGTCTGCAAGCTCTTTTGTTGTGATACGAGCCATTGTATCCGGTCTTTTGTTCTGATCCATAATTGTCCCTCGTTTCTTAAGATAATTTAATTAATTTTATCACACTATTTAGCAGTTTTCAAGTATTTATTATATTCATTACAACAGATTTTTACGCAGCTCTTCAGGAGTTGAAGGGTGCAGATATTTTGGTGCGATGTCAAATACCGTTTTGCAGCCGATTTGCCCCTCTTTATTCATACGATAAGCGGCACGAGCATACGCAACAAGCACACTGGAGGTAAATTCGGGGTTTGAGTCAAGCTTAAGGCGATATTCAATGATATGCTTATTTTCGTTATCAAAGCCTGTTGTGCCTGTACGGAACACCATACCGCCGTGCGGGATACCGCTATGCTCTTTCGAAAGCTCCTCCTGTGATATAAAATGCACGGTTGTGTCATAGTCTGCGAAGTAGTTGGGCATTGTTTTGATAGCGTTTTCAATTTTAGCAAGGTCTGCGCCGTCTTTGGCAACAACAAAGCACTCTCTTATATGCTTTTCACGTGTTGTAAGAGTGGGATTTTCGCCGTTTCGTACGCTCTCGAGTGCGGACGGAACAGGGATAGTATATTGCTTAGCATCGATAACACCGTCAATTCTGCGAATGGCGTCGGAATGTCCCTGACTGACGCCCTTGCCCCAGAAGGTATAATCCTCGCCGTTGGGGAGTATTGCCTGACCGATAAGACGGTTTAATGAGAACATTCCCGGGTCCCAGCCGACCGATATAATACTGATTTTGCCGCTTTTTTTGCTTTCACTGTCTACACGGTCAAAATGCTCGGGAATTTTTGCGTGTGTATCAAAGCTGTCGATGACGTTAAAGTACTTAGCCATCTCGGGTGTCTGATGGGGCAGGTCGTTGGCACTGCCGCCGCACAGAATCATAACATCAATTTTGTCCTGCATCTCTAAAACTTTGTCAATTGAATAAACAGGCACATTTGTACGGGTTTTGATGGTATCGGGCGCTCGTCTTGTAAAAAGGGCGGCAAGCTCCATATCCTTGCTTGCGCTTACAGCCGCTTCTACACCGCGGCCGAGATTGCCGTAACCTACAATGCCGATTCTGATTTTCATATACGTCACCCTTTCAGCTGTTAAGCATAAAAAATTATAAATAAGTAATACCACAAAATTCCTAAAATTTCAAGTAGCAGGAAAAAATTTCTACGAATGCTACAAACTTTTTTTCAGTAAAAGCCTTGCCGCTGTGAAAAATTAAAGCAGAGAGGGGATATAATACCTCTCTCTGCCTTGGTTTATCAAAATCTGAAATCTCGCTTTCCGCCCTCCATATCAAAAAGATGTTGTTTGGCGATTTCTTTTACCTTCTCGTTTGTGATGCGTTCTATTTCACGCGCTATAACCTTCTGACCCTTTTCTTTTGTATTATCAGACGCATAATCCTCCAGATACTCTTTTAACGTCATAAGAGCATTCGGCTGACAGCAGTTTACAATCTGTCCCGATTTTACGAGCGACATAAAGCGGTCGCCTGTTCTGCCCTCACGATAGCAGGCTGTGCAGAAGCTGGGGATATAACCTAGTGACAATAGCCAGTTTACCACCTCGTCAAGAGTTCTTCTGTCCTCAACATCAAACTGCGCCGAGTTTTCCTCCTCGCCGCCGTCGGCATATCCGCCTACGCTTGTGCGTGAGCCGCCGCTTATCTGTGATACTCCCAATTCCAGTACACGTTCTCTTGTCTTTTGAGATTCTCTTGTTGAGATTATCATACCCGTATACGGAACAGCAATTCGTAGTACTGCCACAATTTTTGCAAAAATGTCATCGTCAATTGCATTGGAAAAATCGTCGGGGTTAATATCCTCGGCGGGACGTATTCTTGGCAGGCTTATGGTATGAGGCCCTACTCCGCAGGCAGCCTCAAGATGCTCTGCGTGCATCAAAAGTCCGACGAAATCATATCTGTAAAGGTTAAGTCCGAAGAGGACACCGCAGCCGACATCATCTATGCCGCCCTCCATCGCTCTGTCCATCGCCTCTGTGTGATAGGCATAATTGCTCTTAGGACCTGTGGGGTGCAGCTCCTCGTAAGCCTTTTTGTTGTAGGTTTCCTGAAACAATATATATGTGCCAATACCTGCATCCTTAAGCTTGCGGTAATTTTCTACCGTGGTTGCGGCAATATTTACATTAACACGTCTTATTGCACCGTTTTTGTGCTTGATTGAATAGATTGTTTCGATGCTTTCCAAAAGATACTCTATCGGATTATTTACAGGGTCTTCGCCCATTTCGAGTGCTAGGCGCTTGTGTCCCATATCCTGCAGAGCAATAACCTCGCGCTCAATCTCTTCCTGTGTCAGCTTTTTACGGCAGATGTTCTTGTTCTTATAATGATACGGACAGTAAACACAGCCGTTTACGCAGTAATTGGAAAGATAAAGTGGTGCGAACATAACTATTCTGTTGCCGTAAAACTTTTCCTTTATCTCACGTGCCAAAGAAAACATCTTCTCGTTAAGGTCGGGGAGGTCGCAGTCCAATAAAACTGCCGCTTCTCTGTGGTTAAGACCTTTTAAGTCCTTTGCACGCTCTATTAGGCTTTCTATAAGCTCTCTGTTTGATTTATTGGCGGCGGCATATTCTAATGTATCCTGAATTTCCTCGTCCGATATAAACTCCTCCGCCTTTTTAGACATTATATCATACATTATAAAAAATCCTTTCCTTTGCAGTCTATCTTATGATAGCACAAAAGAAAGGAGTTGTATGTTGCAACTGCAACATTTACTGTAAAAACTTGAACCGATTGCCCTTAAAACGTATAATCCCGTCCTGCTGCATACGTGACAGCTCACGGGAAAGTGCGCTGCGTTCTACCCCCAGATAGCTTGCCATATCCTGACGGCTTAAGGGGATAAGAATTTCTGTCTTTTTCGAGTGTTCGGCAAGCTGTGACATATATGTTATTACCTTTTCACGTATGGTTTTTTTGGAAAGAATTTGAACACGGTCGTTCATACTAAGGCATTTTATAGCTATGGCACGTGTAAAATTGGCGTTTATTTTTGCGTGCAGCGGAGTGCTTGCAAGGTTATCCCTGATGGGAGCGGCATTAAGCCACACAACAACGGAGCCCTCGGTGGCGGTGGCATAAATCGGGCTGTCGGAATTTGCAGTTACGGCAAGAGATTCCGCAAACATATCTCCGCGCGCAACCGTTGCCATAATCATCTGGTTTCCGTTGATATCATCGCACGAGATTTGTACTGTGCCCTTTGTAATAACGCCGAACTCGGAAATAGAGTTTCCAAGCGAAATAAGTGTCTGCCCCTTTTTGTAATGCTTTTCCCGTGCACCAAGATATTTAAGTGCCTCGTCAAGCTCCGACTCGGTCAGACCGCTGAAAATATATGCCTTTGCCAAAAGCGCCTTATCCATTTTGCTCACCTCAAAAAGTATTGTATCAAATTTAAGCTAAACTTTCAATCTTATTGACAAAAAAAACAATATATTATATAATAAAAATGTATATTCAAATGTAAAATGAGGTGCAAAATATGATAAGAAAGGCATTGATTTCAACTATATATGAGGCGGCGTCAATTCAGCGCTGGAATGACCACATAAGACCATCTATCGGCTTTTCCGAGCTTGATAAGCAGGCGCATAAGATGGTGTATGCCTACACTCTGGCAAAATGTGAGGGTGACGGTAACTACGACCCGCTGCTGCTTATAGAGGGCGGAATTTTTGAGTTTTTGCACCGTGTTGTACTTACCGATATTAAACCCCCAATCTACCACAGCCTGATGAAACGAAAGGGCGGTCAGATTAACAGCTGGGTTCTCGAGCAGCTCAAGGGTCAGTGTGAGGGAATAGGCGGCGGTTTTTACGAGAAAATGTGCAGATACTTTAGCGAGCCGTCATATGCAAAGAAGGAAAAGCAGATTTTGCGTGCGGCGCATTATTACGCAACAGACTGGGAGTTTAAGGTTATCTACCCGATGAACACCGAAACATATGCTATCGAGGAGGTAAAAACCGAGGTAGAAAGAGGCTTGGCGGAATGTAATACCTTTGACGGCTTTAGCCGTTTTGCTACCAATCCCGATTTGCAAAAGTTCTTGTCCCTAATCGGCAAGCTCCGTTATCAGCAAAGATGGTCAAGAGCGGTCAGAATGCCGCAGACCTTTGTAATGGGGCATATGCTGGTGGTTGCTATGCTGTCTTATTTTTGCTCGGTAGAGATAGGCGTTTGCCGTCGCAGAGTTGTTAATAACTATTTCTCGGCACTATTCCACGATATGCCCGAGGTTTTAACCCGTGATATTGTATCACCTGTTAAGACGTCGGTGGTAGGACTTGATGACATCATAAAGGAAATTGAGGACGAGCAGATGCACCGTGTGATTTATCCGCTTGTGCCCGACGATATCAAAGAAGAGCTTGAATACTATACGCAAGACGAGTTTGCATCGAGGATTGTCCGTGACGGCGATATTCAGGTGCTTAGCTCAGATGATATCAACAGAGGTTATAATTTAGACGAATATAATCCTGTTGACGGCGAGATTATCCGTGCCTGTGACCATCTGTCTGCGTATTTGGAGGCTTATTTGTCCATTAAGTTCGGAATTCAGTCGGAGCAGCTGCAGTCGGGCTATCACAGCCTGTTCCAGAGATACGAAAACAAGGTTATTGCGGGTATAGATTTCGGACAGCTGTTCGACTATTTCAGACTATAACCGAAAGAGGGTAGTTACAATCAAAGCGAGGAAGAAAGAAGATCTTAAGGATTTTGCTGCTGTTAAGGAAAAGGCACTACGTCTTTTGGGATTTCGTGCACATTCCGAGTTTGAGCTGGTGCAAAAATTGCGGCACGCAGGGGCGGGGAATGACGAAATAGAGATGATTAAAGAATTCCTTAACGAGTACAAGCTTATAGATGACCGTGTCTATGCCGAGCGTCTTGCAGCAGATTTATCGAATATTAAAAAGTTTGGCAAGCACAGAATTTTAGCAGAGCTTGCAAAACGTGGAATTGCACGGGAGATTAGCTATGAGGTTATAGAGGAGCTTGAAACGGACGAGGGCGAGCAGCTTTTGCCGCTTATGCAAAAGAAGCTTTCAGGCGACTTTGACCGCAAGAGCAGAGACAGAGCCTTTCGCTATTTTGCGGCAAGAGGCTACAGCTTTGACGATATAAAGCGTGCTTTTGACGAAATTTCTTCGGGTGAATATGACGATTGAAAGGGAAAAACGATATGAAGATAGGATTGGTTAGCCTTGGCTGCCCCAAAAATCTGACCGACAGCGAAATAATGCTCGGAATTATTAGTGAGCAGGGCCACGAGATTGTAGGCGACGTTTCGCAGGCGGAGATTATAATTGTAAATACCTGCGGTTTTATAAACGATGCAAAGCAGGAATCTATTGATACCATACTCGAGATGGCAGAGTACAAGAAAAAGAACTGCAAAAAGCTTATTATGACAGGCTGTCTTGCAGAAAGGTATCACGAGGATATAGCCGGCGAGCTGCCCGAGGTTGATGCAGTGGTCGGAACGGGCGATTTTTATAAAATATGTGATGTTATAGATAAGTGTTTGCAAGGTGAAACGCCCTGCCTTTTCGGTAATCAGAACGAGATTATTCCCGAGGGTTTGGCACGAATGACTGCAACACCGCCTTATACTGCATATATCAAAATTGCCGAGGGCTGTGACAATAACTGCACCTTCTGTGCAATTCCTCAAATCCGAGGTAAATATCACAGCCGCAAGATAGAGGATATTTTGTCCGAGGCTGAGGAGCTTGCAAAAAAGGGAGTAAAGGAGCTTATACTTATTGCTCAGGACACCAGCCGTTACGGCAAGGACATATACGGCAGATATTCGCTTGACAGACTCCTTAAAGAGCTTATAAAGATAGAGGAGCTTCATTGGATAAGAATTCACTATATGTATCCCGAGGCAATCACAGAGGATGTTCTCGATTTAATGGCACGTGAGGATAAAATCTGTAAGTATCTTGATATGCCCATTCAGCATATAAATGACGATATTCTAAGGCGTATGGCAAGGAGAACGGACAGCATCGAGATAAAAAAGAAAATAGAGCTAATTCGCAAAAAGATGCCCGATGCAGTTATCAGGACCTCGCTTATATCCGGTTTCCCCGGCGAAGACGAAAAGGCGCACAAGCAGCTTTGTGATTTTGTAAAGAAATACAAGCTCGACAGAGTGGGAGTCTTTGCCTATTCCGAGGAGGAGGGCACGGTGGCGGCGCAGTATCCCGAACAGCTGTCTGACGAAATAAAATTGGAGCGTGCTGATGAGATAATGCAAATTCAGCGTGAAATATCCCTTGAGAAAAATCGCCACAAGCTCGGCAGTATTCTGGAGGTACTGTGTGAGGGGTATGACGAGGACAACTATATGTACTACGGCAGAAGCTATGCCGACAGTATTGATATAGACAGCAAGGTTTACTTTGCAAGCGAGGACGAGGTGGAAATAGGAAGCTTTGTAAAGGTGGAAATCCTCGATTGTGACGAGTACGATTTGACAGGAAAGGAAGTAGAGTAAATGAATACAGCGAATAAAATAACGCTTTTAAGAGTGGTTTTGGTTCCGATTTTTATGGTGCTTTTGATGATGGAGAGTACAGCTTGTCGTGTTGGAGCGCTTATAGTCTTTATAATTGCGGCACTATCTGATGCAGCAGACGGCTATATTGCCAGACACTATAATCAGATTACCAATTTCGGCAAATTTGTAGACCCCTTGGCAGATAAAATGCTGACTACGGCGGCGTTTGTAATTTTGCTTCATTACGGCAGAATGTCGGTATGGGCGCTGATGATAGTGCTTGCAAGAGAGTTTATGGTATCGGGTGTACGTCTTGTTGCCGCCGCTGATGGTAAAGTTATTGCGGCAAGTATGTGGGGCAAGCTTAAAACCGTATCGCAGATGGTTGCAGTAATTGCTGCAATTATACTCCTGCTGCCCGTTTTCCCCGAAATGCCTGCAAAGATAATAACAGATATTCTTGTCTGGATTTCGGTAGTGTTTACGGTTATTTCAGGCGTAGATTATCTGTGGAAGAACAGAAATGTTCTTAAAATGTAAGAGGTAGCAAAAGGTGAGATACATAACAAGCCTTGTACGGCGTGCCGTAGAGGATTACAATATGATAGAGGACGGCGATAGAGTCGCTGTGGGGATATCGGGCGGTAAGGACAGTCTTGCTTTGGCGGCGGCTTTGGCAGGGCTTTCCCGTTATTATCCCAAAAAATTTACGCCGGTCGGGTTGTCGCTTGATATGGCGGGCGATAGCGATTTTTCCGAGATAGAAGCATTTTGCAAAAATCTCGGAATGGAATATCACGTCAAGCGTACCAATATACGTGAGGTTGTATTTGATATCAGAAAGGAAACAAACCCGTGTGCATTGTGCGCTAAGCTAAGACGAGGTGCATTAAATGATATGGCAATAGAGTACGGCTGCAAAAGAGTTGCACTGGGGCATCATAACGATGATGTTTTGGAAACCTTTATGCTGAGTCTTCTGTATGAGGGCAGAGTCAACTGCTTTTCGCCTGTCACATACCTTGACCGCACCGATTTGTATTCGATAAGACCGATGATTTATGTGCGAGAGGGCGATATCAAGGGCGCAGCAAGAAGGCTTGATTTTCCTGTCAAGCCGAGCGGGTGTCCGGCAGACGGTGTCACCAAGCGTGAGGATATGAAGGAAATTATTGCCGAGCTTGAGAAAAAGACCTTCCCCGGACTTAAAAAGCGAATTTTTACAGCCATTCAAAACAGCAGTATAAATGGCTGGAGAGAGGAATAACTCTGCAAAACAGCAGAGTTATTTTTATGCTGACTTGTTGCATAGAGCAACTTTGTAATACTAACAATTTTGAGATGTAGTTATTTATGTTTTTTGGTTGCACAACGCAACCAAAACAGCTCCTTTAGCATTAATTCGCTTTTGAGGTCATTTGCTGGACAAATGGAACGGTATATGCTATTATGGAATTATCAGGATAGTGGCTATACACACTATCGCTTTGTGACAGTTGGCGATAACTGTGAGCATTGCCGTTCGCTTAATGGCACAGTATTTGATATTTCAGATGCGAGCGCAGGAAAAACTCTCCCGCCGCTGCACCCTAATTGCGACTGCAAGATACATATTCTCGATAATGAGGGTAATCGGGTAATTAAAGTTGATAAAAGTGAAATTAAGAACGATAACTCACTTGACTACTTAACTGCCTCGCTTAAACAGATCTTTTTGGGGAATTATGCCGAGGATACAACGCTTTTGGGAACGCTCGGTCAACTGGCGCTCGGTATTAGTGGACTTGACCTTCCTGCTGATATCAGGGACTTGCTGTACGATATTACTAACTGGAAACTCACCCCTGCCCACGCTTTGCAGACGCTTTTAGACGCAGTCTCTCTCTTACCTCTGGTTGGCAGTATCAAGTATACCGACGAGGCGGCAGATGTACTAAAGGGTGTTGTGAAGCAATCAAATACTCGTATAGTGAATACAAACAATGTTGTACGATTATCAAATAAAGAAATAATAAATGAGGCAAAAAGACTTGGATTTAATCAGACGGGACGCTACTCTCATGGTCAGCCGATTTTCAAGAAAGGAAATAGGTATATAACACCTGATATTGATGCTCATAATGGAGGAAGATGGAAAATGGCTGATTCGATTAAGGGATTGGCGAGAAAAAGTACAAGGCTCGGTACATATGATGAAGAATTAAACAGGATAGGTGATTAAATGAATTGTTATCGTATTAGCAAATATAACCCCGAATTTCGTGATGAGAGTGGGAGATATACCCGAGAAGAATGGACATCTATAAGTGATATTGGAAAGGTTTTTTCAGGAGAAAAACTCACAAAAGAAAAATATATTCAAGCAGAG
This sequence comes from Clostridia bacterium, assembly GCA_045649145.1. Taxonomy (GTDB): domain Bacteria; phylum Bacillota; class Clostridia; order UBA1381; family UBA1381; genus HGM11525. The sequence goes on from JAZRPK010000003.1 coordinate 12,109, forward strand.
GAAAGCTACATCAATGCGGTAAAAATGGTTTTATCCCAAAACAAAGTTGATGAGCTAATGATTGCAGGCTTGGAAAGATATTATGATGATACAGATATATACGATTTGTCGTATGATGAACAAAAGTTATTAACACAGATAAAAGACAATATGTCTGTACGTTGGGACACGGTTGAGCTAATAATAAAAATGGCATTGCGTGAAAATCTGTGGTGCGTATTAAAGTCTGAGAAAGTAGAAATCCAATTTGGATATGATTATTATATGTATATAAAATGCGATAATATTCAGCCGACAATTATCCAAAAGCTTTTTGATAATAATGTATTTGTCGAATTAAATAAGTAAGGAGGAATAGACAAATGCATAAACTAATAAGAATTGATGATGCAGTAGCAACACGTTTTTTGGTGTTAAAGAATTTGGAATCAGGTGTTATTGAAAGATGCTTTGATGATTCAATCTTGGTCAGTAGCGAAAACTTTGAATTTATGGTCATCGATAATGACTATGATTGTAAAATTTATTTGTTTGGAGATGCTGTTGAGGAAAAAACGGAGGACAGCGTTCTTTGCAGGGTGATAAACAGGGATGTAGTTGTTGGACGAAGACCTATGGTAGAGGTTGAGGTAGATAACGTACAGTATTACATACCCCAAAATACTATAAAAGATTACTTGGATAGGGATAGTTTCTATTTTGAATGCATGAGAAAGGATTTAATACAAGTTAACGATGTGATTCATGCTGGATTATTATAAAATTTACGACAGCCCAAGGAACTATAAGACTAATTGATGGCTTAGCACCCGCAAACAAATTTGTTTGCGGGTGTTTAATTATTTTATTTGCGTATTCTGATAATAGTGAGCCAAAATCTCTTTATAATCGGAGCCGCGTCTTGCCATTGCATTTGCGCCGTACTGACTCATACCAACACCGTGTCCGTAACCCGTTACATCAAAATGCACGTTATCGTTTTCTACAGTAATATTGACATTAGTTGATTTTAAGTCAAACATTGTCCTAAAGAGCGTTCCCTTAATGGGTACGCCGCCTAACGTTATTGTTATAATACCGCCCGCATCCGAACGTACAATATCGCCGAAAACACCATTTGAAAAATCTGTACCCTCAATGTTTTCCGATATTATCCGTTTTAGCTCGTCAACCGAAATTGTCTTTTCTGACTTAAAATTAGGTGCATTTTCCTCACCGGGACTTTCCACGCTCACTAAATAAGCCCTGTCGCCGCCCCATACATCTTTGGAGCTTTCCGTTTTTCCCGATGACGTTGAAAAGAATACTGCCGAAATAACCTCGTCACCGAAGTAAACCACCTCGCCTGCGGTTTCTGCTACGGCTCTCTCAATCTTCTCCCAGTTTTTATCAGCCTCATCACCCCAAAGACTTCGACGCTCACTCTCCGATATCCACGCCTTGCAATGAGCAGGGTCGGTGCAGATATCTGCATCTTTGTGCTCGGCAGGCTTGCCGTCCTTTTCATACGCATTCATCCTTGCAGTAAGATAGCTTCTGGCGGCTACAGCCTGAGCCTTTAGTGCCTCTAACTCGAAAGAAGCGGGCATCTCTGCCGAAACAACCTCTCTAAGATACTGCCCCTTGGTCATTTCGACAACCTTATCCTCTGCATTTATGTACACCTTTATGCTCGAGCTATCCTCGGGAGTCGGCTTTTTATATATGCCGCTGTGCAACACAAAAATGGCGGGAATTCCCACCGAAACTAAAATTGTCAAAACAAGAAAAATTATCATCTGCCGCATTATATCACCTATTACGAAATATATTTGCCAAAATTCGCTCTTATGTATAGTTTTTTCGTCAAAGGGCAAAAATACCTGTGTAACAAATGCCGCTTGCGGCGGAAAGGTAGGAATTAAATGGAACACAAAAGAACGAAAAAACGCGACGGAGGCGGCTTATACATAGCCATCTGTTGCTGTATTCTTGTTATAGCGCTGATAGGCTATGCAAACAATGTTGCTGAGAAGAACAAAGAGGAGGAGCGTTTCCTTGCCGAGCAGGCGGGGGAGAATGTTGTTGCACCTGAGATAGTGGAGGAAGAGCCGACACCGGTGGCAACTGACGAGCCTGAAATTCTGGAGGAAACACCTACACCTGACACCGAGAGTGTTGCAAAGACACAGACAGTTGAAGAGGTACCGCTTTTGAGTATGCCGATTTCGGGCAAAGTTGTCGGCGAATTTTCCGACAAACAGATTTTTTACGAAAGCATAGAGGAATGGCGTACTCACAACGGAGTTGATATGGAAGCGCAGGTAGGTGACAGTGTCGCTGCGGCGGCAGACGGAGTTGTATCAAGGGTGTTTATGGGCTCTTTGGGCTACAGCGTCAGAATAGACCACAACGACGGACTTTCTACTATATATTCAAATCTTGACGAAAACCCGACCGTCGCAATAGGCGACAATGTAAGACAAGGCGACGTGATAGGCCACATAGGCACAAGTGCGCTTGCCGACCTTGCAGACGTAGCACATCTGCACTTTGAGGTTATACAAGACGGTGAATATCAGAATCCGCTTGAGTATCTGAACTAATTGGGAAATTAAGCGAATGCATAAAGCCGTTTGCCGAAACGGTCATAATATCACCTGCGACAGCTATGCCGTCAACGGTCAGAATATTTGCACGCACAGTTTCATTTATGGGCGTGGGATAGTTTAGTACCTTGTAGGTATAGCGTACACAGGCTTTGCCGTAGTAGGCAGTAAGGTCAAGTCCTGCCTCTTTTTGCAGACGGTTGTAGGCATTGTAGACATCGTCAGGTGTCGTGGGGAGTGTAATACTCTCCTGCTCGAGCGGATTTTTGTCAACAATCCAGCCGTATGACGAAAGAAATTCTATGTTTTTTTGATTTGTGTCGTTTGCAAAAACAACAAATGCAAATGTTATAACGGCAATCACAGCGATTGCAATAGAGTATAGCCACATTCTATTCATATCCTCACCTCAATTTGTGTTATTATTCTATTTTTGAATTTAACAAATTATTCTCTGTTTAGAATTACACTTTATCGGTTATGCTATCTTTGCCGGCAAAATACTTTTCGAGAAACGGAGGAAAAGGTATGGATTTTATAGACAATCTGGCCTTGTCGCTTGTTATCATCGGCGCGATTAACTGGGGAAGCGTAGGCATATTCGGTTTTGACTTTGTCAGCGCTATACTTGGCGGCTCGGGCTCACTTGCGGCAAGAATAGTATTTACGCTTGTAGGTATTGCAGGTCTTTGGTCAATTGGTCTTTTGTTTAAGGAAAAGCTTCCGAAATCAGCAGTCCAGCATTAAGCGAAAAGTCTGTCTCTTCTTAAAGTAGAAATAAGAGACAGGCTTTTTACTTTTTATTTTTCACGATGCTCTTGTTTTGTTTTGGGAAAAAGTGTATAATATTACCATAACAATAAGGTGAGGAGCGGTAGGACAAATGGATAAAATTTTAATTACTCTTGCTGAAGAATTTTCGCTTGAGAATTATCAGGTTGAAAATACGGTTAAGCTGATAGACGAGGGGAATACAATCCCTTTTATTGCACGTTATCGTAAGGAAAAGACAGGCTCGCTCTCTGACGATATACTTCGTGAGCTTTATACCAGATTAAACGCATTAAGAGCACTTGACGAAAAACGTGCCGATATATTAAGACTTATCGACGAGCAGGGAAAGCTTGACGATAATTTAAGAGCGCAGATAGAAAATGCCAAAACTCAGACAGAGCTTGAGGATATCTACCGCCCTTACAGACCGAAGCGCCGTACAAGAGCGACTATCGCAAAGGAGAAAGGCTTAGAGCCGTTGGCGATGGCTATTATTGCGCAAAACTCCGGCGATGATATCGAGGCTATGGCAGCGGAATATATCGATACCGAAAAGGAAGTAGAAACGGCAGAGGATGCAATTGCTGGTGCGTTAGACATAATTGCCGAGATGATTTCCGATAATGCTGACGCAAGACGTATTATAAGAGAGCTGACTCTCCACAATGCCTCAATTGTAACTGCTGCTGCAAAGGACGAGGACAGCGTTTACAGCAACTACTATGATTTTTCCGAGCCGCTTTCAAAGATTGCAAACCACCGCATACTTGCAATTAACCGTGGCGAGAAGGACGGATTTTTGTCTGTTAAAATAAAGGTAGAAGAAGAGCTTTTAACCAGTTACTTAAAAAGAAAGACTGTCAAAAAAACACCGAGTCGTGCAGGAGAATATGTTGCTGCGGCGTGTGAAGACAGCTACAAAAGGCTTATAGCACCATCGATTGAAACAGAGATACGAAATCTCCTGACCGAGCGTGCGGGCGGAGAGGCTATTAAAATTTTTGCGAAAAATCTTTCGGGACTCTTGCTGCAGCCGCCCGTGAGGGGCAGGACGGTGCTCGGTCTTGACCCCGGCTACAGAACAGGCTGTAAGGTAGCCGTTGTAGACGATACAGGCAAGGTTTGTGATACGGGAATTGTTTACTGCACTCTGCCAAATCACGACAGAGAAAAGGCAAAAGCTATACTTAAAAAGCTGATTGAAAAGCATAATGTTGATTTGATTTCGATAGGTAACGGAACAGCATCTAAGGAAACGGAAAAGGTTGCCGCAGAGCTTATATCAGAGCTTGACCGAAAGGTATATTATATGGTAGTAAGCGAGGCGGGTGCGTCGGTTTATTCGGCATCAAAGCTTGCCGCCGAGGAGTTCCCCGAATTTGACGTGTCATTAAGAAGTGCAGTTTCAATCGCCAGAAGAATTCAGGACCCGCTTGCCGAGCTTGTAAAAATCGACCCGAAGGCGATAGGAGTAGGACAGTATCAGCACGATATGAACCAAAAGCTTTTGGGCGAAGCATTAGGTGGAGTTGTCGAGGACTGTGTAAACAGCGTCGGTGTCGACCTTAACACCGCATCGCCGTCGCTTTTGTCTTACGTTGCGGGTATCAATTCGGCAGTCGCCAAAAATATCGCCCTCTACCGAGAAGAAAACGGCAAGTTTACCTCCAGAAAACAGCTTTTGAAGGTGCCCAAGCTTGGTCAAAAGGCATTTTTGCAATGTGCGGGGTTTTTAAGAATTGCAGACGGCAAGGAGCTTTTGGATAATACGTCCGTCCACCCCGAAAGCTACAAGGCTGCAGAGGGATTACTTAAAAAGCTCGGATACACGTATGACGATTTGAAGGAGGGCAGACTTTTAGATATTAACGAAAAGATGAAGGGCGAAAAGCAAAAGCTTGCAGACGAGCTGGGTATAGGTGTACCGACCCTCAGCGATATTGCCGATGCACTTAAAAAGCCGGGCAGAGACCCTCGTGACGAGCTTCCCGAGCCTGTGATGAAATCGGAGATTATGGACATATCCGAACTAAAGCCCGATATGATTATGACAGGAACGGTCAGGAATGTTATCGACTTTGGTGCATTTGTTGATATTGGTGTGCATCAGGACGGTCTTGTACACATTTCGCAAATCAGCGATAGATATATCAAGCATCCGCTTGATGTTCTGTCGGTGGGAGAGGTTGTTAAGGTAAAGATTCTTGATGTAGATGTCAAGAAGAAACGTATTTCGTTAACAATGAAAGGAATTTGATATGACACATACTGTTTCGTTCCCGAGGCTGGGACTTGAATTTGATATAAGCCGTATTGCTTTTACCGTATTGGGAAAGAACATATACTGGTATGCAATTATTATCATAACAGGCTTTCTTTTGGGAGCGTTATTTGTTGCCCGCAGTGCAAAAAAAAGAGGGATTAACCCCGAACACATCTGGGACATTGCTCTTTACGGCTTGGTGTTCGGTATTATTGGTGCGAGAATTTATTATGTTCTGTTTGACCTTGATACCATACGTGATAATTTCCTAAACATATTTAAGGTGTGGGAGGGCGGACTTGCAATATACGGTGCAATTATTGCCGCGGTAATAACGGCATATGTCTATTGTAAGCGTCATAAATTGCCCGTACTTAAGGTGTTCGATTTGTGCTCGCCGGGACTTTTGATAGGTCAGGCAATAGGCAGATGGGGCAATTTCGTGAATGCTGAGGTTTACGGAGGAGAAACGGGCTTGCCATGGGGAATGTCAATAGATGGTGGACAGAGCGTCCACCCGCTCTTTCTCTACGAAAGCTTGTGGAATACATTAGGACTGGTTATTATCTTGCTTATCAGAGATAAAATCAAAACCAACGGAAAGGTATTTTTCTTCTATGTATTGTGGTACGGCTTTGGCAGATTGCTATTAGAGGGTATGCGCCAGAGTAAGTATATTCTCTATCTCTCAGGTGGCCTGGGGATATCTCAGGTTGTTGCGTGTATAGGAATTTTGGCAGGAATTGCGGGACTTGTATTTTTGAAAAACAAGTCACAGACTGTCGAAGTTTCTAAAACTAAAACGCAAACTAATAACTAATGTCGAAGTATGTCTGACGATTGCCGTATTTTAACGCTGAAAGCGATTGACTTTTGCCGAAATATGCAATACAATCGGGATACAGGGATAGGCATCTGAGGAGGTAAATATATGGTATGTATAGGTAATATTTCGGAAGTAAAATTGAGAATGGAACAACTGGTTGAGAAGAATTTTCCCGACCAACTTTCGCTGCCCGAGCTTGTAGAGGCATCAAGCGAATATGAAAGGCTTTTGTACGTAAAGTAGAATAAAAGGTTTTGTATGGCTTATCCCGCCTGAAATCAGCAGATAGTTGTCTGCTGATTTTTTTGTATAACTTTCCTATGTATGCAAATAATAGCGTAGAGGTGAAGATTATGACAGGAATTCTGATGTGTATATTATCGGGTGCGGCAATGAGCGTGCAGGGGGTTTTTAATACCAGATTGTCTGACAAAATAGGATTGTTGGAGTCAAACTTTATCGTACAGGCAACGGCGCTTGTGCTTGCGGCAATATCGCTCTTTTGGGCAAGGGGGAGTTTTTCCCAAATAGGCGGAGTAAATAAGCTTTACCTAACGGGCGGAGTGCTCGCTATGGTAATAACAATAACGGTAATGCTCGGCATCAAAAACCTTTCGCCAACAGTTGCGATAAGTATTATACTTGTATCTCAGCTTGCAGCTGCGGCACTGATTGACGCATTCGGACTTTTTGACAGTGATAAGGTAGTGTTTGGACTTAGAAAGATTATAGGACTTGCCGTTATGATAGGCGGAATAATTTTGTTTTCATATAAGAAATAATATAGTGTTACCATTTAATTTAGTGTTAAGATTTACTCTTATCTTTGCTCTTTTACGTTCTTTTGCGCGTGCAAAAGAACCAAAACCCGCCGGGGGATTCCGATTTCCCCCGGACCCCTTCAAACGGCCTCGTAGGACGACAATGGCGGACATCAGCTATACACATAATTGGTTACTATCCAACTTGGTATAAGCAAAAGTAAATTATATACATTAAATTTCACTTTAACACAGGGGGTTCTTACGGGGGACGAGAGTCCCCCTAAGCGGTTTAGGGGTTTGGGGGAATCCGACCCCCGTAAGAACCCCCTGTGTTAAAGTGAAATTTTATGTATATTTTTTACTTTTGTTTTTACCGAGTTGGACAGTAACGAATTATGTGTATAGCAGATGTTCGTCATTGTCGTCCTACGAGGCCGTTTGAAGGGGTCCGGGGGAAATCGGAATCCCCCGGCGGATTACGGTGTCTGTCCAAATCTTTGATTTGGGACACAGCACCTATGCAAGACTGTCCCAAGAGTGCATAGCACGATTGGTTGACAGTTACTGCTTTGGTTCTTTTGCACGCGCAAAAGAACGG
>JAZRPK010000004.1:0-8213 GCA_045649145.1 Clostridia bacterium
GGGACGGAGTCTGCCGATAGAAACAGCCATTCCGCCCTCCATCATTCTGTCAAGCTTTGACTGAGGACGATTATCCTCCTCAAAGTAATTGAGGAACTGCTTGGGAGCGTGGGGGAGGTTAAGAGCCTGCGGCTCGCCTGCGAACTCTGCCCATGCCTTTTTGATTTCGTCAATTTCGGGCTTTTTGTCAAAGCTTACGAACACTGCTGCCAAATGACCGTTGGAAACAGGAACTCTCAGGCACTGTGTTGTAATCTTCGGCTCTGTTGCGTCAACAATCTTGTCACCCTCGATTTTGCCCCAGATTTTGAGCGGTTCAACCTCGGATTTTTCCTCCTCGCCGCCAATATAGGGTATCATATTATCAACCATTTCGGGCCAGGTCTCGAATGTTTTACCTGCACCGGATATTGCCTGATATGTAGTTGCAAGAACCTTTGTAATGCCGTATTTCATCAGCGGATGAAGTGCCGGCACATAGCTCTGCAAAGAGCAGTTGGACTTAACTGAAATAAAGCCTCTTTTTGTGCCCAGACGCTTTTTCTGCGCATTGATAATCTCGGCGTGGTCTGCGTTAATTTCGGGAATAATCATCGGCACGTCGGGGGTGTGGCGGTGTGCGGAGTTGTTGGAAACAACAGGGCACTCTGCCTTTGCATAAGCCTCCTCAAGAGCACGGATTTCGTCCTTTTTCATATCAACAGCGCAGAACACGAAATCAACCATAGAGGCGATTTTTTCGACATCTGCACTTGCGTCCATAACAACCATATCAGCAACTGATGCAGGGATTTCCTCGTCCATTGCCCATTTGGCGCCTACTGCGTCAGTGTACTTTTTGCCTGCGCTTCTGGGTGATGCTGCTAAAACCTCGATTGTATACCAGGGGTGGTCGTGCAGAAGAGTAATAAATCTCTGTCCCACCATACCTGTTGCACCTATAATACCTACCTTGTAATTCTCTTTCATTTTCTCCCAATCCTTTCCGGTATTCATAATAAAAGACAATAGCATATGCTATTGCCCATAAATACACAAAAAATGTTATTTACAGCAGTAGCACTCCATCTTTCGATGACAGTCGCAATGCTGTTCGCATTACGCCCAGCTTTGACAGCGTTCGGCAGGCTGTCTAACTTCGGCGGTCTTTCCTTTCGCTGCTGCCGTATTCTGCCGATCAATTGCAACAGTTACTGATAAACACCGCGCCTCTACTTCTATACTATGCAATGATATCATCCTTTTATAATTATGTCAAGCGATTTTTTTGATTTTTACATATTTTATTGTAATTTCTCTGCAAATGTGTTATTATATACTAAACAATTAAGTTAGAGAGGCGATGTAGAATGGTAATTACGGTAGTAGGCCTTGGACTTATAGGCGGTTCGATGGTAAGAAGACTAAGGGGTTTTATGAACGCTCAGGTCTACGGCATAGATATTGATGCCGAAACACTGCGACTTGCAGAAAATGACGGCGTGATTGATAAGGGCTTTACAGATGGCAGCGAGATAGTGCCAAAATCCGATTTGATTGTGCTGTGCCTGTATCCCGAACGCAATGTGGAGTTTGTGAAAAAGAATGCACATTTGCTTAAAAAAGGCTGTGTCCTTACCGATGTGTCGGGCGTAAAGGGCTATGTTTTAGACGGGATAAAAGGCTATCTCCCTGACGGTGTCGAGTTTATAGGCGGACACCCGATGGCAGGACGGGAAACGGGCGGTTACAAAAGCTCGACGGATACACTCTTTGATGGTGCGAGCTATCTTATAACACCATCTAAGGAAAATTCGGCAAGGGCGGTTTCTATTGTGCGTAATATGGCAGATTATATTGGCTGTCGCCACGTGGTAACAACCTCGCCAGAAGAACACGACGCTATGATTGCTTACACAAGTCAGCTGATGCACGTTGTTGCGGTTGCACTTTGCGATAATCCGCTTCTGGAGCGGTCTGCGTCCTTTTCGGCGGGAAGCTTGAGGGATTGTACCAGAGTTGCACTTATAAATGCAGATATGTGGAGCGAGCTCTTTTTGGAAAACAAAAAGGCTCTTTGCGACAGAATTGACGAGTTCAAAGAGAGTCTTGACCAAATAAAAAAAGCCACAGAGGCGGATGACAGAGAGGGACTTAAGAATATACTTTTAAGGGCAAGCGAACGTAAACAAAAATGGCTTAACGAAACGGTTAAATAATCGGAATACTGTATGCTGATTAGTGCATATAATATAGCTATCATTCAGGAAAGGATTGAAAAGTATGAAGATTTGTGTCTTTGGTGCGTCAAGCGCACTTATAGATGATGTATACATCAAAAGCGGTGAGCAGTTGGGCGAATTGATGGCAACTAACGGACATTCGCTGGTGTTTGGCGCGGGTTCAGAGGGCGTTATGGGTGCGGTTGTGCGTGGTGTACATAAGCACGGGGGCGAGATTGTCGGTGTTGCGCCTACATTCTTTAATGTAGACGGGATTTTGTTTGAAGAATGCACCGAGTTGATACGCACAGAAACTATGCGTGAGCGTAAGTTTATTATGGAAGAGAGTTCGGATGCTTTTATTGTCGCACCGGGCGGAATAGGCACGTTTGAGGAATTTTTTGAGGTGTTGACATTAAAACAGCTCGGCAGACACGAAAAGGCAATCGTTCTCCTCAATACTAACGGCTACTACGATAAAATGATAGAGCTTATAAACTTTACTACAGAAAATCATTTTATGACCGACGGCTGTAGAAAGCTTGTCTATATTGCTGACACTAACGAAGAAGCGATAGAATATCTGGAAAACTATGTTCCTCAAAAGTACGACATAGTGCAGCTGCGAGGGCTAAGGAATAAGCCGGACAAAAAATAAATCAAATACAGCATTACAAATGCCGCACATTTTATTATGTTGCGGCATATTCTTTTACCAAAGGGTATGTACCCTTACTGTTTTGGAAAGGAAGTAAATGCTATGAGCGATATGAACTGTGGTTCAAATGAAGGCGGTTTCAAAGAGTCTGTCTGCATACATACCGACAAAATTTATGATTCTTGCAGAGACAAGGATTGTCTTGAAAATGTGAGAGTCTATCTCACAGCGGAGGGACAGTGCATTGTTGACCGTGCCATCAACGTAAAGTGCACCAAGGCTGAGATAATCTGGGTATTTTCGGATATAGAGGCTGTGCCCTTTAACAGAGGCTACTACTCTGTAGACCTGAAATACTTTTTCAAGGTTACTCTCGCTGTGTATGCAGGACTGGGAAGACCTGCACAGGTTGAGGGTCTTGCAACATTTAATAAGAGAGTAATTCTCTTTGGCTCGGAGGGTAATGCCAAGGTATTCGAATCACGTTATAAGGAAGATGCTTTCGATGCGCAATTATGGAAAAAGACCAATATGCCGACAGCGGTTGTTGAGGTCGTAGACCCAATTACGCTTGGTGCTAAGGTGGTTGACGTTTCCAAGGACAATTGCTGCTGTGACGATGATTTTGACCTTGCAAGCGTGCCCGAGTCGGTTTGCCGTGTGTTTGACGACAGACTGATACTCGGCGGTGAGCAGAAGAGAGTGTTCGTATCATTGGGAATATTCTCGATTATCCGTTTGGAGCGTAGAGTTATGCTGCTTATTCCGGCATATGATTTCTGTGTGCCGCAAAAGGAATGTATCGGTGCAACCGACGATAATCCCTGCGACCTGTTTGACAGAATAAGCTTCCCCGTAGACGAATTTTTCCCGCCGGAAAGATGCGACTTTGAGGAATACGATAAAAAATGCGATTGCGACGAAGAATGCTAAAAATGAAGGCGGCAATTTCAAACGAAATTGCCGCCTTAAACTGTCGTAGGATATAATGTGTTTTGGATATTATACAGATAATCGAAAAAAGGTGGTAGTGACAGCGAACCGTCGTGAGAGCGTTTACAAACGAACAGGTGAGCGGAACGTGCCTTTTTTCGAAAAAGGAGAAGCAAGGAAGCGGGCGTATGACTTTTTTGTATAAAAAAAGTCGAAGCAGAGCGAACTTTGCTTCGACGTGGAGGAGAGGAAGAGATTCGAACTCTCGAACGAGTTACCCCGTTACAGCATTTCCAATGCTGCGCCTTCGACCACTCGGCCACCTCTCCGTATTAAACAACTATGACAGTATAACACACGCGGCAAGTTTTGTCAAGCAACAAAATATTATTTTTTGCACTCTAATTTTCTTCTCAAAATTTGGTATAGTTATTGAATATTTCAAAAGAATGTGATATACTTTAATATAGGTAAGTATGCGATAAATATTTTAGCGGACGATTGATTTGAAAACAAATAGGAGAGAAACATTGTTTAAGAAATTTTATCCCGATTATAAATTTGACAGAACAGGGGATATCCCCGACAGTTTTTTTGAGCAGAATAATATAAAATTTGCGGTACTTGACATCGACAATACCCTTGTGCCGTACACCTCGCCGCTTCCTGACGAGAATGCGAGAGCCTTTCTTGACAGGCTAAAAGAGCTTGGAATCAGGTATTGCTTCGTATCCAATAACAACGAAGAACGTGTACAGCTTTTTTGTGGGGAGCTTAGCACAAATGAGGAATATATTTCAAATGCACAAAAGCCTCTTGTGCGCAAAATTAAGCGTGCCATGAAGCGTATTGGTGCTGATAAGAGCAACACAGTGTTGATTGGCGATCAGGTGTTTACCGATGTGTATGCTGCAAAAAGAGCAGGGATTTTAGCAGTTATGGTAAATCCCATTGAGGCTAAGGAAACACCATTTTTCGGGTTTAAGAGGGCAATGGAAAAGATTGTGCTTAAAAACTACAAAGCAAAGGAATGGAAGTAATGACGGTTGATGCAAAAACAAAGGTGCTGGGCATAATCGGTGACCCCGTAGAACATTCTAAATCACCCGTAATGCACGCCGAGTTTGCAAAATTGACGAATGAAAACTATGTATACACGGCTTTTAATGTGACAAAGGACAAGCTTAAAGATGCGATTTCGGGAATACAGGCTCTTGGTATTGCAGGCGTCAATGTTACTGCACCGCACAAGGAAAGTGTTATAGAGTTTCTTGACGAACTCTCGGACGAGGCACGTTTGTTCGGGGCTGTAAATACTGTTGTTAACCGTGACGGAAGGCTCATTGGCTACAATACCGATGCGGAGGGTTTCTATAAATCGTTAATCAGAGAGGGAATAGACATAAAAGGCAAAGATGTACTTATCTTTGGCGCAGGCGGTGCTACAAGGCCTATTGTTGTCCTTTTTGCAATTAAGGGAGCAAAATCAATTACGGTTATAAACCGCACAGAGCAGCGTGCAAAAAAGCTTGCCGAGTATGTAAAAGCTGCGGTCGGCTATGATATAAATACAAAAATGCAGCTTAAACACTATGACGTTGTGATAAATACCACCTCTGCCGGAATGGAGCCTCAGCTTGATACTTTGCCGTATGAGGATTTGAGCTTTATTGACTCACAAACGGCTGTGGCGGACTTGATTTATAATCCGACCGAAACACGTTTTCTTGAATTAGCACGAAATAAGGGTGCAAAAACCGTAAACGGACTCGGTATGCTCATATATCAGGGTATACTTGCTTATGAGCTTTTTACAGATAAAAAGCTTCCCCAAAACGCATACGATATCGCAAAAAAGGCGGTGCTTGGAAGATGAAAAACATTGTCCTGACGGGCTTTATGGCGTCGGGAAAGACTACAATCGGGAAAGAGCTCTCAACAATTACCGGCAGAAAATTAGTGGATACCGATACTATGATAGAGCAGGAAATGGGAATGACAGTAAACGAAATATTTGAAAATTTCGGCGAGGGGTATTTCCGTGACCTTGAAACTGTGGCTTGCTATGCGGCGGCAGAGGAGAACGGTGTTATAGTATCAACAGGCGGTGGTGCGGTTATCAGGGAAGAAAACCGCAGAGTTTTGAGAAAAACGGGCGTTATCTTTAATCTTGAAATGAATGAAGAACTTATAAAAGAAAGGCTTTTGGAGGCAAAAGCAACCAGACCGCTTATGTCGGACGAGCTTGGCGAGGTGGTTGAAAGATTTAACTCGAGAAAAGAGTTTTACGACGATTGCGATTATAAAATTCCGGTTTATAACGGACAGACACCGACCGATTATGCAGCCGAAATACTAAAAAAATACACTCTTTCATTGATAACGAAAGGATAGATTTATGGGTATTAAATTTGGACCTGCAGGTAACAGCGACAGCTTTTATGCCGAGGGCTTTAAGGCATCGGAGCAGATGCCCGGCTGGCTAAAGAGCAAGGGTCTTGACGCATACGAGTATCAGTGTGGAAACGGAGTAAGATGCGGCGCTCAAACTGCAGAAAAAATCAGACTTGCCGCAAAGGAAAATAATATAGCGCTGTCCGTTCATTCTCCGTACTATATTAATCTTGCGACAGCAGAAAATGATAAGAGAGAAAGCAGTATAGGACATATTATTAAGACCTTGGAGTTGGCAAAAGCGTTTGAGTCGGACAGGATAGTTGTTCATAGCGGTGCACTTTGTAAGCTTTCAAGACAAGAGGCTCTCGAGAATGCCAAATTAACTCTTAAGGCTGCTATGTCGCAAATGAAGGCTATGGGTCTTGATAACATACACCTTTGTATCGAAACGATGGGCAAGATAAATCAGCTGGGTGATTTGGATGAGGTTATGGAGCTTTGCCTTGTAGACGACAGCTTTCTCCCGTGTATAGATTTCGGCCATCTAAATGCCAGAACCTTCGGCGGTATTAAGACAAAAGCCGACTATGCCAAGGTGCTTGACACAATGAAAGATAAGCTTGGAGAAGACAGAGCAAAGATTTTCCACAGCCATTTTTCTAAGATAGAATATACCACACCCGGCGGTGAGAAAAAGCATCTCACCTTCGAAGATGAAACCTACGGCCCGTTCTTCGAGCCTTTGGGCGAGCTTTTGTACGAGCGTGGCTGGACTCCTACTATAATATGCGAATCGGCAGGAACTCAGGCGGAGGACGCACTTTTTATGAAAACAGCTTATATGTCTAATATAAAATAACTTTAGGGAAGTGTTACAAATGAAATTTGTTGAGAGAGAATTTATCCCCGTACTTTTTGGAAATGACATTAACGTCTATAGCGTTGCACGTGCGTTTTACGAGGAATACTCGGTAAAATCAAAGGGCTTCGGTAAGGCGTTGCAGGGACCTTGTTACCGCTCTAAGATGATTGATTTTGACAAGGTGGATAAGCTCGATACCCCTGAGGTATTGACGATGGTGCTTAATGAGTATGCATCAAAGCATACTGATAAGAAAATTCTTGCCATAGGCTGCGGTGATAGCTATGTAAAGGCAATTGCTACAAGCAGGGAAAATCTTGCGGGAAATGTGATTGTGCCTTATGCTGATTATGCTTTTCTTGATTCACTTATGGACAAGGAACGCTTTTACGCATTGTGCGAAAAGCACGGCATTGACTATCCTCATACCTATGTCACTACGGAGGAAAACTATAAAAATGCCACACCGCCCTTTGCAGCGCCGTATATCTTAAAGCCTGCAAATCAGGTGATGTACTATGAGCATAAGTTCCCCGGACAGAAGAAGGTATTTTTATTAGATACTCTTGAAGAATTGCAGGAAACACTCAACAAAACCTATGAAGCAGGCTATACCGACCATATGATAGTTCAGGAGTTTGTGCCGGGTGACGATACCAATATGCGTGTTCTCACCAGCTATTCCGACAAGAATGCCTCGGTCAGAATGATGTGTCTCGGCCATGTACTTTTGGAGGAGCATACCCCGTACGGCATCGGAAATCACGCAGTAATTATAACCGAAGATAATCCTGAGCTTTATGCCAAATTCAAAGCTCTTTTAGAGGATATTAACTACACAGGATTCTCTAATTTTGATATTAAATATGACAGCCGTGACGGTCAGTATAAGGCCTTTGAGATCAATGTAAGACAGGGCAGAAGCAATTACTATGTTACTGCCAGCGGTAACAACATTGCAAAGCAGATCGTGGATGACCGTATTCTTAATATTCCTTTTAAGGAAACAAAGTTTAATTCCAACGAGATATATTGGCGTTATGTTCCTGATAAGGTTGTGTATAACTATATAACCGATGATGAAAAAGCAAAGGTGAAGAGTCTTATTAAATCGAAAAAGGCTTATTCTTCTATGAGATAGAAGTTCGATCTGAAGGGAAAT
>JAZRPK010000005.1:0-2374 GCA_045649145.1 Clostridia bacterium
GAGTGTATAGATTTAATCAAAAAGCACGGCAAAAAGGTTGGCATATCAATCTGCCCCGAAACGCCTGTCGATGCAATAAAGCCATATCTTGATATGGTCGATATGGTGCTGGTTATGAGCGTACACCCCGGCTACGGCGGACAGAGCTACATATCCGATGTAAACCCGAAAATTTCCGAAATCCGTGCACTTATGGGTGAGGATTTTGACATAGAGGTAGATGGCGGTATCTATAAAGAGAATATAAAAAGCGTCATTGACTGCGGTGCGAATATAATTGTTGCAGGAACTGCCGTATTTAAGGGCGATATTATGGAGAATATAAATAATCTGGAGGCGGCGGTATGCGTGCAGTAGTTTTTGCGGGCGGAGAGATTAAGGACTATGCGTACGCAAAAAGTCTTCTAAAGCCTCGCGATATACTACTTGCTGCTGACAGCGGTCTTGAACATCTTATAAAAATGGGACTTAGTGCCGATATTGTGATAGGAGATATGGACTCGGTCAAGTCGGAGCTTTCAGGTAAGGAGATAATACATCTTGAGGTGATGAAGGACGAAACCGACACCGAGGCGGCAGCATTGCTTGCGGCAGACCGTGGTGCAGACGAGATAGTCATTCTGGGTGCAACGGGCGGCAGAATTGACCATTCGCTTGCTAATGTCCTGCTACTTAAAAGACTTTCGGACATAAATGTCAAAGCGAGTATTATAGACGAAAAAAACGAGGTCTATTACCTTGGCAAAGGTATCACTCTTGACGGAAACAGGGGAGATACCATTTCGATACTCCCGCTTTCGACACTTCAGGGAGTTACCACTTCCGGATTGTTATATGAGCTTTTGGATGATACATTGTATCTCGGCCCATCGAGGGGAGTAAGTAACGTTATGACCGACACTAAATGCAGCATTAGTGCAAAAAGCGGTGATGCGCTTGTAATTAAAAGCAGAGATTAGGAGATGTTTCCTGTGATATATCTTGATAACGCAGCGACAACTAAGCCGTGCAAAGCGGCGATAGAAGCAGCAATTGATGCGGCTGAAAATTTCGGCAATCCGTCAAGTCTGCATAAAATTGGCTTAGATGCCGAAAAGCTTGTAAAAAACAGCAGGAAAGTAATTGCAGATATGATAGGTGCTCCTGCTGATAACATAGTCTTTACCTCGGGGGGTACAGAGTCGAATAATACTGCCATTTTAGGTGCTGCAGCTAAAGGGAAAAAGCGACATATAATCACATCTCTTATTGAGCACCCGTCGGTGCTTGAGCCGTTTCGCTATCTAGAGAGCGAGGGTTGGAGAGTTGATTATGCAAAAGTAAATTCTGATGGTATTGTCGACCTTGATGCTTTTTCAAAGCTGCTTGACAAGGATACTGCGCTCGTTAGCATTATGCACGTTAATAACGAAACAGGCAGCATACAGCCTATTGATGAGATAAAAAAGCTGATTGATGAAAAAACCGACGGTGCATTGCTTCATATAGATGCAGTTCAAAGCTTTGGAAAAATCCCTGTATCTGTAAGAAAAATAAACCCTGATTTTGTGTCCCTTTCTGCACATAAAATTAATGGTCTTAAAGGCTGCGGAGCGCTTTATATCAAGAATAACAGCAAAATAAAGCCTTTTATAATCGGTGGCGGTCAACAGAAGAATATTCGTTCGGGGACAGAAAATGTAGTTGGGATTGCGGCGTTTGCTGCGGCGGCGAGGGAGCACGCTAATCCTGATTTGGAAAGGATAACAGCACTAAGACAGCGCCTTTTAGATGGAATATCAGAGTCAATACCCGATGTCAGATATAACGGCAGTAAGGACTGCTATTCGCCTTATATTGCAAATGTATCCTTTCTTGGTATAAAGTCTGAAATACTGCTGCACTCGCTTGAAAGCTCAGGCATTTATGTATCAACAGGCTCTGCCTGTTCGTCAAATAAACCTATGCCGAGTCACGTGCTTTTGGCGATGGGTTGCTCTAAAGAGGAGATTGCAGGTGCGGTGAGGTTTAGTTTTGGTGAGGATATTACCGAGTCGGATATCGATTTTACAGTCGATACTCTTTCGGTTAAGGTAGCAGAAATTAGAAAATATATGCGTTAGAATGTGAGGAATTAAGAGTGAAGGAAATTATACTCGTAAAATACGGCGAGATTATATTAAAAGGCGGTAACCGCCCCGTTTTCGAGCGTATTTTAATTAAGAATATCAGGAATACATTAAAGGATTTTCCTGATGTAAAAATCAGCATTGCACAGGCGACAATTTATATCGAAACGGCACAGGATAATATTGATGAGGTGTGCGAAAGACTCGGACGTGTTTTTGGCATTGTATCTATTTCACGTGCAGGTGTGTGCGAGAAGAATATCGAG
>JAZRPK010000006.1:0-37541 GCA_045649145.1 Clostridia bacterium
GGGTTCGAATCCTTCTTCCGCAGCCAAAAATAGTGATATATGCTTTGCATATATCACTATTTTTATGTTATAGAGAAGGGTGAGTGCTTTGTTTGACGCTATACAGTATTGACAACGGAGTAAAAATATGGTATATTTTGTATAACTTAATATTAAGGGGGTATATATTATGTATTGCAAAAACTGTGGTGAGTCTTTGAATGACAATCAGGCTATTTGCTTAAAATGTGGAGTTAAGGTGGGTGACGGAACAGCTTATTGTGCAAATTGCGGTCAAACAGTTAACGCAAATGCAGATTACTGTATGAATTGTGGAGTTGCTATTAAAAAGAAGGCAGGCGGAAATCTAAACGGTCAGGATAAGATTGTTATGATTTTGATTTGTTTCTTCCTCGGTGGTTTGGGAATACACAATTTTATGATGGGTGAAACTAAAAAGGGCATATTCAGAATTGTTATGTCATTCTTATGCGGTTTAGGTGCAATTTTTGCGCTGATTGACTTGATCAAGCTTGCTATGGGTACATATGTTGTAGACCCTGATAAACTTGTCTAATCTGTGGAGGGTGTTATGGAAAACACGACTAATACTACTTATCAAGCATCAACAGCTCCGGTTGCACAGCTTAAGACAAACAAAGGGTTATTAAAGTACATTCTTCTTTCCTTGATTACTTTAGGAATTTATCCTCTTGTAGTTATGTCCTCTGTTTCTACGGATATAAATATTGTGGCTTCAAGATATGACGGAAGAAAAACGATGCATTATTGTTTGCTGGCGTTCATTGTTTCTCCCATCACATTGGGAATTGCCGCTTTTGTATGGTTTCATAGAATATCCAATAGAATTGGAAACGAGCTTAAAAGACGAAATGTTTCATACTCATTCAGCGCAGCTGATTTCTGGCTTTGGTATATTATTGGCTCGTTGATTGTTATTGGTCCTTTTGTTTATTGCCATAAGCTTTTTAAGGCAACAAACCTGATGTGTGCGCATTATAATATCAATGGTTGATAAAATATTAAAAATGGCAATCTCCGACGGGAGATTGTCATTTTTTTATATGCAATAGCGAAGGTTATCTAACCTTCACAACGATGTCCAAATTTTCAAGTTGACATTTTCTGCTTACTGTGATAGAATCGTAAATTGTAAAAATTTATGGGATAAACCATAAATATTAGAACAGCATTAGGAGGAGAGTTTATGAAAGATTTTGTATCAATGTGTAAAAAAATAGGAGCTATGCCCGATTATGTTCAGGGTGGCGGCGGAAACGCATCCTGCAAGCATGGCGACAATAAAATGGCGATTAAAGCGTCCGGATATACAATTGGGGATATTACAGAAGATACCGGATATGTAGATGTAGATTACCTTAAGATTAAGGATTATCATACAAACTATTTACCGGAGGAAATAGACAAGAGGGAGAAGGAATCCACTCCGTTTTTGGTTTCTTGCGTATTCCCGACTGACGGACCGGCGCTGCGTCCTTCTGTAGAGACAGGCTTCCATTCATTGCTGAAAAAGTATGTAATGCACACACATCCGGTGTATACGAATGTTATTACCTGTGCAGAAAACGGCAAGCAATTGGCTGAAAAGATATGCAAAGGAATGGACTTTGTATGGATTCCGTATATCAATCCCGGATTTTCTCTTACGCTCGTTATCAATGAGGCTATTACCGCTTATGAAAAGGAAAATGGTGTTATACCGAATGTGATTTTCCTCGAAAACCATGGCCTTGTTACGACTGCTGATGATGCGAAAGAGTGTGCTGACCTACATATTGAGGTAAATGAGGCTGTTAAGAAGTATTTTGGTCTAAAGAATTTTGCTGCAGATCTTACAATGACTGAGGATGGCGATAAGTTTATATCCTCTGCCGATTTTGTAAAGAACTATTTTGCAAAATATGATGTAAGCACTATGGAGCAGTATGCACTTTATCCTGACCAGTTGGTATATCTCAATTCCGGTATGCAGGATGGAAAAATTGCATTTGAAGACGGCAAAGCCATCATCAATGCTGCTAAAAAAGAGGCTATGGCTATGCTTGAAACATTTGCTGCTTTTGCGTATGTTATTGACAGTATACATAGTGCTGATTTGACTGTACACACAATGGATGCTGAAGCAACAGGATTTATCAATAACTGGGAAAGCGAAAAGTACAGAAAAGCTATGGCAAAACAGTAGAAAGAAATCTCCGATACCATTGCTAAGTCAATGGTGTTGGAGATTTCTCTTTATTATCTTGATTTTTTTGGGGAAAGGTAGTATAATAGAATAAGTGTATTATAACTAATTTATGAAAGGCTGTGTTGAAATGGAGCATAGCTCAAGAGTACAAGTAAGCATATGCGGAAAGAACTTTAACATCATATCAAGTGATGCTGAGCTTAATATAAAAGCCGTTGCAGATGATGTTAATGAGCGTATGGCTGAGCTTATGAGGGGTAATTCCAAAATTACATACGATATGGCGGCTGTATTGACGGCGCTTAACCTTAGCAGCGAGCTTAAGACAGAGCGTATGCTAAACAGCATTAAGGATGATTTGGATACAGTTGATGCGCTGGAGAAAAAGCTCGCCGCTGCAGAGGCTAATATAGCAGAGCTTAAAAAGGTCAATGCAGAGCAGCAGGAGGAATTCCGTAAGGAGAAGGAAAAACTCCGTCTTGATTGGATACTCAAGGAAAAAGAGTTCCTTGATATGATAGACAGAGGCTGAGAGTGATAATATGAAACAAAGAGAACTGCTTGCACCTGCAGGCTCGGTGGCAGCGCTTAAAGCTGCGGTGCAAAGTGGCGCAGATGCGGTATATCTGGGTGCGGACAGGTTTTCTGCACGCAGCGGTGCGGATAATTTTACGCTTGATACGCTTGGGGAATGGATTGACTACTGTCATCTAAGAGGTGTAGGCGTACATCTTGCTGCCAACACACTTATTAAAGAGCGTGAGAGAGCAGATTTTATACACTATATTTCCGAAGCCTACCGTATGGGAATTGACGCTGTAATAATACAAGACATCGGTATGGCCGAGAGGATAAAACAGCTGATGCCCGAAATAGAGCTGCACGCAAGTACGCAGATGACAACTTCGACCTTGGAGGGTGTTACAGCGCTTAAAGAACGTGGTTTTTCAAGAGTTGTGCTGGCAAGAGAGCTTACTAGAGATGAAATAAGAAGGATACGTACGGGCACAGATATTGAGCTTGAGGTGTTTGTGCATGGTGCGCTTTGTTTTTCCTATTCGGGACAGTGTCTTATGTCGAGCATAATAGGACAGCGCAGCGGCAACAGGGGAATGTGCGCACAGCCGTGCCGTCTGCCGTATGAACTTGAAAAGAATGGTAAATACTTATATGAAGGATATCCTTTAAGCCCTAAGGATTTGTGCCTTTTGGAACATATAAATACCCTTGCCGATATTGGTATAAATTCCTTCAAAATTGAGGGCAGATTAAAGAGTGCAGGCTACGTTTCAACTGCGGTCGGAGTTTACCGAAAGGCTTTAGACGGCGAGGATGTTACCGACGCTGACCGTGCTGCTTTATTGGAGACATTTAACCGCAGCGGATTTTCTGAAGGTTGGTACAGCGGCGGCAAAAATATGATGAGCGGAAAAAGTCCGTCTAACGTCGCAGGAGGCACGTTGATTGCAGAGTATAAAAAATACACCGATAGTAACGCCAACTACCGCAAAATCGGTGTTGATATATTTGCCGAGTTAAGAGAGGGGCAGCCGCTTTGTGTCACTATGATAGATGATGACGGGAATGCCCAAACGGTACAGGGTGATATTTTAGCCGAAAGGGCACGAAACGCACCTCTTACAGAGGAGAGAATAGCATCTCAGCTTACCAAGCTTGGTAACAGCGTTTTTTATGCTAAATCGTGCTCGGTTGCTGTTGATGATAATTTGGTTATTCCGATTGGTGAGATAAATGCTCTAAGGCGCAGAGTGTGCGAGGTACTTTCTGAAGATAGAACTAAAATCCCCAAAAGAACAGCTTTACCATATTTACCAAAAAAGCATAAAAAGGAAGTTAAAAAACCTTATATAGTAGCGGTCTGCCACACACAAAAGCAGGCGGAAACTGCTACTAAGTGCGGTGTAAAACGAATTGTCGCACCGAAAGATATAATTTCAAAAATTACAACCGATATTGAGAAGGTGACATTGCTTTCTGCTATCGGAGCAGGAGGCAATTACGAGACAGAGTCTGTTATGGTAATGAATAATGCGCAGTCATACGCTTGTAAGGGGAAAACGCAGTTTGGCGGTTTTCGACTTAATGTTACCAACAGCGAATCGGTGGCTGCATATAAAAATATGGCGGCGGTTACCCTTTCACCCGAGCTTAACCTAAAGGATATAACAGAAATTTCGTCCGAAGTGCCCGTAGAGGTAATAGCATACGGCAAACTGCCGCTTATGCTGATGCGCAAATGCCCCGCAGGAGCTACAGGGAAGTGCGACGGCAAGGGCGGATACCGACTTTTAGACAGACGTGGCGAAGTGTTTCCGATAGTATGCGGTGACGGCTGTGTCAGCGAAATTCTTAATTCTAAGCCTATCTATATGGCAGATAAAATGGACGAACTTGCCGACAGCGGAATTGACGGTGTCGAGCTGTGGTTTTATGACGAAACACCCGCCGAGGTTGAAAGGATTATAGCAGAATATAAAGGCGAAGCGGATCAAACAGCACCTAAGGACTTTACCAGAGGTCATTTTTACAGAGGATTTTTATAATACAAAGGAACTAACAGATATGGAAAAGATTATATTAGCATCAGCGTCCCCCAGACGCAGTGAGATTCTTAAAAATATCGGACTGCCTTTTGAGGTGGTGGTGTCTGATGCAGATGAGAGCAGTATCTCGGCTGAATGCGGACCTGAGCTTTACGTTCAGGAGCTTGCACTATTAAAGGCTGCTGCAGCTTGTAAAAAGCTTGAAAACAAGAAGGACGCAGTGGTAATATCTGCCGATACGATAGTCGTTTCTGACGGCAAAATCCTCGGAAAACCCGAAGATGAGGCTGATGCGGCAAAAATGCTGTCGGCACTTTCGGGCAGAGAACATCAGGTTATAACGGGTATATGCGTACTGAGATTAAAGGACGCATATTCTGTCTGTGATAGCGTTTTGACACGTGTCAAATTCAAGGAGCTTACCAAGGACTTTATAAACGCTTACATTGCAACCGGCGAGCCGCTTGATAAGGCTGGTGCATACGGAATACAGGGGAAAGGCTCACTTTTATGCGAGAAGATAGACGGCGATTATTTCAATGTTGTAGGGCTTCCTGTATCAAGACTTAGCGACATTCTTCGTACCGAGTTCGGTATAGAGGTTCTTAAATAAAAACTAATTGATAAGGAGAACAGATTGATGAAGTTATCTTTTCTTGGAATTTACTCTGATATAGGCTTTGACCTCGGTAGTGCCAAAACACTTATAAGCGTCAACGGAAACGGTATTGTGCTTTCCGAGCCGTCTGTTGTTGCAATTGACAAGCAAAGCAAAAAGGTACTTGCCGTCGGTGATGAGGCAGATGAGATGCTTGGCAGAACGCCTGAAAATATTACAGCAGTGCGTCCCGTACGTGACGGAGTTATAGCTGATTTTGAGGCGACGGCGTCTATGATAAGGGCGTTTTTGCATCGCATTTCGGGCAAGATGCCGATGATAAAGCCCAGAATTGCAGTTGGCGTACCCTCGGGCATAACAGACGTTGAACGCCGTGCGGCTATGGAGGCTTTTACTGCGGCAGGTGCGAGAAGTGTTCTGCTTATCGAGGAGCCGGTAGCGGCGGCTTTGGGTGCCGGACTTCCTTTGGAGGCTGCACAGGGAACAATGGTGGTAAATATCGGTGCAGGAACCTGCGAGGTGGCTGTTATGTCGCTTGGCGGAATGGTTTGTGCACGTAGTATAAGATGTGCAGGCGATGCAATGAATAATGCGATTGTATCCTATATGCGACGTCAGTATTCTGTTACAATAGGTACTAAAACGGCGGAGGAGTTAAAGCGTGAAATTGGCTCTGCAATCCGCCAAAGTGATGAAGGCTACTATGACGTACGTGGCAGAGAGACAGCGACAGGACTTCCGAGAAATGTACGTGTCAGCGCCGCCGAAATACGCACTGCAATAGGAGATGTTGTAAGTGCGATAGTAAATGCCGTGCTTGACACATTGGAGGAAACTCCGCCCGAGCTTGCAGCAGATGTGCTTTCGTCGGGAATAATGCTTACAGGCGGCGGCTCGCTCTTAAAAGGCATCGACGAGGTTATAGAGTCTGCGACGGGAATACGTACTAAAATTGCGGACAAGCCGGAGGAGTGCGTTTGTACAGGTGCAGGACTTGCTCTTTCCAATCCTGTAGTAATTAGGCGTTCCGAGATTGCAAGAAGACGATAGATTTTAAGAAGAAAGGAATTGACATTTGGTATGTCCTTTTTCAAAAATAAGCCGATACTGATAACCGCAGCTGTATTAGTCGCTGCAGTTATCATTGCGTCTGTTTCGCATTTTACAGACGGTGCTCCCGCACAGGTGGCAGGTAATGTTACAGCTCCTACAGAGAGTTTGTTTTCAAAAATTTTTTCACCGATAACGAGCCTTAGTGATAAATTTGCTGATAAAGACAAGCTCCGCAAGGAGAACGAAGAGCTGAAAGCAAGGGTTGACGAGCTTTTGAAGGAAAACAGAGGTGCCGAGGAGTATATCGAGGAAAATAAACGCCTTAAAGACCTTTTGGGTATTAAGGACGAAATGATAAATAAAGAGGTTGTAGCTGCAAACGTTATTTCCTATGACTGGGATAATTTTTCCGAAACGGTTACAATAAACCGTGGCAGCAAGGATGGTATCGAGAAGGAGGATGCTGTGGTGTCATCGCTCGGTATTATAGGCCGTGTAACCGAGGTCGGCTCCGATTGGGCAAGAGTTACAACGCTGTTGTCACCGAAACATTCACTCGGCGTTAAGATTACACGTACGGGCGATTTGGCAGTTGCAGAGGGTGATATTAAGCTTGCTAAGGATAAAAAGCTCAGACTCGGCTACATATCGGGTGCTGCAGAGCTTATCGAGGGAGATATTATAGAAACGTCGGGAATAGGCGGAGTCTACCCACCTGCTGTTACGGTAGGAAAGGTGTCCGAGATTAAAAAGGACAACTCGGGCACAGTATCCTATGCAGTGGTAGAGCCTGCTGCTGATTTTACACGTCTTTTTGAGGTGCTGGTTATAACAGAGTGGAACAGAGAAAGTACCACAGCCGATTATGTACTGAACACGCCGGAGGAAGAGCCCTCCGAAGATATTGATGAAATAACCGACGAAGAAATAGAAAATGCCGAGGGTTGATAGAGTATGAAGACTTTGAAGATATTTTTGGTGGCGGCAGCTCTTTTCCTTTTGGAGAGAGTCTTTTTTGCACGCTCTTTTGAAATATTTTCGCTCTCTCCATGGCTTATGTTCACCTTTTGCCTTACAGGAGCGGCTGTCAGTGACGAGGCGCATACGTCTATAATCACAGCCGGCTTGTGCGGTCTGGCTGCAGATATGTCAGGCGGCGGCGTGGCAGGGTCTGCTATGGCAGCTTTTGCGCTCTCTGCTTCGCTGGTGCATTATTTTGCTGTGCGCCTTTTTCGTGATAGTATAGTGGTTTCAATAGTTGCTGTATTCCTTTTCGGCTTGGGCGGAGAGATGCTGTATTTCTTATTAAACAGCGGCGGTGTTATAAGCTTTTCGGCTATTGCAGTGTTCTGGTCGGTTGCATTACCGCTCGCTGCCGTTAACAGTGTGTTTGCATTGTTGATGTATCCTTTGGCTAAACGTGTTTTTGCAGGGAGGAGATATGTATGAGATTTGAGAGAATAACCCTCCTTAAAGCAATTACCGTTATTATCGGAATTATACTTGCAGCAAGACTTTACAGTCTGCAGATTATAAACGGCGAGGCGTATCTTGCTACATCAAACCTGAGGTCAACAGCAGTTGTTAAGGAAAAAGCACCGCGAGGCGACATTAAGGACCGAAACGGCAAAAACCTTGTAACTAACCGTAGGGGGTATTCGCTGCTTTGGATAAAAACGGCGGCATCCGATGACGAGATAAACGAAATGCTATTTAAGATGGCGGACATATTGGCCGAGTCGGAGTACGAGTTTTCCGACAGCCTGCCGATTTCTAAGTATCCGTATGAGTTTACCTTTACCGACAAGAACAAGGACGGGAGCACAGACGATGAGAAAAAGGAATGGTTTGATACAAAAAAGCGGCTTAATGAGGATATGACGGCTGAGGAGGTAATAGAATTTTACCGAAGCAAAGTTTTCTCCATTCCGCCTGAGGAGGACCCTGACAGGCTACGTACGCTTATCGGCATAAGATATGATGCGGAGATGAGCGGATTTTCTTACTCGACGCCCTATACAATCGCAACCGATGTTGATATTGAGGTTGTTACAAAGGTCAAGGAGCGTAAGAGCGAGTTTCCAGATATAGAGGTTACAGAGGAGTATTTTAGACAATTCGAGTTCGGAAGTCTGGCTGCGCATACTCTTGGCAGAATAGGTAAAATCTATAAGGAGGAGTACGAAACTCTAAGCCCAAAGGGCTATGCTTATAATGACTATGTCGGAAAGCAGGGTATAGAGAAGATTTGCGAGGATGACCTTCGTGGAACTGACGGACAGAAGGTGCTTGGAACGGAAGACGGTGGTAAACTGCTCGGTATTGAGAGTGAGGACGCAGTTGCAGGTAATTACGTAGTTCTTACGCTCGACTCCGATTTGCAGATGGCAGCTGAAGAGTCGCTTAAGAAAACGATAGAAGAAATTGCCGCAAACGGTGCGGGAAAAGGTGCACAAAAGGGCGCAGACGCAAGCGCAGGTGCGGCGGTGGTGCTTGATGTAAATAATGCAGAGGTACTTGCACTTGCAACATATCCTTCGTATAATCCCGAAACCTTTAATCAGATGTATTCCGAGCTTTCTGCTGATGAGGACAAGCCTTTATGGAACAGAGCTATAAGCGGCACATATTCGCCCGGCTCCACCTTTAAGCCTTTAACTGCAGTTGCGGCACTTGAAACGGGTGCTGTTACAATAGACGAAAAGCTCATTTGCAACGGAGTGTACAAGTTTTTCAAGGACTATCAGCCAAAGTGCTGGATTAACTTAGAACAAGGTCTTTCGCACGGCTGGGAGAATGTTACCGAGGCGATTGAGGATTCGTGTAACTTGTACTTTTATGAAGCGGGCAGAAGAACGGGTATAGATGCTCTAAGCCGCTATGCCAAGATGTTCGGTTTGGGAGAATATTCAGGTATAGAGCTTAGCGAGGAAGCAAAGGGTGCTATGGCGGGCCCCGATTATAAAGAGAAAATAGAGGGCGATGGTCAGGAATGGTACGGCGGTGATACGATACAGGCATCTATCGGACAGAGCTATTCGCACTTTACACCACTACAGCTTGCGAACTATATAGCAACTATTGCTAACGGCGGCACACGTTACCGCCCGCATATAATAAAAAGTGTACACCGTTCGGAAGACGGCAGCGAGGTTAAAAGAAGTGCACCTGTTGTCGAGGAGAGAATTTCCATAACGGCGGAAAATCTCGATGCAGTAAAACGTGGTATGTACGGAGTTGTCGACGAAGGCTCAGCCAGCAAAATTTTCCAGAACTATAACATTTCGGTAGGCGGAAAAACAGGAACAGCACAAGGCAGCAGCAATCAATCGAATACTGCATTGTTCGTTGCGTTTGCCCCGTATGATAAGCCGGAGATTGCTGTTGCGGTAGTAATTGAGCACGGAGTACGAGGTGTTAATGCGGCAGGTGTTGCCAGAGATATCTTTGACGAGTATTTCGATATAGGTGCAAATATAAGCCAAAGTTATGAGGTTGGAGAGCTCCTTCCGTAAATTTGCATAAAAAACCTTTACAAATCTGCAATAATTTGTTATAATAAGTTGCAATATATCGGTAAAAGGAGGAAGATAAGTGAACATTGCATTCATAGCGCACGACAAGAAAAAGGAGCTGATGGCGCAATTTTGTATTGCGTATAAGGGTATTTTGGAAAAGCATAAGCTTTATGCTACCGACACCACAGGAAAAGTAATCAACGAAAATACAGGCCTTGATGTTTACCGTTTTCTTTCGGGAATGCAGGGCGGAGACCAGCAGATAGGTGCAAGAGTTGCATATAACGAAATTGACCTGGTCTTGTTTTTCCGTGATCCTTTGACTGCCGAAGGCTATGAACCGGATATATCATCGCTTTTAAGACTTTGCGATATGCACAATATCCCCATAGCGACCAATCTTGCAACAGCAGAGGTGCTAATTCATGGTCTTGATCGCGGCGACCTTGACT
Source organism: Clostridia bacterium (assembly GCA_045649145.1). GTDB lineage: Bacteria > Bacillota > Clostridia > UBA1381 > UBA1381 > HGM11525. The sequence continues at coordinate 10,416 of JAZRPK010000006.1, forward strand.
GGAGAGATATCGTAAATCCGAAAAATTAAATCACTTATTGATTATATGCCCTTGTAAGCACATATTATTAAATGATGCTTAGAGGGCTTTTTTTGTTAAAAGGAGGTTTTAGAATGTATGGTGTTGTATTTGGCGGCGGCGGAGCCAGAGGTGCATATGAGATAGGTGCGTGGAGAGCTATTCTGGAACAGGATATCAGCATAGGTGCAGTGTGCGGTACATCTATAGGCGCTATAAACGCCGCCATCATTGCACAGGGTGACTACGATACTGCCGTTAATATATGGAACAATATTTCCGCACCTGATATAGTGGATATGAGTGCATTCTCGGAAGAAAAGCTGATGTCGGTTAAAAATATAGGTGCGTTTATTGACGAACTCAGGAAGAATAAGGGGATAAGTCTTGACCCGCTTGAGCAACTCTTGAGAGAAACAATTAATGAGGATAAGCTGTTGCTTTCACCGATAGATTTTGGTTTGGTTACCTATTCTGTCAGCGACAATTCCGTAGTAGAGCTTTTTAAGGCTGATATTCCGCGTGGTATGCTGGTGGACTACCTTATGGCAAGCAGCTGCCTGCCTGGCACAAAGGCTCGTATTATCGGGGAAAAGACCTTTTTGGATGGCGGTGTGACTGATAACAAGCCGGTCGGTATGCTGATAAAAAAGGGGTATAAGGATATAATTTCAATCGATGTAGGCGGTGTAGGTATAGTCCGTTCCTATTTGCCTGACGGTGTAAATATAATTGATATAAGATGCAAAAGTCCGATAGTCGGGGTGCTGGACTTTGACAATAAGCTGATATCGGATACGATTGAAGCGGGCTACCTTGATGCAAAACGTGCTTTTGGCAGGCTCTCGGGCGAAATATATCCGATAAGGTCGGCGGATTACCTGCGTGCAAGACGTAAGTACTCGGCAGAGCTGATATCCGGTCTTGAGCTTGCTGCCGATATCTACGGAATAAATAAGCTCAAAGAATACACTGTAACATCTCTTGCAAGGGCGACGGTTAAACAGTACAGGCGTCTGCTGCCCGAAATAAATGATACCGGCTTTGAAAAGATGGCGACAGCAAATATTCTGTTAACCAGAGTGTGCGCCTCTATGTCTGAGCCTAACAAAGATGCTGTAACAAGACTTGCAGCGACTGTGCTTAAAAGGTATCAAAAAGCGGCGAATGCCGTGTGTTATTTTGCCAGAAAGCTGTAATGTGTAAAATTGACCAAAACAACTCTACAAAAAAGATATAATTTTGGTATAAGATTAGTTGACAAAAGTATGATAGATGTGGTATTATATACTGCAGAGAAAGTACAAATGTTTTTCTGTCAAGGATAAATGGAGGTTTTACGGCTATGGACACTACATTCATTTTAGTAGACAGAGCGGTTGCTCCTGATGTACTTGTAAAGGTTGTTGACGCTAAGGAAAAGCTTTCCTCGGGCAGATATAAGACCATAAACGATGCACTAAGTGCTGCAAATATCAGCCGAAGTGCTTTTTACAAGTACAAAAACCACGTTTTCTCACATTCAAAGTTTGATACAGAGCAGATTGTAACACTCTTTTTCACACTTGATGATGTGGCAGGTATTCTGTCGGATATATTGATACTTTTGTCTGCAGCAGGTGCGAATATTCTGACGATAAATCAGAACATTCCGCAGGGCAACAGTGCAAACGTAACAATCTCGATGCGTACAGATAATATGAAGATTGACCTTGATGCGATGATAGAAAAGCTCAAGGGCGTTGACGGAGTAAACAAAATAGATATACTGTCTATGTAAAACAATAGGAAAGGGACTTTAGAGATGGCAAAGATTGCAATTTTGGGCTACGGTACGGTTGGTAGCGGAGTTTATGACATTTTTGAGAATAGCAGCTTTCTTAAAAAGACAGGTGAGGAGATTGAGGTATCAAAAATTCTTGATATCCGTGATTTTCCCGATCATCCGAAAAAAGAGCTGTTCACTAAGGATTTTAATGATATTGTAAACGACGGCGAAATCTCTGTCGTTGCTGAAACGATGGGCGGACTTCATCCTGCATATGAATTTACCAAGGCATTGTTAGAGGCGGGTAAGAGCGTTACCACTTCAAACAAGGAGCTTGTCGCAACTTACGGACCTGAGCTTTTGAGTTTGGCAGCCGAAAAGGGTGTCAGATATATGTTCGAAGCATCGGTCGGCGGCGGTATTCCTATTATAAGACCGCTTTCGGCGTGCCTGCAGGCGAATAATATCGAGCGTATTGCAGGAATCTTAAACGGAACTACTAACTTCATTCTCTCAGAGATGATTGACAAGGGCAGCGAGTTTGAAGATGCTCTTGCCGACGCACAGCAAAAAGGCTACGCAGAGCGTAACCCTGCAGCAGATATTGAGGGCCACGATGCCTGCCGTAAGATTGCAATTCTGTCGTCTATGGCAACAGGTGATTTTGTGGATTACAATAATATTCCTACAGAGGGAATTACCAACATATCATTAAAGGACGTACAGTATGCTGAAAAGTTTGGTGCGGCGATAAAGCTTATCGGTTATTCCGAGCAAATGGCAGACGGAACACTCTACGCTTGTGTTGCACCTATGCTTGTTAATAAGAGCATACCTTTGGCTGGAGTTTGCGATGTCTTTAATGCTGTAATGGTAAGAGGTAACTACTTAGGCGATGCGATGTTCTACGGCAGAGGTGCAGGTAAGGAAGCTACAGCAAGTGCAGTTTCAGCTGATGTTATAGATATTGTTAAAAACGGTGCGGCTAAGTATCCTCTCATTTGGGAAACAGGCAAAGTAAAAATGATGCCGCCTGAGGAAAAAGAATGGTCATACTTTGTACGTACATCGGCGGATAAGGAACAGATTAAGACTGTGTTCGGCGATGTAGACATTGTTGACGGCATAACCGATAACGAGCTGGGCTTTGTAACAGCTAAAATGCGCGAGAAGGATTTTGCACTAAGCTTTGAAAAGCTTGGCGGCTCATACATCAAGGTGCTTGAGGCTTAATGATAAAGGTAAGAGTTCCTGCAACGAGCGCAAATATGGGTGCAGGCTTTGACTCGCTTGGAGTGGCGCTGTCATTATATAACACGATTTGCGTTGAGGAAACAGGGAGCGGTCTTGTGGTCGAAAACAGACGTAGGGGAGAATATATCCCTACGGGTGAGAATAATTTGATATATCGCGCAATCAAACAGGTTTTTGACAAGGTCGGCTACAGGGAAAAGGGTCTTAGAATAATTCAAGACAGCGAGATACCTATGACAAGAGGTCTTGGCAGCAGCAGTGCCTGCATAATAGGCGGAATGCTCGCTGCAAATATCATATCGGGAAGACAGCTTTCGTATAATGATATATTAGATATGGCGACTGAAATGGAGGGACATCCCGATAATGTTGCGCCTGCTCTTTACGGCGGATTTTGCGTTGCAGTGGGGAGCGGAGACCATACTATTGCAAAATCGGTTAAGGTTGAAAAACCGCTATCCTTTGTTGCGATGGTGCCCGATTTCTTTGTTTCAACCAAGAAATCACGTGTGGCACTGCCCGAGACAGTAACGCATAAGGATGCGGTATATAATGCAGGTCACGCAGCACTTTTCTCGATTGCTTTGGCGACGGGAGATTTTGAAAAGCTGAGGGTGGCTGTAAAGGATAAGCTTCATCAGCCCTATAGAGCTCAGTATATAGACAATATGGATAAAACCTTTGAAGAAGCTTATAAAAATGGTGCTTATGCGGTATGGCTTAGCGGCTCAGGTCCGACAATCGTCGCAATGTGCAGTCCTCAAAACGATGGATTTTTAACCGAAATGGACAGCTATTTTGCAGATGTAGGTCAAAAGAGCAGCTGCCGCAGGCTTACAATAGATAATGTTGGTGCAATAGTTCAGGTAATATAAGAAAGGACGGAATAAATATGGGACTTATAGTACAGAAGTACGGCGGTTCATCTGTAAGAGATGCCGAACGAGTAAATAACGTAGCAACACGTGTTGTTGAGGCGTATGATGCAGGAAATGACGTGGTAGTAGTTGTATCAGCTCAGGGCGATACGACAGACGATTTGATTGATAAGGCTAAGGAGATAAACCCATCGGCATCAAAGCGTGAGATGGATATGCTTCTTTCAAGCGGAGAGCAGATTTCGATTGCACTTCTTGCAATGGCAATCGAGAAAATCGGAAGACCTGTTGTATCATTGACCGGATGGCAGGCAGGCTTTTCTACCGACACTAATTATTCTGCAGCAAGAATTAAGAAGATAAAGACCGAAAGACTGCAAAACGAGCTTGACAAGCGCAGAATTGTTATTGTTGCAGGCTTCCAGGGCTTAAACAAGTATGACGATATCACAACACTCGGCAGAGGCGGCTCTGACACATCAGCAGTTGCAATAGCTGCTGCACTGGGCGCAGATGTTTGTGAGATTTATACTGACGTTGACGGTGTATACACCGCAGACCCCAGATTTGTAAAAAATGCGAAAAAGCTTGACGATATTTCTTATGATGAGATGCTTGAGCTTGCATCGTTAGGTGCAAATGTGCTGCATAACCGCTCGGTTGAAATGGCAAAGAAATATCACGTAAAGCTGGCTGTTAAATCAAGCCTTGAGAGAGTAGAAGGAACATATGTTAAGGAGGTAAATCAAGTGGAGAAGATGTTAGTAAGAGGTGTTACAAGAGATAATGACTGTGCAAGAGTTGCACTTGTAGGTGTAGAGGATACACCGGGGAAAGCATTTTCTGTATTCGCATTGCTTTCAAAGAAGAATATCGGCGTAGACCTTATTATCCAGTCAATTGGCAGAGACGGCAAAAAGGACATCAGCTTCACAGTAACTGAGGGCGACCTTCCTGCAGTTCTTGAGATATTTGAGGCGAATAAGGATACTATTAAAGCAGACCATATCGACTACTCAACAGAGGTTTCCAAGGTATCAATCGTCGGTGCAGGTATGGTAAATAATGCCGGTGTTGCTACAACTATGTTCGAGGCACTCTACAACGCACATATCAATATCAGTATGATTGCAACATCAGAGATTAAGATTTCTGTTTTGGTTGCACAGAAGGATGCAGAGCGTGCGGTTGTTGCTATCCACGACAAATTTTTGCTCGACTGATAATTAGAAACATACTAACCGGCACAGGGCAATTTTTGCCTGTGTCGGTTTTGGGTATACGGAGGATATTATGCAGGATAAGCTTGTTGGAAGAAATCCCGTTTCAGAAGCACTAAAAGCTGGGACGGATATAGACAAAATTTTTGTAAAAAAGGATGCAGACGGGTCGCTCTTGCCGCTGCTTAAAAAAGCAAGAGCGCAAAAAATACCCATCAGCGAGGTAGACCGCCGCAAACTTGACGAAATGGCAGGCGGAGAAAATCATCAGGGCATTATTGCACAAATCCCTGCCGAAAGCTATAAAACTGTAGAGGATATTTTAGAGCTTGCATCCGAGAGGAATGAGCCGCCTTTTGTTGTCATACTCGACAAAATCACCGACCCGCATAATCTCGGCTCGATTATAAGAACGGCACACTGCGTCGGTGCTCACGGTGTTATTATACCAAAGCACGGCAGTGCCGGCTTAAACTCAATTGCAGCCAAAACTGCATCGGGTGCTACTATGTACACACCTGTTGCCAGAGTTACTAATATTGCACGCACTATTGACGAGCTAAAGGAAAAGGGCTTATGGATTGTCGGTGCGGATATGAACGGACAGGCAATGTATGATGTTGATATGAAGGGCTCGTTGGGTATCGTAATCGGTAATGAGGGCGAGGGGCTTTCCCGTCTTGTGCGTGAAAAGTGCGACTTTATTGCAGAAATACCTATGTGGGGAAAAATCGACTCGCTAAACGCCTCAGTTGCGGCTGCGATACTGATGTACGAGGCACGACGTCAGCAGAACGGTTATAATAAGTAAATTACGGAGGAATACATCTATGAGAGCTGTTGTTACAGTTGTAGGCAAGGACAGACCGGGCATAATTGCAAGGGTAAGCACCCTGCTTTATGAAAATGAAATTAACATACTCGATATTTCCCAGACGGTTATGAGCGACGATATTTTCACTATGATTATGCTGGTTGATATGAGAAGCTCATCTGTTGGCGATGTTGCAGAAAAGCTTTTGAAGCTTTCAGACGAAATAGGTATGTCTATACATCTTCAGAACGAAGAGCTGTTTAATTCGATGCACAGAATTTAAGGGGGAAAAGTAAATGATAAATCCTTTTGAAATTCTGGAAACTATAAATATGATTGACAGGGAAAACCTTGATATAAGAACTATTACGATGGGTATTTCCTTAAAAGACTGCACCGACCCTGACGTTGACAGAGCGTGCGAGAAGATTTACAATAAAATAACCACCTATGCCAAGCATTTGGTTAAGGTGGGCGAGGATATAGAAAAGCAGTTCGGAATACCTATTATCAATAAACGTATTTCTGTAACACCTGTTGCAACGGTTATTGATGCTCTGGAAAATCCCGATACCGATAAATGCCTTAAGATTGCAAAGACGTTGGACAAAGCTGCTAAAAAGGTCGGAGTAAACTTTATAGGCGGATACTCTGCGCTTGTGCATAAGGGCTTTACCAAGGGCGAAAGGGTACTTATTGAGTCAATCCCGACTGTGCTTGCAAATACAGACATTGTCTGCTCGAGTGTGAATGTTGGCTCGACGAGAGCGGGTATCAATATGGACGCTGTTGCGCTTATGGGCAAAATCATTAAAGAGGCTGCCGAGCTTACTAAGGATAACGGCGGTTTTGCGTGCGCAAAGCTGGTGGTCTTCTGTAACGCTGTTGAGGATAATCCGTTTATGGCGGGAGCGTTCCACGGCGAAGGCGAGGGCGATTCGGTAATTAACGTAGGCGTCAGCGGACCTGGTGTTGTAAAGTGCGCTTTGGAAAAGGTTAAGGGTGAGCCGTTTGGCGTAGTGGCAGAAACTATTAAGAATACGGCATTTAAGATAACAAGAATGGGACAGCTTGTTGCGAATGAAGCATCAAAAAGGCTTGGTGTTCCGTTTGGTATAGTTGACCTGTCGCTTGCACCTACACCTGCTGTCGGCGACAGCGTTGCATATATCCTTGAAGAAATGGGACTTGAAAAGTGCGGAACACACGGGACTACTGCTGCTCTGGCACTTCTTAACGATGCAGTTAAAAAGGGCGGAGTAATGGCAAGCTCGCATGTGGGCGGACTATCGGGCGCATTTATACCTGTCAGCGAAGATGCGGGAATGATAGCAGCTGCAAAAGAGGGCGCACTTACAATAGAAAAGCTTGAAGCGATGACCTGCGTATGCTCGGTTGGACTTGATATGATTGCAGTTCCGGGTGATACCACTGCCGATACCATATCCTGCATAATTGCAGACGAGGCGGCAATCGGTATGGTAAACTCAAAAACAACTGCTGTCAGAATTATCCCTGCACCCGGTACAGATGTCGGTGACGAGGTTGATTTCGGCGGACTTTTGGGCACAGGCCCTGTTATGCCGCTTAAAAAATACAGCGGAGCAGAGTTTATTGCACGTGGCGGAAGAATACCCGCACCCTTGCAGTCGCTTAAAAACTGATTACAAAGAAAGCATTTTTACCATTGTGGTAAAAATGCTTTTTTGATGCGTTGTTATATATTGATTTCTTTTATAATCTCGCCAAGAGTATGAGCCGAGCTTAAAAGTCCTTTTAGCTCCTCTTTGGAAAAGGGAACTTCAAGTATATTCTCCACGCCGTCACCACCGACCTTTGTCGGCACAGACAGAGCAACGTCCTTTATGCCGTATTGTCCGTCAAATATGCTCGAAACTGTCAGGATTGAATTCTCGTCACCTGCTATACACTCACAAATTCTTGAAACTGCGGTTGCTATTGCATAGTAGGTAGCACCCTTTTTTTCTATTATCTCATATGCGGAGTTCTTTACTCTTAAATACATATCGTCTAAATCGGACAAATTACATCTGCCTGTATAGCGGCAAAATTCATTCATAGACATACCGCCGATATTGGTCACACTCCACGCAGCAACCTCGCTGTCGCCGTGCTCACCTATGATGTAGGTGTGACAGTTTCTTGCATCAATTCCCGTTCTCTTGCTTATCATATACTTGAGCCTTGAGGTATCAAGCACAGTACCCGAGCCGAGTACACGGTTTTTCGGCAGGGAGGACAGCTTGTAGGTGGCATAGGTTAAAATATCTACAGGATTTGTTACTGTTAAGAGTATCACGTCATCGGGCGCATATGCCGAAATCCCTTCTATAATACTTTTGAGAACCTCGATATTTCTTTTAAGAAGGTCTATCCTTGTTTCGCCTTCTTTTTGAGCTACACCTGCAGTAATGATAATAATATCAGCGTCCTTGCAGTCGGCGTAATCGCCTGCATAGACGTTTACAGGCTTAACAAAGGATACTCCGTGGGCAATGTCCAGAGCATCACCCTCTGCCTTTTTTTTGTTAATGTCAATTATTACAATTTCGGAAAACAATCCTCCGAGCATAAGAGTATATGCTGTTGTTGAGCCGACAAGGCCTGAGCCTATTACGGCCACCTTTCCACGAAACATTAAATAGCACTCCTTTTTTCGTTTTTATAAGTATATCCAATTTATATCGAATTTATTTATTGCTTGCAAAAGAGGAGTATTTTCGGTATAATAATCTTAATCGAGAAAAGAGGAGGTGACGCAATTTGAAAAGAATAACTGTCGGAATACTTGCACACGTAGACAGCGGGAAGACGACGCTTTCGGAGGCTATGCTCTATAAGGCGGGCGAGATAAGAAGACTTGGCAGAGTGGATTACGGTGATACATTGTTAGACACTGACGAAATTGAACGTGACAGGGGAATTACCATCTTTTCAAAGCAGGCGGTCATCTCTTTTGGGGACACGAAAATATCGCTGCTTGATACACCCGGCCACGTTGATTTTTCTGCTGAAACGGAACGCACTTTAAGAGTGCTTGACTATGCAATACTGGTTATCAGCGCTACAGACGGTGTGCAGAGTCATACCGAAACGCTGTGGAAATTACTTGAGCATTATGACATACCGACATTTATATTTGTAAACAAAATGGATTTGCCGACAGCCGATAAAGATAAGGTTTTATCTGAGTTGCAGAATAGACTGAATGATGGTTGCATTGATTTTCTTGGAGATGATTTTGCAGAAAATGCGGCTATATTATCCGATTATCTTTTAGAAGAATACACAAACACGGCTACGCTTTGTGATGAGTCATTGTCGAGGACTGTTTTATCAAGAAAGCTGTTCCCATGCTTTTTCGGCTCTGCGTTAAAGACTGAGGGCGTGGATGAGTTCCTAAAGGTAATTGACCGTTTGACTAAGCAGCGTTCAGTCGGAGAGAAATTTGGTGCATCTGTATTTAAGATTGCAGAGGATTTAAGCGGCAGGCGTATGGCTTATATGAAAGTCACAAGCGGCTCTCTAAAGGTGAAGTCGGTAATTGACGAAGAAAAGGTAAATGAAATAAGAATATATCAGGGTGCAAAGTACAACAGCGTTCAGGAGGTCTATGCCGGTGAGGTGTGTGCTGTAATGGGACTTAGCAAGGTCGCAGCAGGGCAGGGAATAGGTATCGAAGAAAGTGTGCACTCGCTGATGACCGAGCCAATTTTCTCCTACTCGCTAAAACTCCCCGAGGGTGCAGATGTTCATAACGCTCTTGCGGTATTAAGACGATTGGAGCAGGAGGAAACGGAGCTTAATGTAGTGTGGAATGACAGACTACAGAAGCTTGACGTGCAGGTTATGGGCGAGGTACAGATGGAGGTACTAAAACGAATACTCAGTGACCGTTTTGCGCTGGAGGTTGAGTTTGAAGAGGGAAGTATCATATACAAGGAAACTATCGCTGATACTGTTGAGGGTGTAGGTCATTATGAGCCTTTAAGGCACTATGCAGAGGTGCATCTCTTGCTGGAGCCTGCCGAACGCGGCAGCGGCATACAGATAAAATCAAAATGCAGCGAGGATACCCTTGACAGAAACTGGCAAAGACTTATTATGACGCACCTTGAGGAAAAGGTGCATATAGGTACTCTTATAGGTGCACCGATAACCGACATTAAAATTACGCTGGTAAATGGTAGAGCACATCAAAAGCATACCGAGGGCGGCGATTTCAGACAAGCGACCTATCGTGCATTAAGGCAGGGGCTGATGCAGGCGGAGGGAGTGCTGCTTGAGCCGTTTGCGGCTTTTCGCCTTGAAGTGCCGTTAGAGAATACAGGCAGAGCTATGACCGACCTGCAACAGATGGATGCAGTCTTTGATGCACCCGATACAATCGGTGATAATTCGGTTATTACGGGTAGTGCCCCTGTTGGTGCAGTACGTGATTATCATAAAAGCGTAACCGCATATACTCATGGCAGAGGACGGCTTTCTGTTAGCTTTAAGGGCTACGAGCCGTGCAAAAAGCAAAGCGAAGTAGTAGAAAGCTACGCCTATAACCCTGAAGCTGATACCGAAAACACACCCGATTCGGTTTTTTGCTCGCACGGCAGCGGCTTTGTTGTAAAATGGGACAAGGTGTTTGAGCATATGCACCTGCCTGTGATTAAAAAGGAAACGGCTCATTCGGAGGCGAGGGTTCATACAGCACGTACAAATACGTACAGCGATGACGAGCTTTTGCGGATTTTTGAACAAACCTACGGCAAGATAACGCAAAAATCACACGGAATAATCCGTACTGTGAAAGAGCAGAAAGAATATAAGCCGAAGCCGATAGTTATAAAGGAAGAGTATCTTCTCATAGACGGCTATAATATAATTTTTGCCTGTGATGAACTTAAAAGGATTGCAGATGAAAGTCTGGAAGATGCAAGAAATGTTCTTACAGCAAGAGTTGCAGGGTATCAGGCAATGAGAGAGAATAATGTTATACTTGTATTTGACGCATATAAGGTCAAGGGCGAAAGGCGTGAGGTGGAAAGGGTACACGGCATAAGCATCGTCTATACAAAGGAAGCGGAAACTGCTGATGCGTATATCGAAAAGACTACCAAGGAGCTTTGTAAAAACTATCGTGTAAGAGTTGCAACGTCTGATAATTTGGAGCAAATGATAATCTTCGGCCATGGTGCTTGGCGTGTTACTGCACGCGAGCTGATGGAGGAGATAGAAAGTTGTGAAGAGGAGATAAGGGACTTTATAAAACAGAATAATAAAGTATAAAGGGAGTGTTTGCTTTTCTAAAGTGCAAAGGCTCCCTTTTTAGCACACACTTTTTAATATTACGGCATACTTTAGTAATGAAGGAGCGTGAGAGCCGTGTATTCATTTCTTATGGCGGAGAATCGCACCGACTTCCCGACCATAACAATATGCGGTACGGACGGTGTAATTTTCCCCGATATTCCGATAGGTTATAAAACTGAGCTAAGACAAATTGCCCCGGGCAGTGTCAGGCTTGAGATTTATAACAACTTTATGAAGCAGGAGGCGGTAGTGTGGGTGCCCGTTTCGCCCTATTCAAGAGCGAAGCTGTTGGTATTTACCGACCATATCCAGCTTATTCCGCTATCTTAGAGCGAAGCTTTGAAAGCGCAGTCCGCTCAATTCGTGATACGTGTACCTGAGATACACCAATTCTCTGTGCTGCGTCGCTTTGCGTTTTGCCCTCGAGATAGCGCATAACAATTACCTGTCTCTCTCTTTTAGAAAGGCTTGATAAAAGCTCTGCTGCGGTAATTCGATTGATTATTCTATCCTCTTCCGAGAAACCTATCCGCTCGGACAAATTAACGTTACCATCAGCCGGAGCGTCGATTGATTCGACAGGAGTGCAGGCATCTAATGCCTCTGTCAGCTCCCCGACAGTTATATTGCATTTCGAAGCTACTTCGGACACGGTAGGCTCACGACCTAAGCGCCGCCTCAATTCCTCCTCGGCGTTTGCTATGAGCCTGCTGCGCTCCTTCAAACCTCTTGAAACACGGACAATGCCGTCATCTCTTAAAAATCGTTTTATCTCACCGGTGATTACCGGCACTGCATATGTGGAAAATTTAAGACCACGTGTTAAGTCAAAGTTTGAAACAGCCTTCAAAAGTCCGACGCTTCCTATCTGTATCAGGTCGCAAAGCTCGGTGCCTCGTCCGGTAAAACGTGCGGCAAGACTTTGGACAAGCCGCATATTCTCACGGCAAAAAAGGTCTAATGCCTCTGTGTCGCCCTGCCTCGACCGCTCTATAAGCATAGTATTTCTGTCCATCGGCTATTCCTGTCCCTTGGCGCCTGCGAAGCTCTTTATAAGGGTAACGACAGTGCCCTCGCCTATACTGCTTGTAACGTCTATTCTGTCGCAAAAGCTTTCCATTATTGAAAACCCAAGACCCGACCGCTCTTCCTCTGGTTTTCCTGTATAAAGAGGCTCTCTTGCACGCTCAACATCGGGTATGCCGATGCCGTTGTCGCTTATGGTTATGTATACTTTTCTTCCGTTTATTCTGCCGGAAAGCCCGACAATGCCCCTGTCTTCAGGGTATGCGTGTACAATGGCATTTGTTACCGCCTCGGAAACTGCAGTTTTAAGCTCTGCCAATTCCTCTACCGTCGGGTCTAACATTGCTGCAAAGGCAGAAGTCACGGTGCGCGCTAATCCCTCATTTTCGGATATTCCGATAAATTCCATATCAAATCTGTTTTCCATATCCTCACCTCACATCTTTTTAATTGCTTGCTTAACACTTGATTCAATCTTGATAATATTAGTCAGTCCTGACATTTCCAAAATCCGCTTAACTTGCGGCTTTGGCGATGCTATTAAAAGCCTACCGCTGTGTTTTTGTATTTTTTTGTATCTTCCGATAATCATACCTACACCTGAGCTGTCCATAAATGTAAGCTTTGAGAAATCAAAAATTATATTTTTAATATCTGTGTCTAATGCTTTGTCTATCTCGCGACGCACTTTTCCTGCCATATGATCATCAAGCTCGCCTGCAACTTCTACAAGCAGAGTGTTTTTCTCTGTTTTTGTAATGCTCATAGCCTGTCCTCCTTTTTGATGTGCTTGTGTAATATACATAATAACATAAATGCCTTTGAAAAATCCGGTAAGCTTTTGTCGAATACCAAAAACCGTCTTGCAAAACTCGACAAAAAAACAACCCTCACGGGTTGCTATCTGGAAACAAGAATTTTTAGAGAATAGTGAAGAGAGAAGAGAGAAAAGATAAAAGTACAAAAAAACAACCCTCACGGGTTGCTTTTTTGGTGCGCCTGAAAGGACAGCGACTCACTGCGTTCGCTTGCATAAGTTCGACTGACCAATCAGTCGTCGCTGGCACTCGACTTCTTGGAGTCTCACTTATTTCACCTACGGTTCTGCGTCCTTTTGGATTACAAACAAAAAAACAACCAATATGGTTGTTCTTTTGTGGTGCGCCTGAAAGGACTTGAACCTTCACGTCGGGGACACTAGATCCTAAGTCTAGCGCGTCTGCCAATTCCGCCACAGGCGCATATTAAGTTTTAATCTGCACTTATTGCGGAAATGTCAGACAAGTCTGCCAGCGACTCGGCTAAAAGCCTCGCTGCATAAGTTCGATTAACCAAATCGAAGATTTGGAATCTCACTTAAATTCCGCCACAGGCGCATATTAAGTTTTGTGCTTTCACAAAGCTTTTATATTTTAACACTAAATTTCTTATTTGTCAAGACAAAAATACTAAAATGCTCTTGTCTTTTTTTTTAATTTGATATATAATTATCCGAGGACAACTCATAAAGGGGAAAAATGATATGCGAATGAGAAAAAAACGCAACCGTGATGAGCGGCTTGAGCGTGTCAGTGAAAGACTTATAAAAAATCCCGAGGAGCATAAGGGAGAATGGAGCAAGCTGTTCGATAATTCCAATCCTATCCACATTGAGATAGGAAGTGGCAAGGGCAAATTTATCTCCGAGATGGCAAAACTCCACCCTGATGTAAACTTTATCGCAGTTGATGTTATACCAGACGTGATACTTATGGCACTTGAGAAAACTGCCGATGGTGATTATCCTAATCTGCGGTTTATAATATGCGATGCGTCTATGCTTAGTGAGTGCTTTTTAGAAGGAGAAATTGACCGCATATACCTTAATTTCTCTGACCCGTGGAAGAAAAAGAAACAGGCAAAACGCCGTCTTACACACGCCAATTTCTTAAATGTATACAAAAAAATTCTCATAAAAGGCGGAAAGCTTTGCTTTAAGACAGACAATAGAGGACTTTTTGAATTCTCATTAAATTCTTTCGCTGCAGACAGAGATTTTATTATGTCGAACATCTCACTCGATTTGCACAATTCTGATTTTGAAGGCAACGTGATGACCGAGTATGAACAGAAATTTTCCGAGCAGGGAATGCCAATATACAGGCTTGAGGCAAAATTTGTAGAAGGAGAACAAAAAAATGTTGACAAGTAAACAACGTGCATATTTACGCTCGCTCGCAAACGGTTTGCAGCCCGTTTTTATAATCGGCAAGGAGGGTGTAACCGACGAAACTATAAAACAGCTTGCACTTGTCCTTGAGGCGAGAGAGCTTATCAAGGTGAAAATCCTTGAAACTGCACTTCTTGACACAAAGGAATGCGGTAACGAAATTGCCGCAAAGCTTGATGCTGACTGTGTTCAGGCGATTGGTGCAAAATTTGTACTGTTCAAAAGAGCAATCAAAAAGGAAAACCATCAGATAAAATTTCCTTCAAAATAAAGGGGAGTAGCGCAAAATGCGGAAAATAGGTTTGTTCGGCGGCACATTTAATCCTGTGCATAACGCTCATATTTCTATTGCTGAATATGCGTGTAACACTTTAGGACTTGATTTTGTTATAATGCTGACAGGCGGCAATCCGCCGCATAAAAAGGAGCTTGACATACCTGATGCGAAATTGCGGCATATAATGCTCAAAAAGGCTATAAAAGGTAAGGACAAGCTTATTGCCTGCGATTTTGAGGTGAAAAGGAAAGAGTATTCGTATACTGCTACAACTCTTGAGTATTTTAAGAGTATTTATCCTGATGATAAGCTGTATTTTATAATGGGCGGCGATTCGCTTGACTATTTTCAGGATTGGTACAAGCCCGACGTTATAGCAAAGCTCGCTACCCTTGCTGTTTATGGCAGGGGAAAAGAGCACAACTACGAGTATATCAAAAACAGGTATGGTGCAGACATTGTCAGAATTGACGGACCATATTTTGACACATCGTCAACGAGCTTACGGGCTACACCGGAATATATGAAAGAGAATATACCGCAGGATGTTTATGATTTCATAAAAAGGTACAAACTATATCTCTCTGGGAAGAGTGATATGGAAATCCTTAAAGAAATACTAAGCGCCAACAGACTAAAGCACAGCATTGGTGTAGCGGATATGGCGAAGAAGCTTGGCGAAAGATACGGCGAGGACAGCAATCTTTTAGAGCGTGCGGGACTCCTGCACGATGCTGCAAAGTGTATACCTTACGAGGATGCTCTTAAAATGTGCGACGAGCTTGAGGCTGAATTAGACCCGATAGAGCGTACCATTCCTCAACTTGTCCACCCAAAGCTTGGTGCAGAAATTGTCAAATGTCTGTTTGGGGTTAAAGAGGGGGAACTAACCTCCGCTATAAGATGTCATACTGTAGGAAAGCCAAATATGACTCTGTTTGAAAAGATAATATTTGTTGCCGATATGTGCGAGGAGGGCAGAAGCTTTCCTGGGGTTGATAACATCAGAAAGACAGCGTTTGAAAACCTTGGCAAAGCGATGCTTATGTGCATAGAGTCAACAATCAGCTTTAACAGTGCAAAGGGGGCTGTGGTGCATCCTATGGCATATGCGTTAAAAGGTCAGCTTAGCAGAAATTTGTAGAAATTATATATAGACAAATGAGGGAAAATGTAGTATTATAAGACTTTGAAGGGATGTGAAGTAATGGAGAGAATTAAGACGATAGTAAACGCTCTTGACGATAAAAGAGCAAAAAATATAGATGTTCTGGATATATCAAAGCTTACATCGCTCGGTGACTATTTTGTGATTTGCACCTGTGGCTCCGAGCCGCAGGTACGTGCGTGCGTTGACAATGTTGAGGAAAAGATGGAGGAGCTCGGCATTAACTGTGCGCATAAAGAAGGCTATACCAATGGTAGCTGGGTGCTTATGGACTATAATGACATTATTATCCATATAATGCAGGAGGAAACACGTCAGTTCTATGCTTTGGAAAAGCTTTGGGACGATGCTCCGAGAATTGAAACAGGTATAAAAGAAGATAACTGATATTTATATTTTGAAAGGGTGTTTGTAAATGGGCAGCTATAACTTTTCTGAAATTGAGAAGAAGTGGCAAAAAAAGTGGGAGGAAGCGGGCTGTTTCCACGCTGAAACAGGCAGTGATAAGCCTAAGTTCTATGCGCTTATTGAGTTTCCGTATCCGTCAGGTCAGGGACTTCACGTTGGTCACCCCAGAAGCTATACCGCACTTGATATAGTTTCAAGAAAGCGCAGAATGCAGGGTTATAACGTGCTGTATCCTATCGGATGGGACGCATTCGGACTTCCGACCGAAAATTTTGCTATTAAAAATAAAATTCATCCGAAGATTGTTACCAAAAACAATATCGCAAACTTTACCAGACAGCTGAAGATGCTCGGCTTCTCATTTGACTGGTCACGTGAGGTAAATACCACCGACCCCGAGTATTATAAGTGGACTCAGTGGATATTCCTCCAGCTCTTTAAGAAGGGTCTTGCATATAAGCAGGAGATGCCGATTAACTGGTGTACAGGCTGTAAGGTCGGTCTTTCTAACGAAGAGGTTGTAAACGGCGTCTGTGAGCGTTGCGGCAGCGAGGTTGTACAGCGCAGAAAGAGTCAATGGATGCTTAAAATTACCGAGTATGCCGAAAGACTCATCAATGACCTCGATGATGTTGACTATATCGAAAGAGTAAAGACACAGCAGAAAAACTGGATAGGCCGCTCGGAAGGCGCAGAGGTTAAGTTTGAGCTTACCTCAGGTGACGAGATGGTTGTATATACCACCAGAGCCGATACACTCTTTGGTGCTACGTATGTTGTTTTAGCTCCTGAGCATAAGCTTGTAGAAAAGCTTTTGCCGTCATTGGAAAATGCTGAAGAAATCAAGGATTATATTACACTCGCAGGCAAAAAGTCAGAGTTCGAGCGTACCGAGCTTGCAAAGGACAAGACTGGCGTTCAGCTAAAGGGTGTATATGCGATAAACCCCGTAAACGGAAACAAGCTGCCGATATTTATTTCAGATTATGTTCTTGTAACTTATGGTACAGGCGCTATTATGGCAGTTCCTGCACACGACGAACGTGACTGGGATTTTGCTAAGAAATTCAATCTTCCGATTATTGAGGTTGTATCGGGCGGCGAAGATGTACAAAAGGCTGCCTATACCGATGTATACAAAGGCAATATGGTAAATTCGGGATTCTTAGACGGTATGCCTGTCAAAGAGGCTATACCCGCTATGATAAAATGGCTTGAGGAAAAGGGGCTCGGCAAAAAGAAGGTAAATTACAAGCTTCGTGACTGGCTCTTCTCACGTCAGCGTTATTGGGGCGAGCCGATACCCTTGGTTTACTGCGAAAAATGCGGTTGGGTGCCCGTTTCTGAGGAGCAGCTACCTCTTGAACTTCCCGAAATTGACGAGTTTGAGCCGGGCGAGAATGGTGAATCGCCGCTTGCAAAGGCTACAGACTGGATAAACACTACCTGTCCTCATTGTGGAGGAGAGGCAAAG
The DNA here is from genome assembly GCA_045649145.1 of Clostridia bacterium. Classification (GTDB taxonomy): domain Bacteria; phylum Bacillota; class Clostridia; order UBA1381; family UBA1381; genus HGM11525. The sequence goes on from JAZRPK010000006.1 coordinate 28,255, forward strand.
CGTGAAACAGATACAATGCCGCAGTGGGCAGGCTCAAGCTGGTATTTCTTAAGATACATTGACCCGCATAATAATGATGCTCTTGCATCAAAGGAAGCGCTTGATTACTGGACACCGATTGACTGGTATAACGGCGGTATGGAGCATACAACACTTCATCTGCTCTATTCACGATTCTGGCACAAGTTCCTCTATGACATTGGCATTGTTCCAACTAAAGAGCCGTATATGCGCCGTACATCACACGGTATGATTTTGGGCGAAAACGGCGAGAAGATGTCCAAGTCGAGAGGAAATGTAGTAAATCCTGATGAGGTTGTTAACGATTTTGGTGCAGATGCAGTTCGTACCTTCGAGATGTTCATCGGTGCATTTGACCAGTCGACACCGTGGTCACAGGACGGTCTTAAGGGCTGTTATAAGTTCTTAGAGCGTGTATGGAATTTGCAGGATATGATAACAGATGAGGAAGGCTATAGCAAGGAGCTTTGCTCTAATATGCACAAGACCATCAAAAAGGTCGGCGATGATTACGAGAAGATGAAGTTCAACACAGGTATTGCCGCACTTATGAGTCTTGTTAATGATTTCTACAAGGCGGGCAGCGTTACAAAGGGTGAGTTTTTAACCCTTATTACACTTCTAAACCCCGTCGCACCGCATATGACGGAGGAGCTTTGGGAAATGTACGGCAAGGGAGGACTTTTGTCAGTTTCTCCTTGGCCCGAGTATGACGAGGCTTTAACTGTTGACAGCGAGGTAGAGATTGTTGTTCAGATTAACGGCAAAATCAGAGATAAAATGATGATTGCCGCTGACCTTGACAAAGCCGGCATTGAAAAGCTGGTTTCGGAAAGTGACGCTGTTAAAAAGCTTGTAGACGGCAAAACTGTTGTAAAAACAATCGTAGTACCGGGCAAGCTTGTAAATATTGTTGTTAAGTAACGCTTTCAAACTTAAAATAACTGAGAAAAAGAGTACAGTTATTTAATCTGTACTCTTTTGTTTTGTAAAAAAGGGGATTATATATTGGTGGTAAGGGATTTTATCAGGAAGAATGCTGTTATGTTTATCGCTATGGTTGTGGCAATAGTGACCTCTGTTATTGTACCTGTCGATAAACTCTATTTGGGATATTTCGACTTCAAAACTCTTGCGTGTTTGTTTTGTGTTCTTGCTGTCGTTTGCGCTCTTAGGAATATTAATTTTTTCTATATGCTTGCAAGAAAGATTGTACAGCTTTTCAAAAATGCCAAACTGGCTATACTTGCACTTGTGTATATAACATTTATCGGCTCTATGCTTATTGCAAATGATATGGCGCTGTTGACATTTTTACCCTTGGGATATTTTGTATTAATATCAACAGGCAAAGAAAAATATATGGCATTTACTTTTATAATGCAAAATATCGCCGCTAATCTGGGAGGTATGCTGACACCGTTTGGTAATCCGCAGAATTTATATTTGTATTCTGCATTTGATATTCCCAATCTGGAATTTATCAGGATAATGGCATTGCCGTTTGTTGTATCTGTAGTAATTATCACACTATGCTGTGTTTTGTTCGTGAAATCGGAAGAATTAAAGCTGGAAAATGAAAAGGTTATACTAAATCCAAAGAAGACATTGTTGTATCTGTTGCTGTTTGCACTGTCAATAATGATTGTCTTCAGGGGAATACCTTATTGGATAGGGCTTGTTGTAATTCCGGCAGTGCTTATTATTGCAGACAGAAAAGCGCTTAAGATGGTTGATTATCCATTGCTTTTGACTTTTGTATTTTTCTTTGTTTTTGCGGGGAATATGGCGAGAATAGGAGTGGTGAGGGATTTGTTTTCTGCTCTTTTGGATAAAAGCACGCTGCTGATGAGCATCCTGTCCTGTCAGGTTATAAGCAATGTTCCGACGGCAATACTTCTGTCACAGTTTACCGAAAATTACGCCGACTTGTTAGTTGGAGTAAATATCGGCGGAGTAGGCACGTTGATTTCATCACTGGCAAGCCTTATTACATTTAGAGAGTATGTAAAGCATAACCCGCAAAAGACTAAATACTATATCGGTATGTTTTCGCTGTATAACTTTGGTTTTCTTGCTGTTTTGACAGCGGTTATGCTCGTTTTGGGATAAATAAAGAGTACTTCAAGTCGAAGTACTCTTTTTGGTTTATTTTCTTATCTGACCGTTTCCATATATGATATTTTTTGTTGTTGTAAGAGCCTCAATCCCCATTGGGCCTCGTGCGTGCAGCTTTTGCGTGCTGATGCCGATTTCTGCACCTAAGCCAAACTCGAAGCCGTCGGTAAAGCGAGTCGATGCATTTACATAAACAGCAGCGGCGTCAATCTCTTTCAAAAACTTTTGGGAATTTTCATAAGAATTTGTGATTATAGCCTCCGAATGACCTGTATTATATCGGTTTATATGTGAGATTGCCTCGTTAATATCTGCGACAATCTTGCAGGAGATAATAAGGTCTAAGTATTCGGTTCCCCAATCGTCCTCGGTCGCAGGTACTGCGTCGGGTAAAATACTAATAGTCTTTTCGCAACCTCTGATTTGTACACCCTTTGCAATAAGACTTTTGGCAATAGCGGGGAGCAGGTGAGCTGCTTTTTCGTGCACCACCAGCGACTCGCAGGCGTTGCAAACACCTGTGCGCTGAGTTTTGGCATTTTCTATTATATTGCAAGCCATTTCACAGTCGGCAGATTCATCTACAAAGATATGGCAATTGCCCGTGCCTGTTTCAATAACAGGAATTGTGCTGTTATTAACAACAGTGGAAATCAAACCTGCACCGCCACGAGGGATTAAAACGTCTATGTATTTGTTAAGACGCATAAGCTCGGTTGCGGTTTCTCTTGAAGTGTCTTCTATAAGAATGAGAGCATCGGGCGTGATTTTGGACTCTTCGAGCGACTGGCACAAAACCTTGCAAATTGCCTTGTTTGAATTTATTGCATCACTGCCGCCACGCAAGATAACTGCATTTGATGTCTTAAAGCAAAGACCAAATGCGTCAGCCGTAACATTGGGGCGTGATTCGTAAATAATTCCGATAACGCCCAAAGGCACTCGCTTTTGACCTATGATAAGGCCGTTGGGGCGCTCTTTCATTGATATAACCTCGTCTACTGGGTCATCAAGCGCTGCAATGTCCCTAAGGCCGTCAGCCATCGACTCTATTCTGTCATCTGTAAGGCGGAGCCTGTCTATAAGCGAGTCCTTGACGCCCTTGTCCTTTGCAGATGATATATCCTTTTCGTTTTCTAAAAGGATAAAAGCCTTGTTTTTGGCAAGTGCATCTGCTGCTGCAAGGAGCGCATTATTTTTTTCGGTTTTACTTACAAGAGCAAGCTTAGCTGCTGCTGTTTTTGCCCTTGCACCGATATTTTCAAGATATGTCATAGTAAACCTCTGTTATTTTAGTTGTTGATGTATACTGTGCGTGTGGTTTCGTCCCATTCCACCGTTGCACCCAGCTCGTCCATAATAAAACGCAGCGGCACCATTGTGCGTTCATTAACGATTTCTGCAGGAGCATCAAGCTGCTTTTCTTCCGAATTTACAAAAGCCTTATCAGAGCCAATCTGGAGAAAAATGAAGGTCACATCATCGCCGTTTGGTTTTGCAATAATAGCTGTTCTTGACTCCTTATCCCAGCTGACAGTTGCACCGACTGCCGCAAACACACCTCTTAGCGGTACCATTGTACGCTCGTCTTTTATGTACGCATTAGTGTCAAGCTGCATTTCGCTGCCGTTAAACATAATGGTAACGTTGTTGGCAAAAGCAACCATGAAGTTGAATGTCAAAACAATAGTAATTAGTAACGCGATTATTTTTTTAAGCATTATAGTACCAACCCTTCAAAAATTTATTATATATTATATCAAAAGAGTGTATAGATTTCAAGTATAAAAATTAGACAATATTTTTAAGTAAAATTACTTGACAAAATTGCTCCTAAGTGTTAGAATATATAAAAATTAAGGATTGAGGAGCAAATGTGATGGGCGTACTGTTTAAGCAAATAAATATCTTACCTGTTACATTTGGTTTTTCATTTGACAAATTCAGACGATGATGAAGTAGTTGCTTTTATCATTGTCTTTTTTTTGAGCAAAATACTGCAAGGAGGAAGATATAATGAAGGCAGAATTGATTTTGGAAAACGGAATGCGTTTTGCCGGCGAGCTTTTCGGCGATGAGCGTGAGGTTGTCGGTGAGGTTGTATTTACAACAGGAATGGGCGGGTATCAGGAAACTATTACCGACCCGGCTTTTGCAGGTCAGATTGTTACATTGACATTCCCACTGCTGGGTAATTATGGTGCGAACAGCTTTGATAACGAATCAAAGAAAGCGGCTATGACAGCTGTTGTTGTACGTGAAAAGTGTGACTTCCCGTCTAATTTCAGATGCGAAATGACAATAGATGAGTTTTTGAAGAAGCAGGGTGTTGTAGGACTTTGCGGCATTGACACCAGAGCACTTACAAGGGCGATAAGAGATAACGGCACTATGAAGGGTGCAATCGTTATGGGCGAGGTTTCGGACACAGATGCTAAGGCAAGAATGGATAAGCTTGATAATTCTGATGTTATAATGCGTACTACAACAGATAAGACATACCAATATTCCGAGACAGGTGACACAAATGTCGCTGTTATCGACCTTGGCACAAAGGAAAGTACACTAAAAGCAATTGCAGACAGAAATTGCAAGGTTACTGTTTTCCCTGCAAACGCAAAGGCTGACGAGATTATGTCTATTAAGCCTGATGTGGTATTTGTTACAAGCGGACCGGGAAATCCCGAAAATGCACCCGGCACGATTGATACATTAAAGGAAATTGTCGGAAAGGTGCCCGTATGCGGTAATTGTACAGGACATCTTGTAATAGCGCTTGCTCTTGGCTGCAAGGTGGAGAAAATGCCGTTTGGACACCACGGAGAGAATTATCCTGTTAAGAATATCAAAACAGGAAAAACTCTTATCACATCTCAGTGCCACGATTATGTTGTAACAGAGGTTCCTTCAAATGTTTCGGTATCCTATACCAACGTAAATGACGGCAGCTGCGAGGGTATCGAGTGCGAGTCCTTGAAGGTTAAGTGCGTACAGTTCAGATTAAAGGGCAGCGACCGCTCGTTCGGTGACGGATATATACTTGATGAATTTTTAGGCAAGGAGGACAAATAGTATGCCATTAGATAAAAGCATAAAAAAGGTACTTGTAATCGGCTCAGGTCCTATTGTAATCGGACAGGCGGCAGAGTTTGACTATTCAGGAACACAGGCGTGCCGTGCGATTGAGGAGGAGGGCATTGAGGTTGTACTCATTAACTCCAACCCTGCTACAATTATGACAGACAGAGGTATGGCTTCGGAAACTTATATCGAGCCGCTTACCATTGAATATATTGAAAAGGTTATTGAACGTGAACGCCCCGACAGTGTAATTGCCGGTATGGGCGGTCAGACAGGCCTAAACCTTACCTGTGAGCTTTATGACAGAGGAATTCTTGATAAATACAATATGAAGGTTATAGGAACTTCTATTGAGTCTATCAAGGAGGGTGAGGACCGAGACAGCTTTAAGCGTCTGATGGAGCGTACAAATCAGCCTATTGCACCGAGCGCGATTGTTACCAACTTAGAGGACGGCTTTAAGTTTGCTCAAGAAATCGGATATCCCGTAATTGTAAGACCTGCCTACACTCTGGGCGGTACAGGCGGCGGTATTGCAGAGGACGAAGTTCAGCTTGAGGAAATCCTATCTCAAGGTCTGCACCTTTCAAGAGTCGGTCAGGTGCTTTTGGAAAAATCCATTAAGGGCTGGAAGGAAATCGAGTTTGAGGTTATCCGTGACGGTGCGGGAAACTGTATGACAGTCTGCAGTATGGAGAATATTGACCCTGTCGGTGTTCATACAGGTGACTCGATAGTAGTCGCACCTGCACTTACCCTTGCAGATAAAGAGTGCCAGATGCTCAAAACCGCAGCACTTGATATCATCAATTCAATCGAAATCAAGGGCGGCTGTAACGTACAGTTTGCATTAAACCCCGACAGCTTTGAGTATGCTGTTATTGAGATTAACCCGAGAGTTAGCCGTTCTTCTGCACTTGCGTCTAAGGCAACAGGTTATCCTATCGCAAAGATTGCTGCAAAGATTGCGCTCGGATATAATCTTGACGAGATTAAAAATGCTGTAACTGGCAAGACATACGCATTCTTTGAGCCGTCAATCGACTATGTTGTAACAAAGATACCCAAGTGGCCGTTTGATAAATTCTTTGGCGCTAAGAGAAATCTCGGAACAAAGATGATGGCAACAGGTGAGGTTATGGCGATTGGAAGCACTTTAGAGGCATCACTTCTAAAGGGCGTACGTTCACTTGAAATAGGTCAGTATACACTTGAACACAAGGCATCTAAGGAAAGAAGCTTAGACGAGCTTATCAAAAGAGTTGCAACTCCTGATGACGAGAGACTCTTTGACCTTGCAGAGCTTATCCGCCGTGATTATCCGATTGATGAAATTGCCAAGATAACTATTATGGATAAGTTCTTCTTAAAGAAGATTAAGAACATTGTAGACGCTGAGGAAGAGGTTAAAAAGCTCACACTTGCCGACTTTGACAAGGACACAATGCGCCGCTTTAAGAAAATGGGCTTTTCCGACAGGGGCTTAGCTCAGCTTTTGGGCGTTTCTGTACCCGAGATTTACAAGCTTCGTAAAAAGCTTGATGTTATTCCTGTTTATAAGAAGGTTGATACCTGTGCAGGTGAGTTTGAGGCTGTATCGCCTTACTATTACTCAACTTATGACAACGAAAATGAAGCTATCCCATCAGATAAGAGAAAGGTTATTGTAATCGGCTCAGGACCTATCAGAATAGGTCAGGGTATCGAGTTCGACTACTGCAGCGTCCACAGCGTGTTTGCTCTTAAAAAGGCAGGAATAGAAACAATTACAATAAACAATAACCCCGAAACTGTCAGCACAGACTTTGACACTTCGGACAAGCTTTACTTCGAGCCACTCACAGAGGAAGATGTATATAACATAATTGAGCTTGAAAAGCCTGAGGGTGTTATTCTGCAGTTTGGCGGTCAGACAGCTATTAAGCTTGCAAACTTCCTTGCAGAGATGAATGTTCCTATACTCGGAACACAGCCCGAGCAGATTGATGAGGCAGAGGACAGAGAAAAGTTTGACGAAATTCTGGAAAAGCTTGATATCAAGAGACCAAAGGGTAAGGCTGTATGGAGTGTCGAGGAGGGTGTAAAAGAGGCAAATAAGCTTGAGTATCCGCTGCTTGTTCGTCCGTCATACGTGCTCGGCGGTAAGGGTATGGAAATTACAAGAAACGAAACCGACCTTGTAAACTATCTTACAAACGCATTCAAAAACGATACCAAAAACCCTGTTCTTATCGACCGCTATTTAGGCGGCAGAGAGCTTGAGGTTGATGCGATTTGCGACGGCGAGGATGTGCTTATCCCCGGTATTATGGAGCATCTGGAAAGAGCCGGAGTTCACTCAGGTGACTCGATATCCATTTATCCGCCGCAGAATATCAGCGACAAGATTATAGCTGAGATTATGGATGTAACATACAGAATAGCAAGGGAACTCAAGGTTATCGGTATGATAAACATTCAGTTTATCGAGTACAGGGATGAGCTTTACATCATCGAAGTTAACCCCAGGTCAAGCCGTACTGTTCCGTATATAACAAAGGTTACAAACGTACCTGTTATAGACATTGCTACAAGAATTATGCTCGGCGAGAGCTTAAAGAGTATGGGATATGAGTCTGGTATTGCACCCCAGACAAATACCGTTGCGGTTAAGGTGCCTGTCTTCTCGACCGAAAAGCTGCCGAGAGTTGAGGTAAGCTTAGGACCTGAAATGCGTTCAACAGGCGAGGTTTTAGGTGTTGGCGAAACATTTGTTGAGGCTATGTACAAAGGCTTTGTGGCAGCGGGTACAACCATCCCCACAGCAGGAAGTACAATCTTAGTGACAGTACGTGATATCGATAAGGAGAGATTCCTGCCGCTTGCTAAAAGATTCGCTGCACTCGGTTGCAAGTTTATATCAACTGCGGGTACAGGTAAGCTTTTGGAGGATAACGGCATCGAGGTACAGATTTCCAAGAAGATTTCGGAGGGTGTGCCTAACGTACTTGACGTAATCAGAAGTGGAATTGTTGACCTTATTATTGATATTCCCAAGAAGGGTAACGATGTCCATTCTGACGGTTTTAAGATTAGACGTACCGCAGCAGAATGCTCTGTTTCGCTTATGACAAGTCTTGATACAGCAGCAGCTATGGCAGAGGTTATGGAGTCGGGTTATACTTGCGAAAAGACCTCTATTATAAAGCTGGACGAGGTTAAATAAAAAAATATAATAATTTTTGAAAAATCCCCTTGACATAAGGGGATTTTTCTTGTATAATAGCCACTGTAAAGTTTTTTGCCTTTACAGGCAAGAATGGCGGTAGAGTAAAATGAGTAAAAATCTTACTATGACCGTATTGCTTGATTTTTACGGTGAGCTTTTGACCGAAAAGCAAAGACAGGCATTAGTTTCTTATTATGATGAGGATTGTTCTCTTTCAGAAATTGCCGAGAATATGGGCATTTCACGTCAGGGAGCAAGGGATTTTATCAAAAGAGGAGAGGTTCAGCTCTCGGAATTTGAGGAGAAGCTTGGTCTTGCCGAGAGGTTTATGAAAATAAATCAGATAGCAGGCGAGCTTGAAGAAATTTGCGATAATGTCGATATTCCCGAAAAAATCAGATTTCTTGTAGAAGAAATCAAAAACAACCTTTAGAAAGTGTGGTGCAACATGGCATTTGAAAATCTCGGCGATAAGCTGCAAGACGTGTTTAAGAGTCTTAAATCCAAGGGAAAGCTTACCGAATCTGATATTAAAACAGCTATGCGTGAGGTCAAGCTTGCACTTTTAGAGGCAGACGTAAACTTTAAGGTTGTTAAGGATTTTGTTAAATCGGTGTCGGAAAAGGCGTTGGAAGCAGGTGTGCTTGATTCGCTTACACCCGGTCAGAATGTTATTAAGGTTGTTCGTGATGAGCTTACAGCTTTGATGGGTTCGGAGAATGAAAGACTTAAGTTTTCCAACAATCCGCCGACGGTAATTATGATGTGCGGCTTGCAGGGTGCAGGTAAAACTACAGCTAGCGGAAAGCTTGCACTGTCGGTGAGAAAGCAGTTTGGTAAAAGACCTATAATGGTTGCC
>JAZRPK010000007.1:0-31297 GCA_045649145.1 Clostridia bacterium
CTTCTTTGTTTTACTTTTGAGCTTTGACTTAAACTACTACATGGTTAACAGCCGCAGGCTGTTAATTGGAACGAAACCGAGCGCTGCCGGTGGCAGATAAAGCGAGGTTGAGTTCGGAGAAAACAAGGAGCACAGCAAACGAGAGTGATGATGTGCGACTATGTTTTTGAGAGAGTTGTCGTTGGTGAGATCGCGGAGTCCCCAAGAAGCCGAGAGAGCGATGGCTGATTGGTAGGACGCAGTATGCAAGCGAGCGAAGCGAGTCGCTGCCCAACATCAGGAGCCAACACGAAACGGACACCAAAAGGTGTCCGTTTTGTGTTAACTAAAATATTTACACACTTAATCTTTTCTTAAGTTTAGGTGCAATAATTGCCAAAACTACGGTCGTAATAATCATTTCAGGTATCATATATGAGCCATTATAAGTTAAAGCATATAAAGCCACACTATCAGTGTCGGCATACGCACCCCATATTAAAATGCCCGAAAGTATGTGCATTACATACCTTAAGCCTGTAACTATTGTCCCGCTTAAAGGGATTGCCCAGGCTTTGTTGCCCATTAATTTTACAAAGAAACCGGCAAGACCCAAAACCATAAAAGCAAAGACATAATCAAGCAATACTACGCCTACAAAGCTTAAAAAAGTTGTTACAGGCGGAAGGTAGAAGCCTGTCATCATCTGGATAAGTGAGTACACAAATCCTGAAAGTAGCCCCCATTTTGTGCCTAAAAGCACAGAAACAAGAATAATGGGAGTCATACTCGCTATGGTGATGGAACCGCCCTGCGTCCAAGGCTCCGGCAATAACTTAGAGACCATCATCAAGACGAAAGCCATTGCTGTAAGAACCGCACTTAAAGTCAATTTTTTTGTTTTTGTCATAAAAACACTCCTTATGTATAAAATTAACTGAATACCGAACTTCAAGATTTGGATTAGGTATAAAAAAGGAGATTACCCTAAAAGATAATCTCCGAAAATTGCAATTTTTAATATTTTCCTACGCCGGCATTATCCGTATCAGGTTCATGGGTCGGAATGCACAATTCCCTCTCAGCCTTTCTAAAAGCTCCCCCCAATATTCAGTTTTTTCTATTATATCACAAAAATTGACACTTGTCAAACAAAATACCTGAATTATAAACAATTAAAAAGGGAATAATTATTTTATCATAAAGATAAGCTTGCGATTAGTATGCAGTATGTTTGGAGTTAGGATTTACGGTGATGTTATGAAATCATTATGGAGCAATGCGATAGAACAACCTCAATTTCATTCTTTGGAAGGGACACTAAAAACCGATCTCTTGATTATAGGCGGAGGACTGTGCGGAATTTTGTGCGCATATATGCTAAAAAACAAAGGGGTAGATTGCGTTGTTGGTGAGGCGGACAAAATCTGCTGTGGGATTACTAAACAAACAACAGCGAAAATCACCTATCAGCACGGTTTAATATATGATAAAATTATAAAAAAATACGGCGTAGAAAAAGCGAGACTTTATTTTGAAAGTCAGAAAGAGGCGCTTGATAAATACCGCTCCCTTTGCAGTACAGTTGAATGTGATTTTGCAGAGTGTGATTCCTATGTATATTCACTTGATAACAGAGCAAAAATCGAGAGGGAAGTCTACGCAATGAATAGAGTTGGCTGTGATGCTGAATTTTCTGACAACACAGAGCTTCCGTTTTCTGTTTCCGGAGGTGCTGTCATGGTTAAAAACCAGGCACAGTTTCATCCGCTCAAATTTGCATACCAAATTGCGAAAGAACTCCAAATATACGAAAACACAAAAATTCTGGAATTAAGACCCGATGGAGCAATTACAAATAGCGGAAAGATTGCAGCAGAGAAAATTATTGTCGCAACTCACTTTCCGTTTATCAATAAGCATGGTGGATATTTTCTTAAGATGTATCAGCACCGCTCATATGTGCTTGCATTAAAAGACGCACCGAATGTTAAAAATATGTATGTTGATGAATCGGAAAAAGGACTTTCTTTCCGCAGTTACGGCGAGTTGTTAATTCTTGGCGGAGGGAGTCACCGTACAGGAAAAAACGGCGGGAATTGGAATGAGCTTGTTCGGGTTGCCAACACCTATTATCCTGACTCTCAGGAGGTAAACAGATGGGCAACGCAGGATTGTATGACGCTTGACGGGATGCCGTATATCGGTCAGTATTCCAAAAACACACCCAATCTGTATGTTGCTACAGGGTTTAATAAGTGGGGTATGACATCATCAATGACGGCGGCAATGATATTATGCGATATGGTTCTGGAAAAGGAAAACAAATATGCTAATGTATTTTCTCCGTCAAGGAGTATACTACATCCACAACTGGCAATAAATACCGTTGAATCTATGCTCGGGCTTTTAACTCCAACTGCTCCTCGTTGCCCGCATATGGGTTGTGCACTCAAGTATAACAAACAGGAGCACTCGTGGGATTGCCCTTGTCATGGGTCACGCTTTACTAAAGACGGCGAACTGATTAACAATCCGGCAACGGATGACAAATGACAGGCTTGCCATTTATATTTTTATCTGTAGTTGGTTATACTATATTTGAGGTGATGCATTTATGGAAGACAAGAAGAAACAGGATTCGGAAAAGTCAGCAACTGACAACCAATGGATTTCTACCGGACAAAACCGCCCTAACGATAAATCCGAACGCAGAGATGGCCCCGGTGGCGAGGATGCAGACTAAAATCTGCCTCCTTGTACATATGTTTTGTTTGGTATATATGCTGAATAAATAATAACTTTTAAGTAAATACTAAACAAAAAATAAAGAGAGGTGCTTTTATGTTTAAGCATGAAAAAATGTTATTTCATCCTGTAGCGGTTGAGAAACCAAATCCGCAGTATGCAGCTCTTCTGCAGGAGCAACTTGGCGGCGGAAACGGTGAACTAAAGGCTGCAATGCAGTATATGTCACAAAGCTTTCGAATTAAAGACCCTGAAATCAAGGATTTGTTTTTGGATATTGCAGCAGAAGAACTGGGACATATGGAAATGATAGCACAGACCATAAATTTACTAAACGGACATGACGTTGATGCAAGCAAGGTTCCTGCAGGCGAAATTCAAACTCATGTGCAGTTGGGATTAAGTCCGGGTCTTGTAAATGCCTCGGGTTATTCGTGGACAGGGGATTATGTAACAGTAACGGGCGATTTGTGTGCAGATTTATTGTCTAATATAGCATCCGAGCAAAGAGCAAAGGTTGTATATGAGTATTTATACAGACAAATAGATGATAAAAAGGTAAAAGAAACCATAGATTTTCTCCTAAACCGTGAAGAAGCGCACAATGCAATGTTCAGGGAAGCGTTTAACAAGGTTCAAAATACAGGCTCTAACCGCGACTTTGGAACAACAAAGGCAGCGCGAATGTATTTTAGTATGTCTGAGCCTTCTCCTACAGGTAACAGTTTATCAGATACAGATGTAACAAAACCATCCTTTAATTAAATAAATAAAAAAGAACTGTCTTGCTGATTTGGCAAGACAGTTCTTTTATCTTAACAATTATTCTTCAGTTTTTTTGGGCTGACGCTCTTCTCTGGGGAGTGTATCCTTGTGAGAGAGGCTGATTTTGCCTGTCTTAGCATCGATGTCCATAACCTTAACGGTCAGCATCTCGCCCTCTTTAACAACGTCCTCCACATTCTCTACACGATGATGTGCAAGCTTTGAGATATGGCAAAGTCCGTCCTTGCCCGGCAGAATTTCCACAAACGCACCAAATGCGGTGATTGTTTTAACAACGCCTGTGTAAATCTCACCAATCTCAGGCTCTTTTACGATAAGCTCAATAGTCTGACGTGCTGCATCGCCCGATGCCTGATCAACAGCGAAGATATAGATTGTACCATCATCCTCAATATCAATCTTAGCACCTGTATCAGCAACAATCTTCTGAATAACCTTGCCGCCCTGACCGATAACCTCACGAATCTTGTCGGGGTCGATGTGCATAGTCATAACCTTCGGAGCATACGGTGACAGATGGTCACGTACCTCAGGAATTGCCTTTAGGAGCACATCATCAATAATGTGGCAACGTGCAATTCTTGTCTTTCTGAACGCTTCGGAAATAACCTCGTAGGTAAGACCGTCGTTCTTTATATCAACCTGAATTGATGTGATACCCTTTTTAGTACCTGCTACCTTAAAGTCCATCTCGCCGTAGAAATCCTCTAAGCCCTGAATATCTACCATTGTGGTAAAGCCCTCGTCTGTTGTGATAAGACCGCAGGAGATACCTGCAACGGGAGCCTTAATGGGAACGCCTGCTGCCATAAGTGCAAGTGTAGAGCCACATACAGAGCCCTGTGAAGTAGAGCCGTTAGAAGAAAGAACCTCGGAAACAGTACGGATTGCGTACGGGAACTCTGCCTCAGAAGGAAGTACGGGAACTAAGGAACGCTCAGCCAATGCACCGTGTCCTATCTCACGTCTGCCGGGTCCTCTTGAAGGTCTTGTTTCGCCGACAGAGTATGACGGGAAGTTGTAATGGTGCATATATCTCTTGCTCTCCTCGTTGTCTATACCGTCAAGACGCTGCATCTCTGCAAGCGGTGCGAGTGTTGCAATGGTAAGAACCTGAGTCTGTCCTCTGGTAAACATACCCGAGCCGTGAGTTCTTGCCAAAAGGTCAACCTCTGCTGCAAGCGGTCTAATCTCGTCAAGACCTCTGCCGTCAACACGCTTGCCCTCGTAAAGCCATGCACGCACGATCTCCTTCTGCATTTTATAAAGAATTTCGCCAAGCTCGGCTGTGAGGTCGGGGAACTCCTCTGAAAGCTTTTCGATAATTTCGTTTTCGATAACGCCCATACGCTCGTCACGAACGTTTTTGTCATCGGTGTCAAGAGCGTACTTAATCTTGTCATAGCACAAATCCTTGATTGCATTCCAAAGCTCTGCATTAACAGTGTGAGGTGTGTACTCAAACTTCGGCTTGCCGATTTCTGCTCTGATACCGTCGATAAAGTCGCAAATTTCGATAATAGTCTTGTGTGCGAACTTGATGCCGTCAAGCATTACGTCCTCTGCAACCTCGTTAGCACCTGCTTCAATCATAATAATCTTTTCCTTAGTACCTGCTAAGGTAACGTGCATCTCGGATTTCTCACGCTGTGCTTCTGTCGGGTTAATAACATACTCGCCGTCTACCAGACCGAGCCATACACCGCCAATCGGGCCTGCCCAGGGAATATCCGATATTGAAAGAGCGATTGAAGTACCTATCATAGCTGCAACCTCGGGCGGATTGTCATGCTCTACCGAGAGGACTGTCGCTACAACCGAAACGTCGTTACGAAGGTCAGCCGGGAAGAGCGGACGGATAGGTCTATCTATAACTCTTGAGGTAAGGATAGCCTTTTCTGACGGCTTACCCTCACGCTTAATGTATCCGCCGGGGATTTTACCTACCGAGTAAAGCTTCTCCTCATAGTCAACTGAAAGAGGGAAGAAGTCAATGCCCTCTCTGGGCATTCTTGATGCGGTTACATTCACCATTACCGCTGTGTCGCCGTAACGAACCAGACAATGTCCGTTTGAAAGGCAGCACATTTTGCCTGTTTCAACGATTAGCTTTCTGCCTGCAAGCATTGTTTCAAATGTCTTAAGCATTTTTGTTATCTCCTTTGTTTTTTTATTTTTGTCGGAGATATATCAGCAGATAAATACAGCAGCTTTTTTATAAAAGACGCTCTATTTATATGCTAAGATACCTCCGTAAAATCAAATTTATGGGCAAACATAACTGCTTGCCCATAAACATAATTTCTTACTTTCTAAGACCAAGTTTAGCAACCAAGGCACGGTATCTTTCGATATCCTGTTCCTTGAGGTAGTTCATAAGACCACGTCTCTTACCAACCATCATAAGAAGACCACGTCTTGAGTGGTTGTCCTTCTTGTGAGTGTTAAGATGCTCGTTGTTCAAGTGGTTAATTCTCTCTGTCAAAAGTGCAATCTGCACCTCGGGAGAACCGGTATCGCCCTCGTGTGTAGCGAAGGTTGCGATAATTTCCTGCTTACGCTCCTTTGTCATTGCTTTCACCTCCTATGATAAATGATCCCCTGTCGCTGAGAAACCGTTGGTGATTCGGTCATCCAAGCGTAGGTTTAACCTTAATTTGCAAAAAATCAATAAATACAATAAGCTTACTTTCTGTTGAAACGCTTGTTGAACTTTTCTACACGACCGCCTGTGTCGACGAGCTTCTGCTTACCTGTGTAGAAAGGATGGCACTTAGAGCAGATTTCCACCTGGATATTTTCCTTGGTAGAACCAATCTCAATTACCTCTCCGCAAGCACATCTGATAGTAGTCTGCTTGTATTCGGGATGAATTCCTTGCTTCATTCGGTATCCCTCCTTACATATTTTTTGCTGTGCAAAGCACACCGATTAAGATTATAACATATTATTTCCCAATTTGCAAGTTTTTTTCGAAATCTTTTTTAGAAAATGTTGCAATTTTATAATAATTGGGGCGTATAAGATATTGACATAAGTTGGAATGGAGAGTAAAATATGATTTAATTGGTTTTGGAGGTGTCGAAAATGTATAACAAAACAAAAAAGATTGTAATGGCGTCGATGTTCGCGGCACTTGTATGCGTTGCGACTATGATTATTAAAATACAGCTTACCCCTAACGGATATATAAATTTGGGCGACGGGGTTATTATTCTTGCAAGCTGGGCATTGGGACCGTTTTACGGTTTTATTGCATCGGGTATAGGTTCTGCTCTTGCAGACTTATTGTCAGGGTTTGTATTATACGCACCGGCAACCTTGGTAGTGAAAGGATTGATGGCGGTTGTCGCTTTTTATATAATGAAAAAGCTGTCCAATCTAAATAATAAGACACTTTCGGTAATTATTGCGGCAATTGTCGCAGAGATAGTGATGATTTTGGGCTATTACATATTTGAGGGTTTTATATATGGGTTTGGTGTAGCACTTACCTCTATGCCGGGGAACGCTGTTCAGTCGGTTGGGGGAATTGTTACGGGAACACTTCTTATCAAAGTATTTGAAAAGAGCGGCATTTTGCTCTGAGATATTTAACCGCTTTTCTAAAGCGGTTTTTTTATTGAATTTTTCGTTATAAGATTGAATTTTTGCATAAGATATGGTATAGTGTATACTGAAATAATGTTGCAATATTGGAAAAGAGGCGTCTTTATATGAACGCAATGGATAAATTTTGTAAATACTTTTATGAGGGATGTACGGATAAACAGCGTATAGGTCTTGAACTTGAGCATTTTATAATAAAAGAAGACGGTACACCTTTATCTTATTCTGATGGGGTCAGTGGGATTCTTGATGAGATAACATCTGTTGCAACAGAAATTTTTTCAGAATCGGGGAATATCCTCGGTGCTGATATGGGCGATTATACGCTGACGCTTGAACCGGGTGCACAGCTTGAGGTAAGTGTGGCGCCTAAGGAAAATCCAGATGACATAACCGATGTTTTAGAGGACTTTTACGCATTGGCACAGCCTGTTATAAAAAAACATAACGCACATTTTGAATGTAAAGGCGTGCTTGATGAACGATTGCTGCCCGATATCGAAATAATACCTAAAAAACGCTACGAATATATGGACAGATATTTTAAGACGAGCGGAACTATGGGCAGATATATGATGCGTGGCAGTGCATCTGTGCAGGTTTCGATTGATTATGAAAGCGAGGCTGATTTTGTCAAAAAGTTTCGTCTTGCGTATCTGCTGTCCCCGTTTTTTGCACTTATGACAGCGGGCGAAAGAACGGATACATATCTCAAAAGGCTTGAAATCTGGGATAATGTAGATAAAGACAGAACATATATACCTGACGATTTGTTTTGTGACAGCTTCGGCTTTGAGGCATATGCAAGACAGCTTATGGAAGTGCCTGCCATATTTATGCCCTGCGGTGACGGCTATGTTTATACAGAAAATGAGCCGATTAAGGCACTTTTGGAAAAATACGGTATGGACAAGAAAAATACAGAGCACTTTTTGTCTATGGTCTTTCCTGACGTAAGGCTCAAGCAATATATAGAGATAAGAATTGCAGACAGCATTGACGCTCGAAGTGCCGTTTCCTATGCAAAGTTTATAAAATCTGTTTTTTATACCGATTTGCTCGATACCCTTTTGGACAGATATAAATATATGGGCATTGATGATATAAAGCGTGCAAAGCTTGAGATAAGAGAAAAAGGCATCGATGCAATTGTATACGGTAAAAGTGCAAAAGAGGAGATAGAATATCTCTTAAGACTTGCAGATTTGAGGTAGAGTATGACTAAAAATGACCTGTTGATTGAATATATAAAAAATAATTATGACGAATGCTTAAAATCAGGCAAAATAGTGCGTGAGCACCTTCTTAATTCGCCTGTTGCGTTCCACGGCAGATGTGTGCAGACTCTGCACGCACCCAAAATATACAAAAGTGAGGATATAGCTGTATTCAAACAGCTTTGCTCGGACTTTTATGCTATATTCGATAAGGTGATAAAGCATTATTTGGCATCAGCAGAGTACCGAAAGCTGTTCCCCTTTTCCAAGGAGCTGGAGGAGCTTATTCTGGTTGATACTCTCTACCAGACAAGCGTACCCGTTATGAGAATGGACGTGTTCTATAACGAGGAAACAAAGGATTTCAAATTCTGCGAATTAAACACCGACGGCACAAGCGCAATGGTGGAGGATTACGAGCTTTCAAAAGCGTTCCAACTTAATAATTTACCGAGAGAATTAATCGGCAAGGTGTCCTGCTTTGAGCTTTTCGATTCGTGGGTGCTTGCTGTTGGCAGAATGTATCAAACATTTAAGAACAGACGTGAAAATCCACGTGTTGCGATTGTCGATTTTCTTGACAAGGCATATTTGCCCGAATTTAGCGAGTTCAAAAGACGGTTTGAAAAATACGGCTATAGAGTCAAAATCTGCGATATACGAAAACTTAAGTTTGACGGCGATGCACTTTATGACGAGGATAATGAAAGAATTGACATTATCTACAGGCGCGCTGTTACTGTAGATATTATGAACAATATTGCAGACTGCGCTGATTTTATAAATGCGTACAAAAGTGGTGCGGTATGTGTTTTAGGCGGAATAAAAACGCAGATTATTCACCACAAGGCATTGTTTTATATACTGCGTGATGAAGAGACTAAGAAAATACTTACAGACAGAGAAAACGAGCTTATAAAAAAGCATATCCCGTATACGTCAAAGCTTAAAAATGCAGACATTGATATGGTAAAAAAGAACAAGGACAGCTATATCATAAAGCCGAGCGACTCCTATGCGTCAAAGGGCGTGTTTGCGGGAGTGGACAGCACGCCTGCCGAGTGGGCAGAGCTTATCGAAAAATACCGCAGTGAAGATTATATAGTGCAGGAATACTGCACTCCGTACAAAACGGAGAACATTTACCTTGCGGATAAAGAGCCTCAGTTTAAGATGTATTCAAATCTTACCGGACTTTATGTCTATGACGGCGTTTTTGCAGGTGTGTATTCAAGGCTTTCTGATGGCGGTATAATATCGTCACAATATAATGAAAAATCGGTTGTAACTTTTGTAGAGGGATAAGCCGAAAAGGAAAAGAGGTGCGAGATGGGAAAGGGACTTGTAGCAGTTTCGGGCGGCGTTGACAGCACGGCTGTGCTCTACAGCTTTATAAAGAGCGGTATAGCTGCCGATGGTGTTATTATGCAGCTTCACGCTTTGGACGAAACAGCACTTTCCGATGCAAAATCAGCGTGCGAAAAGCTTGGTGCAAAGCTCCTCGTGCTTGATATGGAAAAGGAGTTTAACAAGCTTGTAATAGACGAGTTCGTATCCGAGTATCTTAACTGCCGCACGCCTAATCCGTGTATAGTTTGTAATATAAAAATGAAGTTTGGTCTTCTTGCCGATTTTGCAAAGGAGCAGGGCTATGACTTTCTCGCGAGCGGTCACTATGCCCGAATTGAACACTCAAATGATAAGTATTATCTCAAAAAGGCTCTCGACCATACAAAAGACCAAAGCTATGTTCTCTATGGCATAAATCGTGAGCTGCTGCCGTTTTTGCGTTTTCCTATGGGTGAAACGACCAAGGCGGATGCGAGGGCAGAGCTTGAGAGGGAAGGCTTTGTTAATGCGAAACGCAAGGATAGTCAGGATATATGCTTTATTCCTGACGGCAAATACGCAGAGTTTATAGAAAGATATACAGGCAATGGCTTCCAATGCGGTGATTTTTGCGATAAAGAGGGCAGAGTTTTAGGCGAGCATAAAGGGCTTGTCCGTTACACGATAGGACAGCGCAAGGGCTTGGGACTTGCTCTGCCGCAGCCGATGTATGTCTGTGCGTTAGAGCCTCATTCTAACCGTGTTATATTAGGTCTTACCGAGGATTTGATGTCAAAAAGACTTACGGCAGACAATGTAAACTGGCTTTCGGATGGTATTACCGACGGAATGAAGGTTATGGCAAGGGCGAGGTATAATATGAAGGAAAGTCCTGCACGTGTATTTTTCGCAGATGAGGGGAAAATAGAGGTTGAATTTGACGAGGCACAAAGGGCTATTACACCCGGGCAAAGCGTCGTGCTATATGATGGGGACATTGTATTAGGCGGAGGAAGAATAACGTGAAAAATAAGCGACACATCTTACCGTTTTTTGCTCGGGGCGGTACCTATGTACAGCACCGCTCGCCGCAAAACGGCAACCTGCTTGCTTCTTTTCCACGTTAAGATTTGTATCGCTTGTTTGAGCGATAGAATGGAGATTTTATATGAAAAGCTATGTAAAAGAGCTTGCCCAAACACACAATCTACCCGATAAAGAGTTGCTTGCGTTAATTGCAGGCGGTGCTGACGAACTGTTAAGAGACGAGGCGGACAAAGAGCGCCGCAAGGTTTTCGGGGACAAGGTTTATATACGTGGCTTAATTGAGATTTCGTCCATTTGCAAAAATGACTGTATCTACTGCGGTATTCGCTGTTCAAATAAGAATGCAGCAAGATATCGTCTTACAAAGGACGAGATTTTATCATGCGCCAGAGCAGGTGCAGAATTGGGATTTTCTACATTTGTTTTGCAAGGTGGCGAAGATTTACTCTTCACAGATGCCGTTTTATGTGATATAATAGACGGAATAAAGCAAATAGCGCCCGATGCGGCGGTTACGCTGTCATTGGGAGAACGCAGCCGCGAGTCATACAGGATGCTCAAAAATGCCGGTGCGGACAGATATCTTCTGCGTCACGAAACGGCTACAGAGGAGCATTACCAAAAGCTTCATCCCGAGGGTATGAGCCTTAAAAGCAGAAAGAAATGTCTTTTTGACTTAAAGGAGCTGGGCTTTCAGGTTGGCTCGGGCTTTATGGTAGGCTCGCCGTATCAGACAGATGAGCATATACTCCAAGATATCAGATTTTTGCAGGAGCTTGGCCCTGACATGATAGGCATAGGCCCGTTTATTCCGCATAAGGATACGCCGTTTGGTAAATTTCCTGCGGGCAGCTTTGAGCTTACTCTCAGGATGATTTCGATATTGAGGCTGTGTTTCCCCGAGGCACTTATACCCGCAACCACAGCGCTCGGTACAATCAAAGATGGTGGCAGAGAGCGGGGACTAAAATGCGGGGCAAATGTTGTTATGCCAAACCTTTCGCCAAAAGATGCACGTGAAAGCTATAACCTTTATGACAATAAGCTCATAACAGGTGCAGAGAGCGTAGAGGGACTTAAAATATTAGAAGAAAAAATACAGTCGGCGGGGTATACTATGACTATGTCAAGAGGCGATGCGCCGAGATTTATTAAAGGAGAAAGATAGTAACAATGAATTACGTACTGCCATTGGTGGCACTTAGAAATATTGTAATTATGCCCAATTCCACCGTCAGCTTTGATGTGTTGAGGGATTTTTCGCAAAAAGCGATAGATGCGGCGTCAAAGGCAACAAGAGAGGTGATACTTGTTGCACAGATGGACCCGTCTGTTGAGAAACCGCGCTTTGACGAGCTGTATCAGACGGGAACGCTTTGCAGGATAAAGCAGGTGGTAAAGCTTCCGCACTCGATGGCGAGGGTTATGGTTGAAGGTATCAGGAGGGTAGAGCTTATAGAGCTTGCCCTGCACGAGCCGTATATGAGCGTTATTGCCGAGGTAATTGACGAGCTACCTGAGGAAAAGTCGATACATACTGCCGCTATGGCAAGAAATCTGCAGGCAATGTTTGAGGAGTATATAAAATACTCAAGGGTTATAACCAAGGAGGAGCTTGCAAACCGTGCGTTTAGGATAAAGGACCTCGGTGCACTGTGCGATTGTCTGGTCGGAGCGTCAAATATCGACTTCCGTATAAAGCAGGAGCTATTGGAGATTGCAGACTCCTACGAGAGAGCGGAGAGCTTTGTAACTGCACTTTCCTACGAAATCGAAATACTAAAATTGCAGTCAAATATTGCCAAAATGGCACACGAGCGTATAGAACAAAATCAGCGTGATTATTTCCTTAGAGAAGAAAAGAGGATTATAGAAGAGGAGCTTGGTGAGGGAATTGAAAACGAGGCGGAGGAATACCGTCAGCGTGTTGATAAACTAAAGCTCTCGGATGATGTCCGTGAAAAGATAATGAAGGAGATTTCAAGGTTTGAGAAGATGGCAGGCTCAAGTGCCGACAGCGCCGTGTCAAGAAACTATCTTGATACCGTCTTAGAGCTTCCGTGGGAGGAAAAAACTAAAGAAAATCCTGACATAGATAATATCAGAGAAATTTTAGATGAGGACCACTACGGACTTGAAAAGGTCAAGGAACGTATAATAGAACAAATGGCGGTAAGAAAGCTTACCGAGGGAAAACAAGGAACTCTTATTTGCCTTGCCGGACCGCCGGGAACGGGTAAAACATCAATTGCAAAGTCGATAGCACGGGCAATAGGACGAAAATATGTGAGAATTTCTTTGGGCGGTGTTCGTGATGAAGCGGAAATAAGAGGACACCGAAAGACCTACATCGGCTCTATGCCGGGCAGAATTATAGCGGGTATGCTGCAGGCAAAGGTGAAAAATCCGCTTATGCTTTTAGACGAGATTGACAAGATGGGAGCGGATATAAAGGGTGACCCTGCGTCTGCGATGCTCGAGGTATTGGATTACGAGCAGAACAAGACCTTTAAGGACCATTTTATAGACCTGCCGTTTGATCTTTCCGATGTTATGTTTATTGCTACGGCAAACGATGTTTCAAGAATTCCAAGGCCCCTTTTGGACAGAATGGAGCTTATTGAGGTAAGCGGATACACCAACAGCGAAAAGCTGCAGATTGCAAAGAATTATTTGATACCCAAGCAGGCGAAGGAGAATGGAATTTTCGGCAAGAGATTTGAGATAACCGACGACGCATTAGAGAAAATCTGCACCGAATATACAAGAGAATCGGGAGTTAGACAGACAGAGCGTGTAATAGCGTCTCTGATGCGAAAGATTGCTAAAAAATTTGCCGACGGACAGCGCTCTGTCAAGGCTTCAAAACGCAATCTCAAGGATTATCTCGGAAACCCCAAGTACCGTTTTGATATGATGAACGAAAAGGACGAGGTCGGAATAGTGCGTGGTCTTGCATGGACGGCGGTCGGCGGTGATACGCTGTCGGTCGAGGTGAACGTGATGGACGGTACAGGCAAAACTCAGCTTACAGGTCAGCTTGGCGATGTTATGCAGGAGTCGGCTAAAACGGCTATAAGCTATATCCGTTCGGTCAGTGACAAGCTTGGTATCCAAAAGGATTTTTATAAGACGAAGGACATACATATTCACGTACCCGAGGGTGCTGTACCAAAAGACGGTCCGTCTGCGGGCGTTACTATGGCAACTGCAGTTGCAAGTGCCCTGACAGGCAAAGCGGTTAGACGTGATATTGCGATGACGGGCGAAATTACGCTTCGTGGCAGAGTGCTCGAAATAGGCGGATTAAAGGAAAAATCGGCGGCGGCGATGAGAGCTGGTATAAATACAGTTATTATCCCTGACGGGAACCGTGCAGACCTTGATGAAATACCCGAGGAAATACGCTCGAAGATTACCTTCCTGCCCGTTAAAAATATGAGTGCAGTTTTATCCCATTCGCTTATAAACTGATGAAAGGAAAAAAGAAGAATGAATATCCATAATGCACAGATTACCGTTTCGGCGGTAAAGCCGACGCAGTATCCCAAAACTGGCGTACCGGAATTTGCCTTTGTAGGAAGGTCAAATGTTGGCAAAAGCTCTCTTATTAACAAAATTCTTAACAGAAAATCTCTTGCGAGAGTAAGTGCCACTCCGGGTAAAACAATTACAATCAATTTTTATGATATAGACGAGTCGATATTTTTAGTCGACCTGCCGGGATACGGCTATGCCAAGCGCAGTCAGAACGAAATACGTGACTGGGGCGATATGATAGAGTCTTATCTTTCCAATAGGCCTCAGCTTAAGCAGATATTTTTGCTGGTAGATTCCAGACACGTTCCCACTAAGGATGATGTTATGATGCTTGAGTGGATAAGAACAGTTCGTCCTGATGATACGGTGATTGCAATTGCTACCAAAACGGACAAGCTTAAAAAGAGTGAAAGAGAGTTTAACTTAAATCGCATCTATGAAAAGCTTGAGCTTACCGAGGACGATATTCTCGTTCCGTTCTCAACTAAGGGCGATGAGGGCAAAAATACCGTTTGGGATATGATAAATATGATACTTGCCGGTTAAGGCAGGATGAATGACACCAAGGAGGTGTACGATGAAAAAGGTAATAACGGCAATTCTTGCGGCAACAATTTGTGCATTTGTGTACTTTTGTATCAGCTACGTTCAGGCACCCGTTTCGACCATTTCGGCATATAACGTGACATATGAGGAGGTTGTAAACGGTGATGCGTTTATTGTACGCAAGGAAACCATATACACCGCCGAGCGTGACGGAACAGCATACAGCTTTGCCAGAGAAGGTGCCAGAGTAGGCAATAGCCGCCGTATCTGTGCTGTCTACAGCGGCGAGGTTGATGAAAGTGTTTTGCAGGAGCTTGGAACGATAAACGATAAGATAGCAGAGCTTGGCTCGGTAGTGGTGGACAACAGCTTTACCGCAGACACGGGCTCGACTGCGCAAAGACTTGTTCAGCTGCAGGAGGAGATAGAAGCTGCAGCGGCAGAAAATGATATTAAAAAGATTTCCGAATGTAAAGAGGAGATAGAACTGCTTGCATCAGGTACGGTGGCGGTCAGCAATAGCGACAGACTTGCCAAGCTTGTGGCAGAACGTCAGGCGCTTGAAAGCAAGCTGGTAAATCCCAGACAGGATATATATTCTACCGAGGCTGGCATCTACTCGACCAAGATTGACGGCTATGAAAATGTGCTTAATTTTGAGGTTGTTGATAACATCACAGTTGAGGAATTTGCAAAAATCAAGCCCGAACAGACCGAAGAAAAAAAGGAAGAAAAGGATGTATTAAGCACAACACTTGCAGGGGATAAGGTGTGCAAGATAATAGACAATCACGAATGGTATGTTATGGCACTGGTAAAGCGTTCGGATATTGAGGGCGTGAAAGCGGGCGACGAGGTTGATGTTCGTTTCGATAAGCTTCCGGGCGAACAGGTTGAGGCGACGGTCGTTTCTGTTTCCAATGACCCCGAAGGTCAGGAAAAGGCGGTAGTCGTATTAAAGTGCGAAAGCTTTTCGGAGGGTGCGTTCTCTATTCGTGCAAGCGGTGTGGAAATTATCAGAAACAGCTACAGCGGTTTTGAAGTGCCTATCCACGCAATACGTGTTTCTGACGGACAAAACGGCGTTATGGTAAGAGTCGGCGGCAGCGATGTTTTCAAACCGTGCAAAATGATTTATCAGGACGAGGAAAACGCAAAAGCGATAATAGTGCCCGACACAGAAGATGTAAATAGAGAGCTTATGCAGTATGATATGATTATAGTAGGCGAGAAATAATGTCGGGAGGTGACAGTTGTGATTAAAGACAGGCTATCCGATGTAAGAAGAAAAATTGATGCGGCTAAATCGGACTCTGGCGGCGATGTTACGCTGATTGCCGTAACTAAGACGCATCCGCCCGAAATGATAAATGAGGCAATAGACTTAGGCGTGACCGATATCGGCGAAAACAAGGTGCAGGAGATACTTGACAAATTTGATAAGGTAAAGCCTGTTAGATGGCATCTCATTGGACATCTGCAGACTAATAAGGTAAAATACATTATCGACAAGGTATCGCTTATCCACTCTGTAGACTCGGTTAAGCTTATGGACGAGATTGAACGTCAGGCCGAAAAGCATAATGTGACGATGGAAATTCTCATTCAGGTAAATATTACCGGAGAGGAGACCAAGTTTGGTATACAGCCTGAGGAATTAGACACATTACTTATGCACGCAGGCGGGTTAAAGCACGTAAAAGTGGTTGGACTTATGACTATACTTGCCAAACTTGACACAGACGTTGCAAAAAGATTACATTTTAATAACATATTTAACAGGTTTGTTGACATTTCTTCTAAGAAATATGATAATGTTGTTATGAAATATCTGTCTATGGGCATGAGCGGGGATTATGAAATCGCCGTAGAATGCGGCTCTAATATGGTCAGGGTGGGAAGTGCCATATTCGGAGATAGAGAGTATAAGTAAAATTATATTATCGTATAGGGAGGAAATAGGAATGGGTTTTGTTGAGTCTGTAAAAGATATGTTCGGCTTTGGCGATTACGAGGACGAGTTTGTAGACGATTTTGATTACGAAGAAGAGGAGTATGAAGAAGCTCCCCAACGTGAATCTGTTTTCGGCAGAAAGAGCAACAAGGTTGTTGCAATCAATCCGCAGGCTTCTCAGGCAAAGATTGTTGTATTAAAGCCCAAATGCTTTAACAATTCTACAATGGTTGCCGATGAGCTCAGAAGAAGACGTCCGGTTATCGTTGATGTAGGCGCATTAGACCCCGACGAGGCAAGACGTGTTATTGACTTTATTTCCGGTACCGTATACGGAATAGATGGCAAAATGCAGAAGATTACCAGCGGTATCTTTGTAGCAACTCCCAGCCAGGTTGATATTATGGGCGAGGTTCTCAAAGATTCCGACGGTCTTGAGTGGAGCGCACTCTGATAACGGAAATTAAGGCATTGCGCCCTTTTGAGGTACAATGCCTTTTTTGAAACAGAAATCTCGGAAGGTAGTAATGGATAACGATAAGCTTTTACTAAGACGCGTATCGGATATTGCAAATCTTGCCGACAAGTATAACACGCCACGCTTTTCCGACTTTTTAGACGAAGCGGAGCAGGCGGAGATTAAGGCAAGCTATGCTGATACAGGCGGAGTGTGGTTCGGCGGCTATGAAAATGCAGCTCGGTGTATGCTTGGGTTTTTCCCCGACTGGTGCGAGCCGGATAATGACTCATTTCCTATATCGGCTGTTAAGATTGAGAATAAGGGGACAAGGACTCTAACGCACCGTGATTATCTGGGTACGGTTATGAGCCTTGGACTTGAGAGAAAGAAGATAGGCGATATTGCAATAACACAAAGCGGTGCGTATGTTTTCGTTTCGGAGGATATGGCAGGAGTTGTATCATCTATTGAAAAGATTGCAAACTGCGGTGTAAGATGCAGTATTGTGCCGCTTGAAGAATGTGAAATTTCGGAGGCGAAATTTGAAATTAAAAATATTGTTGCTGCGAGTATGCGGCTTGACGCTGTTTTATCAGCACTTCTGAAGCTGTCGAGGAAGAACTCTTCCGAGCTGATAGCGGGTGGAAGATGTGCTGTAAACCATCGCCCGGCACAGCGTAGTGACTATATACTAAACGAAGGTGACCTTCTGTCTGTAAGAGGCTTTGGCAGAGCTGAAATTGTCAAAACCGGTTCAAAGACAAGAAGTGACAGACTTCACATAACAATAAAAAAATTCATTTAGGGAGCGTGGGTTTTATGTTGACACCTATTGATATTCAAAATCAGGATTTTGCGGTAAAATTAAGAGGTTATGATGCAGATGAGGTTGATGATTTTCTAGACCTTATCGGTGCTGATTACGAAAAACTCTATAAAGAAAATATCGAGCTTCGTGATAAGGTAGCAGCTCAAAAGAGCGAGATTGACCACTATAAAGGTATGGAGCAGACCTTGCAGCAGTCGATAATGCTTGCGCAAAAGGCTGCCGAGGATATCGAAAAGAACGCTGCGCATAAGGCAGATGTGATAGTAACCGAAGCACAGAGCAAATCCGCTGATGCAGTACGTGTTACCGAAGAAGAGCTTGTTAAAAAACGCAACGAACTGTCAAGATTAAAGCTTGAGGTTGAAAGCTATAAAACAAGAATTAAAGGAAATTGCTCCGGACTACTTGAAATGTTGGAAAAAATGGAGTAAAATAGAAGGGACGTTAAGTTTTACCTTAACGTCCCTAAAGTTGTTTTTTATGAAACAATCTATATAAAGTGAAAGGACGATACATCAATGTGCGAAAACTGTAAGGATTATACCAAATCGGTCAATCTTCCGCAAACCGATTTTCCTATGCGTGCAAATCTGCCGCAGAGAGAGCCGGAAACACTTGCTTATTGGGAGGAATTAGACCTTTATAACGAGCTTGTAAAGAGAAACAAGGGCAAAAAGCCGTTTGTTCTCCATGACGGACCTCCGTATGCAAACGGAGATATCCATATGGGCCATGCGCTTAATAAGGTGCTTAAGGATATTATCGTAAGATATAAGACTTTGGCAGGCTTTTATGCGCCGTACGTGCCCGGCTG
The DNA here is from genome assembly GCA_045649145.1 of Clostridia bacterium. GTDB lineage: Bacteria > Bacillota > Clostridia > UBA1381 > UBA1381 > HGM11525. The sequence goes on from JAZRPK010000007.1 coordinate 18,859, forward strand.
GGATACACACGGACTCCCGATTGAGCAGCAGGCTATTAAAAAGCTTGGCATAAACCGTCACGAGGCAGGACCTGTAAAGTTCCGCCGTGCGTGCCGTGAGTTTGCTCTCGAGAATGTGGAAAATCAGAAGGTACAGTTTAAGCGCCTTGGTGTAATAGGCGATTGGGAAAACCCGTACCTTACACTTAAAAATGAGTTTGTCGCAAATCAGGTCGAGGTATTCGGCGAAATGGCGAAAAAGGGTCTTATCTATAAAGGCTTAAAGCCTGTTTACTGGTGCCCGCATTGCGAAACTGCACTTGCAGAGGCGGAAATTGAGTACGCAGAGGATAAGGCAACATCAATCTACGTTAAGTTTGAGGTAAAAGACGATAAGGGACTGTTTAGCGGTCTTGGCAAGGTGTATTTTGTTATCTGGACAACGACCACATGGACACTCCCCGGAAACCTTGCTGTCTGCTTAAATCCCGATTTTGAGTATTCGCTTTGTAAGTTTGACAATGGCGAAACATATGTGCTTGCAACAGAGCTTATCGAAAACGTTGTTAAAGCGACAGGTCTTGGCGAATATGAGATTGTTAAGAAATTTACCGGCAGCGAGCTTGAGCTGATGGTATGCAAGCATCCGTTTATTGATAGAGAGTCTCTCGTAATTGTGGGCGACCACGTAACTCTTGAGGCAGGTACGGGCTGTGTTCACACAGCGCCCGGCTTTGGCGCAGAGGACTATATGGTATGCAAGAACTATCCGCAGATTGAAACCATCGTTCCTGTTGACAGCAAGGGCTATCAGACCGAGGATGCAGGCGAGTTTGCAGGTATGTATTACGAAAAGTCCAATGCAGCAATTCTGGATAAATTAAAAGAGCTCGGCGCATTAGTTGGTGCGGAGGAAATGGTGCATCAGTATCCGCATTGCTGGAGATGTGATTCGCCGATTATATTCCGTGCGGCAGACCAGTGGTTTGCATCTGTTGACGCTCTTAAGGAGGATGCTGTTAAGGCGATTAAGGGCGTGCAGTGGATTCCTCAGTGGGGCGAGGACAGAATTACATCAATGGTAGTAGACAGAAGCGACTGGTGTATTTCACGTCAGAGAACATGGGGAGTTCCTATTCCGATGTTCTACTGCGAGGAGTGCGGCAAGGAGCTTATAAATGACGATACAATAAAGGCTGTAAGCGACCTCTTTAAGACGGAAGGCCCTGATATGTGGTGGGAGAAGTCTGCTGAGGAAATTCTGCCCCAAGGTACAAAGTGCTCGTGCGGATGCAGCAAATTTACAAAAGAGCAGGATATTATGGACGTTTGGTTCGATTCCGGCTCGTCGCACAAGGCTGTATGTGAAGAACGTGAAGATTTGGTTTATCCCGCTGATATGTACTTAGAGGGTAATGACCAGTACAGAGGCTGGTTCCAGTCATCGCTTTTGACAAGTATTGCAACAAGGGGTGTTGCGCCGTATAAGACGGTAATCACTCACGGTATGATACAGGACGGCGAAGGCAAGAAGATGTCCAAGTCTAAGGGCAACTCAATCTCCCCTCAGGAGATAACCGACCAGTACGGTGCTGATGTGCTTCGTTTGTGGGTTGTGTCTGCCGATTACCGTACAGATATGAGAATGTCACAGGAAATGCTAAAGCAGCTTTCCGAGGGCTACAGAAAGATAAGAAATACTGCAAGATATATCCTCTCTAACGTAAATGACTTTGACCCCAACAAAGATATGGTGAAATATGAGGATATGTTAGAGCTTGACCGCTGGGCAGTAATGAAGCTAAACGGCGTTATCGAAAAGGCAGTTGCAGCATATGAGCGTTACGAATTCCATATGCTCTATAATGCAATTCTTAATTTCTGTATTGTAGATTTGAGTAACTTCTATCTCGATATACTAAAATCAAGACTCTATACCGAAAAGCCCGATTCCTTCGAAAGAAGAAGTGCTCAGTCGGCAATGTTTATGATTTTGGATGCACTTGTAAAGCTTTTGGCACCGGTAATTGTATTTACTGCTGAAGAAATATGGAAATTTATGCCGCATTACGAGTCTGATGATAAGGCGAGTGTTATGTTTGCATCAATCCCGTCAGTTTGCGATAAGTATAAAGACGATGCTTTGGCAGAAAAGTGGGATAAGATCATCGCAGTAAGAAATGACGTTAACAGAGCACTTGAGCCGATGCGAAATGCAAAGGTAATAGGAAAGTCATTAGATGCCGAGGTTGTTGTTTATGCTAAGGGTGAGATGCAAGACCTCTTAAAGTCGATGGAGACAGAGCTTGCAGAAATCTTTATTACATCAAAGGCTACAGTCAAAGAAGATGCTCCTGCTGATGCGTTTGAGGGCGAGGTTGTTAAGGTTAGTGCCGAGGCAAGCAAGCACGAAAAATGCGGCAGATGCTGGGTACATTCCGAAACTGTCGGAACAATTGAGGGCTTTGACGGAATTTGCGCAGACTGCGTAAGAAAGCTTACAAAATAAAAAATTATACTGTGTCCGATGCGGTTATACCGTGTCGGACATTTTATTTTGGGCGAATTTGTGTAAATAATATACTTTATGTAATTAAATCGGTAAAAAGACTTGACATAATAACGAGAAAATAGTAAAATATTGATATTATATTGCTGTGTGAAACACAGAAAATTATTGGAGGATGGTAAAATGAAAAAGTTTTTGTCACTCGCTATGGCAGCAGTAGTTGCAGTAGCTGCTCTTGCAGGTTGTGCAGGCGGCGCAGGTAACTACACAGCAGAGAACACCGAGTTCTTTATCGGTGCAACAGGTCCGCTTACAGGTGATACCTCATCATATGGTATTTCTGTAAACGAAGGAGCTATGCTCGCTATTGAAGAAATCAATGCAGCAGGCGGTCTTAACGGTGTAACCTTCAAGTATGAGATGAAGGATGACAAGTCAACTGCGGCTGACGCTGCAACAGGTTACGATACACTCTTTGAAGCTGGTATGAACGTTGCTATTGGTAGCGTTACATCAGGCTCTTGCGATTCATTCGCATCAAAGGCTGATGAGGACAGCTTGTTCTTCATTACTCCGTCTGCATCAGCAGCAAACGTAATTGAGAACAGACCTACAGCTTTTAGAGTATGCTTCGGCGACCCCGACCAGGGAACACTCGCTGCAGAGGAGCTTACAAAGGATTACACAAAGATTGGTGCTATCTACGACACAAGCGATCCTTATTCAACAGGTATCTATGATGCTTTTGAAGCTAAAATGAAGGAGCTTGGTGTAGAATACATCGCACAGTCATTTGATGCTGAGAATAAGAAAGACTTCACAACTCAGATTGAAGCTTTGAAGGATTGCGAAGTTATCTTCCTTCCTATCTACTACACAGAGGCAGGTCTTATTGCTAAGGCTGCAGCTGCTAAGGGCTGTGAGGCACTTCTCTTCGGTTGTGACGGCCTTGATGGTGTAGCTGATCAGGTTGATTATTCTGTTAAGAACGTAATCAAGTACATAACTCCGTTCGATGTAAACAGCACAGATGCAACAGTATCTAAGTTCGTTGAGAACTATAAGGCTGCTTATGACGGCAAGGTTCCCGACCAGTTCGCAGCTGATGGCTACGATGCAGTTATGGCTATCTACGAGGCTATGAAGGCAGCAGGCGTTTCTGATCCTACAATCTCACCGGCTGAGCTTTCAGAACTTCTTATTGCAGCAATCACAGCAGAAGATTTTGTATATGTTGGTGCAACAGGCGAAATGACTTGGGATGAGTCAGGTGCTTGTACAAAGGTTCCCCAGATAGTAGTTCTTGGCAAATAAATTTAATTTATGGAACTGAATTTTCGCGGGGGCGAAGCTTCGCCCCTGCGATATTCTTATTTCAAGGGATATTATTACTTACCCTGCTCCATTGCCTGCTCACGGCAAAAGGCAGCAAACGGGACTTTATTTCGTGAGCGGAAAGGCTATTGATATTTATGAGTACTTTAATTGACGGACTCAGTCTCGGCAGTATATATGCCCTGATTGCGCTCGGTTATACGATGGTATACGGAATTGCGAAAATGCTTAACTTTGCACACGGCGATGTTATTATGGTTGGTGCATATGCAATTCTATCGACTATCGCACTTTTGGGAAATCCAATTGCGGCAATAGCGGTTGCCATACTCGTATGTACCGTATTAGGCATCGTTATAGAAAAGCTGGCTTATAAGCCGCTAAGAGGAGCATCTCCGCTTGCGGTATTGATTACGGCGATTGGTGTGAGCTATTTCCTCCAAAGCGTTGCACAGCTTATATACGGCGCAAAATCACAGCCTGTTACGATTGGAAATTTCGGATCGGTAGCAATTGGCAGTACAAAAATCAGTATGGCTGCAATAATAACCCTTGCAGCCGGTGCTGTAATTATGGTTGCGCTTATCCTTTTTATAAAAAAGACAAAGACGGGCAGAGCTATGCTGGCAGTTTCTGAGGACAGAGGGGCAGCACAGCTTATGGGCATAAACGTAAATAAGGTTATAACAGTAACCTTTGCTATAGGCTCGGCACTTGCAGCCTGTGCAAGTACATTCTATCTTATGCAGATACCGTCAACCAGCCCGACTCTTGGCGCAATGCCCGGTATCAAGGCATTTACAGCGGCTGTTATTGGCGGAATAGGTTCAATTCCCGGTGCTATGATAGGTGGCGTTCTGCTAGGAATTATCGAAAAGATTTCGCTTAGTATTCCTGTGCTGGCACCCTATACAACAGCGCTTGAATTCAGCTTGCTTATTATAATACTTCTTGTTAAGCCTACAGGACTTTTGGGCAAACTTAAGAGAGAGAAGGTGTAAGTGCTGTGGCAAAAAACAAATTCAAACTCAAACATCACATAAACTATATCGGCGTAGGATTGTTCCTTGTTATAACTGTGATTATGATGCTCACAGGTGCGCTTAACCGTTCTACTGCAAACCTTATTACCCAGATTTCCTACTCAATTATTCTTGCAGTATCGCTTAACCTTGTAGTAGGCTTTTTGGGCGAATTAAGCCTTGGACATGCAGGCTTTATGTGTGTTGGCGCGTATATTGGCTGCTTTCTTGCAAAGTATATGTTTGCCTTTACTGATTCAAGACTTCTTGTTTTAATTCTGTCTATGCTTGTAGGCGGACTTGTGGCGGCAGTATTCGGATTTATTATCGGTTTGCCTGCACTTCGCTTAAAGGGCGACTATCTTGCGATTGTAACACTTGCCTTTGGTGAAATTGTAAGAACAATTTTCAAGAACCTTGACACCTTTGGCGGTGCTCTTGGCCTTTCAACCAAGAAATATGGCACCGATTTGTTTATAGTTGCTTTGATTGTTGTGCTTATTATGCTATTTGTGTTGCAAAATCTTATAAGAAGCAAGCATGGCAGAGCGATTACAGCGATTAGGGATAACGAAATTGCAGCAAAGGCAATGGGCATAAATGTAACCTTTTATAAGCTTCTGGTATTTGTTGTTGCGGCATTCTTTGCAGGTATTGCGGGCGTTATTTACGGACACTATGCAACACCTGTGCTCTATTCCTTCTTCTCATATAATTACTCGATAGAAATTCTGGTAATGGTTGTACTTGGCGGAATGGGTAGTATTACAGGCTCGATTATTGCGGCAACACTTATCACATATATAAACTTTGTGCTTACAACCAACCTTTCAGGCGACCTTGCAGCTCTTAAATATTTGATTTATGCAATCATTCTTATTGCAATGATAATATTTAATAATGCACCTTCACTTAATCCTGTTAAGGAAAAGCTTAATGACTATAAGAATAAGGCTCTTGATAAACTTGCCGGCTGGATAGTTAAGAAAAAGTTTGACCCGTCAAATGTTGTAGACGACCATGCTGCTTGGCACAGAATTCCCTCTAAGATTAAAATGGATGCACTTTTATCGACAGACATAACCGATAAAACACAGGACGGAGGGGATAATAAATGAGCGAAATAATACTTGAAACCAAAAATCTTGGAATCTCCTTCGGTGGCTTGAAAGCAGTTGATAATGTAAATCTGACTGTTAAAAAGGGTCAGCTTTACGGTCTTATAGGTCCTAACGGCGCAGGCAAAACCACCCTGTTTAACCTTTTGACAGGTGTGTATAAGCCAACATCGGGCAGTTTTTATCTTGATGGCGAGGAGCTTAACGGAAAAGGACAGGAGCAGATAAACCATAAGGGCATTGCCAGAACATTCCAGAACATCAGACTTTTTAATAATATGAGCGTCATCAGAAATGTTATGGTGGGACTTCATAATCAGCCTGAGTTCAAGTGCAATCCGTTTGTGAGTATGTTCCGCCTTCCAGGACATTATAATTCGGAAAAGAAGATGAGAGAAAGGGCTAAGGAGCTTCTTAGAATTTTCGACCTTGAAGATGAACGAAATAATTTAGCTTGCAATCTTCCTTACGGAAAACAGCGAAAGCTTGAAATTGCAAGAGCACTTGCTACTAATCCTAAGCTTTTGCTTCTTGACGAGCCTGCTGCGGGTATGAACCCTAATGAAACAGCAGATCTTATGGATATTATCAGATTTGTTAGAGAAAAGTTTGATGTGACCGTACTTCTTATCGAGCATGATATGAAGCTGGTCAGCGGCATATGTGAGGAGGTAACCGTTCTCAACTTCGGAACGGTGCTTGCGCAGGGCAAAACCGAAGATGTGCTCAATAACCCCAAGGTTATTACAGCATATATCGGCGAAGATGACTGATAAGGAGGTGCACTCGTGCTTAGAGTAGAAAATGTAGAAGTATATTATGGCGTAATCAAAGCAATAAAGGGTGTGTCCTTTGAGGTTAACAAGGGCGAGATTATCGCACTTATCGGCTCTAACGGTGCAGGTAAGACGACCATACTTCATACTATAACAGGACTTATTACACCCAGAACGGGAAGTATATACTTAGAGGGTGAGGATATTACCAAAATCCCTGCACATAAGATTGTGTCAATGGGAATGGCGCACGTGCCCGAGGGCAGACGCATATTTCAGGAGCTTACAGTGTATGAGAACCTGCAGCTTGGTGCATTTATCCTGAAGGACAAAAAGCAAATAGAAAAGAATTTGGAATATGTATATACGCATTTTCCGCGTCTTAAGGAGCGTAAAAACCAGATAGCAGGAACACTCTCCGGCGGCGAACAGCAGATGCTTGCAATGGGCAGAGCGCTTATGTCCAATCCGAAAATTCTTTTGATGGACGAGCCGTCAATGGGACTTTCGCCCATACTGGTGTCGGAAATATTCCAGATAATCAAGGAGGTTTCCGAGGACGGAACTACCGTATTGCTTGTTGAGCAGAATGCGAAAAAGGCTCTTGCAATTGCAGACCGTGCATATGTGCTTGAAACGGGCAAGGTGGCACTTTCGGGCGATGCCAAAGAGCTTTTGAATGACGAGAGCATCAAAAAGGCATACCTTGGAGAATAAAAGATTAAAAAAGCAGACCGTGTGGTCTGCTTTTTAGTTACTTACAGAAAACGTGTTTTCCAATCCTCTTGATAACAGGTCTTGAACGAATCCAACCATTTGTTGCAGTTGCAGGATTATAATAATAGATAGCGCCGCCTGACGGGTCCCAGCCGTTTAAGGCATCTCTTGCCGCCTTTACACAGGAGTTTGTGGGCGACATATTTATCTGCCCATCATCAACTGCCGTAAATGCGCCGTTTTGGTAAATGACGCCTGCTATTGAATTGGGGAATGATGAGTGCTTGACACGGTTTAGCACCACAGCACCGACAGCCACCTGTCCTTCGTATGTTTCACCTCTTGCCTCGCCGCTTATCAGCATTGCCAAAAGCCGCACGTTGTTATTTGATGCTCCCTGAGTTGTCTGAGAGGATATGCCAATTTTCTTAAGTGTTGCTGCCCCTGCAATTCCATCGGGAGTAAGACCGTTGTTTCGCTGAAAACGCTTTACCGCTGCCTCCGTTTTGGCACCGTAAATGCCGTCAACGCTGCCTGTAAGATACCCCCACTGGATAAGCCTTTGCTGGATTTGGCGTACCTCAGAGCCGGTCGAGCCTCGTTTTGACAACGCATATACCTGCGGTTGCAAAAGCAAAATAAAGCTCATAACAAGTGCTGTAAATCGTAATTTTTTTCTGTTCATAGCCCTTTTTCCTCCTTTTACTTCGATGTCAATATCATTCCATAAGAAAAGGAAAAATATACACCCAAACACAAAAAAAGGCTGTGCCCAATGAGCACAGCCAATGGATAATTACATTTTTAGAATTGATCGCACAATTCCTGATAACATCTTAGGCATTTTCCATACAACAATTTTCATTTTTTTTTACCTCCTACCATTTGAACAGACAACAATATCCAAGAATAATCAGCATAGCGGTCTGAATAACCGCCACTATGTAAATCGGCAGCAAAAGTCCTGCCAGCGTTCCTAAACAAAACGCCAATGCTGTAAGCCCTGCCTGCTTACAGCCAATTTTGCAGCAAAGCCTCATCTTTTCTCACCTCAATACAGAATATGCACTGTGAGATATTTTGTGATTGGAAAGAAAGGAAAATGTTGTTCATAATTTATTAACAAAAATACTAAAAGATATTAACAACTTATTCATACGTATGTCAAATAAGTATAGTATCATATGAACAATGATGGGGAAAATAGCAAGTGAAAGGAAGAGATATAATATGAAAAGATATCCTTATACCGAAACAACAGACTTGATTATATATGAAGCAAAAAAGAAAAAAAATAAGAAAAAGAGAATGTGGGTACCTTGTCTGTGCTCTGCACTTGCGGCGAGTGTATTGACGGTTGGTGCTTGTGGTATCGGCTTTAAGACATATTTAGAGCCGATTGTAAACTCAAATGCTTATATCACAGGAACGCAGACGCCCGGTTATACGGCAACAACACTTGCCAATGGTACTGACGCAAACGGAAAGCAGGTTTTGACAGTTCCCCAGATTGCAAATAAAGTCGGTCCGTCTTGTGTGGGCGTTATTAATAAGGCAAAAATTCAGCCGCAAAAATTCTATGACCCCTTCTCGGGCAGATACTATTATACATCAGACCCTAATTCTGACGAGATGGTAGAGCAGGGGAGCGGCTCGGGTATAATTATTTCCACCGACGGCTATATTGTAACAAATCAGCACGTTATTGACGGTGCTACCGAAATCTCGGTTGTCTTAAATACAGGTGATGAATATACAGCCGAGCTGGTAGGTGCAGACGAGAAATCAGATCTAGCAGTTCTTAAGATAAATGCCCCAAATCTCGTAGCTGCAGAAATTGGCGATTCGGAAGCCTTGCAGGTAGGCGAGCTTGCGGTTGCAATCGGAAACCCGCTTGGACAGGAATTTGCAGGTACTGTTACTGTTGGCGTAATTAGTGCAGTAAACAGAACTATGACCGTTGACAATAAAAAATACAATCTGATACAGACCGACGCCGCTATTAATCCCGGTAATTCGGGCGGTGCTTTGGTTAATCAGTATGGTGAGGTTATAGGCATTAACTCGGTCAAGATATCGACCACAGGCGTCGAGGGCATTGGATTTGCAATTTCAAGCAACGAAGCAAAACCGATTATCGACGATTTGAAGAGTAACGGCTACGTTTCGGGCAGACCGCTTGTCGGAATTCAAGCAAGCGAGACAAACTACGGACTCTCGGTAGTAACCATATCCGAAGGCAGCGGTGCCGAAAAGGCGGGTATGAAGGTCGGTGATTTGATAGTTAAGGCTGATGGACAGGTTGTTAAGACGGTAAATGAGCTTAACGAAATAAGAGATACCAAAAAGGCGGGAGACCCTCTTCAGCTTACTGTTATCAGAGACGGCGACATTATGACTATAAATGTAATTCTCGGCGAGGATAAACCGCAATAAGAAAATGAGTGACATATTAAAAGACGAAGCAAAAATGCTTCGTCTTTGTTTTACTTTCGTTTTGCAAAGTACTGATAAACTCTGCATTGAATCATACCGTTATAGAGCTTGCGTGTTTTGTCAGCGGTTTTACCGAACTCCTTTTCGAACTCATCGGAGGCGGCAAGTATGTACGCCGACCAATTATCAAGCTTTGAAAATGCAGTGCCGAAATCCTTATAGAGTGCAGCACACTCTGCCTTGTCGGAGAGTCTTTCGCCGTAGGGAGGGTTAGATATTATTGTACCGCCTGCGAGCGTGGAGGAGAATTCCCTCGCATCGCCCAAAACTGAACGTATATGGTTGCCGACACCTGCTTTTTTTGCATTTGCAGCGGTCAAATCCACATATTCAGGATTTATGTCGCTTGCGATAATCTCGAGAGGGACATCCTTTTCCAACGAGCGTGCTTCGTCTTTAATATTTTCTAAAAGACCTTCGGGTAAATTATCAAACTGCTCGAATGCAAAGCTGCGGTTAAGTCCGGGTGCGATGTTTCGCTTTATCATAGCAGCCTCAATCGGTATTGTTCCCGAGCCGCAAAAGAGGTCTGCAAGAGTGTTTTCGTATCTCCAGCGACTAAGATAAACGATTGCGGCGGCGAGTGTTTCACGAAGCGGTGCTGCATTGGAAATCTGGCGATATCCTCGTTTGTGCAGACTTTCTCCGCTTGTGTCAATCGAAACTGTTACACGGTCTTTTATAAGCGAAAACCTTATCTGGTATTCTGTGCCGTCCTCTGGCATACGGCTTATGCCGTACCGCTCGCCGACAGAATCGGCTATTGCCTTTTTGATAATAGCACGGCATCTGGGCGAGCTTGACAGCTTGGACTTAAGACAATGCCCCGATATTGATAACCTTGCGTCCTTGGGCAGTAAATCGCCCCAAGGTGCATTTCGCACACCATCATAGAGTGCATCGAAGTTGTCGGCAGAAAATTCCGCCGCCTTTATCAAAACTCTCTCGCCCGTACGCACCCATATATTAGCTTTTATCATTTCCTCGTATCCGCCCATAAAACATACACGTCCGTCTTCAACAGATGTGACATTTAGTCCCAAGGCTTTCAATTCTCTTGAAAGAAAAGCCTCAACTCCGAACAGACACGGTATCATCATTTCAAACTGCATTTTTTACCTCTCCCTTTGCCGTAATAGTCCTTTTTAAGCATAAAATCAATCCTCAAAAGGTCGATATCAACCGAGGACACAACAATATCAATCTTGTCACCGATTTTGTAGGTTTTTCCTGTACGCTTGCCTTTGGTTATGGCTTTTTTATCATCATAAATATAATAATCGCCGCCTATGCTTTCAAGACGTATCATACCCTCAATAGTGTTTTCAAGCTCGGCATATATGCCGTACTCGGAAAGCGAGGTAATAACGGCGGTAAATTCTTCCCCGATGTGCTTCCCAGTATACAAGACCTTTAACAGCGTGTCAACGTCACGTTCACACTCCTCAGCCGAACGCTCTGTTTCGGTAGATTGAATGCTCGCAGCTTGATACGCACCCTGTAATTTTGCTGTGTCTTTGCCCGCCAACTGTGCACTCAATGCTCTGTGCACCATAAGGTCGGGGTAACGCCTGATTGGCGAGGTGAAATGGCAATAGTAATCTGCCGCCAAACCGAAATGACCGTCGTTTGATGTCCTGTATTCTGCCTTCATCATAGCACGAAGCATATTTTTAGAGATTACAGAGGCGTATGGCTCGTCGGATATTTTGTCTAAAAGCTCCTGTAATGCCTTGGGGGTTATACCTGTTGAAACCTCGGGCAGAGATAAATTAAAGTTGTGCAGAAATCTCGAAAAGTTTTCAAGCTTTTCGTAGTCGGGAGCGGCGTGGGTGCGGTAAATAAAGGGCAAAGAATAGCGGACTGCGTGCTCTGCCACCGTTTCGTTTGCAAGCAGCATAAACTCCTCGATAATTCTGTGAGATTTAAGACGTTTCCTAACAGCAACCTCGCCTACCGAATAATCCTTGCTTAGAAGTACCTTAGCTTCGGGCAGGTCAAAATCGATGCTGCCCCGCTTTCTTCGCTTTTCGGTCAAAATGTCCGAAAGAGTATTCATATGCGAAAGCTGTGTTAAGATATCGCTGTATTTTTTCTTCAAAAGGCTGTCGCCGCTTAGGATATTGTCGACCTCTGTATAGGTCATACGGTGCTTTGAGCGGATGACGGACTTTTCGATTTTGTAGTCTTTGACATCACCGCTTGCAGAAACGGTCATTATACAAGACAAAGTAAGCCTGTCCTCGTTTGGAACAAGGGAGCAAACTCCGTTTGACAGCCGCTCGGGCAGCATAGGAATAACTCTGTCGGCAAGATATACGCTTGTGCCACGATTAAATGCCTCTGCATCTATGGCGGAATTGGGGAGTACATAATGCGAAACGTCTGCAATGTGCACACCAAGCTTGTACGAGCCGCCCGCAAGCTTTCTGATGCTTATAGCATCGTCAAAGTCCTTGGCGTCATCGCCGTCGATGGTGATTATCT
>JAZRPK010000008.1:0-46813 GCA_045649145.1 Clostridia bacterium
GACTTATACGGACTTTCGCCCAAAATTTTCTCAAAAATCGCATTAAGGACAGGGAAAACCTCTATATCACGGTTATAGTTTACGGTAGTTTCGCCGTACGCTTCAAGGTGGAACGGGTCTATCATATTAACATCGTTCAAATCGACGGTAGCCGCCTCATATGCAAGGTTTACGTGATGCTTTAGGGGCAAATTCCACACAGGGAAGGTTTCGAATTTGGCATAGCCCGCTTTTACTCCACGCTTGTTTTCGTGATAGAGCTGAGAAAGACAGGTCGCCATCTTGCCGCTGCCGGGGCCCGGGGCGGTTACAACCACTATGGGCCTTGTGGTTTCGACATAATCGTTCTTGCCAAAGCCGTCATCGCTCACTATCAGCTCGACATTAGAGGGGTATCCCTCGATAGGATAGTGCAAAAAGACAGGTATTCCATTGTTTTCAAGACGTTTCTTAAAAACATCTGCGGCATTTTGTCCGCTGTACTGCGTTATTACCACACTGCCGACCATCAGTCCAAGGCTCTTAAACGCATCTATAAGGCGCAGGGTATCAAGGTCATAGGTTAAATTATAATCGTTTCTTACCTTATTTTTTACGATATCAACAGCGCTGATAGCAATAACTATCTCCAGCTTGTCCGCAAGCTGCATCAGCATCTTAATCTTACTGTCAGGCTCAAATCCGGGCAGTACTCTCGATGCGTGATAGTCGTCAAAAAGCTTGCCGCCAAGCTCTAAGTACAGCTTGTCGCCAAACTTCTGCACACGCTCTCTGATATACAGAGATTGCATCCTTTGATATTTTTCGTTATCAAAACCTAATCTTCCGTTCATTTTTCCTGCCCCTTTGCCATTAATGGTTTTATTATACCACTTTCTCCGACAATTTTCAACACAATAAATTTTTTTATTTTATTCTCTTCGCCTCAGCATAATAACGCTTTTCATTTGCATCGCCCATAGAAAAGGTCTTTCTCGGCAATGCGCCGTCCTTGATAACCGACTCAAACAAGTCTGACTTATCAGGCTTGGGCAGTAAAAATCCGATATTGCCGTTTCTTCTACCCAGCTCGCAGCAGACATCGTCGCCGTGGATATAGTCAACCTCGACGCCATAAACGTCTAAAAAGCTCTGCAATGCGCCGACTGCAAGCTTTGAAACCTCTGCCGAGAGAGAGATCTCGCCCTCGCCGTTTGCTGTTACATATTTTACAATATGACCCTTACCGCCACAGTTTTCTTCAAGCTTTGTCAGGAGATTTTCGCTATCACAGCCGAACACAACTCTATGTATCGGCTCAAACACAAGCGCATCCGAGTGGATGTTTACAAGCTCGACAAGGCAGTATCTTGCATTATCCGTTTGCTGCTGTTCGATTGTAAGTGTCTTTTTACGCTCCTCCCAACAGGTTTTTGCCGTTGCAAGAGAGTGGTTTCCGTCACCGACTGCAAACAAAAGTCCGTCAGGGGCAGTCTTTTCAAGCTCGCTAATAGCCGAAAGTGCGTTTTCTGCCGCACTATCATCAAGCAACCAACCTGCAAGATGTCCGCCATTTTGCATCAGGTCAAAGTCATAAAGCGGTGTTTTTTTAGCATTTGCAAGCGGCTCTATAATAGTTTTTTCGATATCGTCAACAAGGAGCATTATATGCGGAAGCTCAAGCGGAGCATCACGGCGTATTTCCACTCTGGGCGGAATACGCTCCATAACCGTACCCTCGGTCGCTCGTATAGCACTTTTTGCGCCCTTTTTATAATCATAGGCCTCAAGGTCAACCGCACCGATAAGACCCTGACGCACCTTGCCGCCAACTGTACGTTCTATATAAATAAGACTGTTTTTGTGTTCGGCAAAGAGTCCGTTATCAAGGTACTCCTGCATTGTTTTATTGATTTTCTCTATTCTGCCGTTACCTTGTGAAAGGTAAACCTCAGGGAATACCAAATTCAAAGATGACGGTGCGTCGCCTGCTATTTGCTCGGTTTCCGCCCAATACTCAGGCTGTGATGTGTACTGGTCACACGCCACAACACTCCATTTGCTCATATCTGTTTTCGGCAAAAGTATGTCCGCACGGTTAAATACTGCCATTTTTACTTCTCCTCTCTTTACCCCAACTTTATCTCAAGCTCTAACATCTCGCCCTCACGATAGACAGTGAAGGTCATAATATCGCCTGCGGTATGTGCATCTTTTAGTTTGTTTATCTCAGCAACCGATTTGACAGCTGTTTTGTCAGCCTTTACAATCAGGTCGCCGACCTTGATACCGCCCTTTTCGGCAGCAGAGCCTTCGCTGACAGCCTCGACAGAAACGCCGTAGTCGGTATCCATACCCTGTATTCCGATAATCAGCCCTGTCGGCGCTGTTCCTATATTTATTAAAGACTCTATCGACGCAACAATATCGTTGGACATAACTGCAAGCTCTATCCCATCAACGCCCGAGGATATCATTCCTGTTATCATTCCAACCGCTTTGCCGCTGTTGTCAAGCAAAACCGTGCCCGCACTTGCATCAACTGCCGCATCCGTCTGCAGCAGATTTACACTCTGTCCGTTTTGCAAGGTTACACTTTTATTCACTCCCGAAACTGTGCCTGTTGTAAGTGTTGTTCCGAGATTTTTATTCAGTATTCTGCCGATTGCGGCAACGCTCATACCCGAAAGGATTATGTCCGAGTCGGCAAATTCTATCGGTTTTAAGTCGGATTTTTCTATTTTAAGCACCGATATGCCCAGTCGGTTATCTGTACCGACCACCTGCGCCTGATGCTCGCTGCCGTCTGCAAGACGAACTGTCACAGTCGGGGACTCAGCGACTGATATACTTGTTAAAATATACCCATCAGCGCTTACCACCACGCCCGAACCGCCGCCATATGACATCATCTGGCTGAAAAAGCCCCCGCCCGTTGTTCTTTGTGGTATTGCGACAATGGAGTCGGATACCTTCTCGCCCACACCTGCAAAGCCGGCACCCGCTATTGCATCAGCCTGAGGAGCAGCGTCGCCGCTCACCAAGTGCGATATTACAGTATTCGGTCTTAACTTAGGCAGAATACAAGCAGAATACACCGCCAAAAAGGCTATACACACCGCTGCCGATACCAGAGCAGCTGTAAGCCACAACGGCATTTTTCTCCTCTTTTCTATCTCGGTATAGCTGTATTCGCCCAGCTCGTTCTGCTGCCAGCCATATTCCTTAACGGACATTTTGCATCGTTTCCTTTCGTGTTTAATCTTAGCCCCTCAGCACACGTGCGCCGAGTTCCTTCATATTTATATAGAAAACTCCGTCCTCAGAATAAAACTCCTCGCCGTTTATGTCGGTAAGCTTTCTTATTCCAAACCGAGCCGCATCAATTCGCATACAGCTCTCACCGCCAAAGTTTGCAAGTACAAGGAATTTCTCCTCGCCGTTTGTGCGGAGCATTGCATAGCCCTGCTGATAAGTATAGACCGTTTCCATATCGCCCGACACGAATGCGTCGGAGCTTTGACGAAGTTTTATCAGCGATTTGACTATTTCATAAATCTCCTTATCCTCAGCACCCCACGGATAGCAGCTACGGCAAAACGGGTCGCCAAAGCCCTGCATTCCTGCTTCGTCGCCGTAGAACAGGCACGGAACACCGGGCATTAAAAATACAAGTGTCATTACTGTTATAAGTCTTTTTTTAGCTATATTAAGCTTTTCTCCGCTCATATAATAGGACGCCTGCGCCTCTTTATTATCGGGGTAATCGCCGCCTAAAACGGTCAGAATTCGCTCTACATCGTGCGATGAGAGGAAATTAAGCAGAGAATAGAAAGTTTCCCTCGGGTAATTTTCTTTGATAGCTGATATTCGCATATCAAATTCTGTAGCGTCTATACGGCCTAAGGCAAAGTCAATGAGTGCGTTTCTTAAAGGGTAGTTCATAACCGAGTCAAGCTCGTCGCCAAAAAGGTATTCCCGCTCCTCGCCGTATGCTATTTTGTTGGACGCATCCTCCCACACCTCGCCGATTATCACAGCGTCGGGGTCGGTCTTTTTGACCTCTTGTCTAAGCTCTTTTATAAATGCGTCGGGCAGCTCGTCCGCCACATCAAGCCTCCAACCGCAAGCGCCCTTTTTTATCCAGCGTTTTACGATTGAGTCCTTCCCCGAAATAATATACTTACGATATTCCTCGTTCATTTCCTCCACCTGAGGCAACGTTTCCATTCCCCACCAGCTCTCGTATTTATCGGGGTGGGAGGAAAATCTGTACCACGGCGAATAGGGCGACTGTTGCGACTGATATGCACCAACACTGTCATATGTGCCGTTTTTGTTAAAATATTTGCTGTCGCTGCCTGTGTGGTTGAAAACGCCGTCTAAAATTATGCGTATGCCGTATTTTTTCGCCTCTGACGAGAGTTTTTCAAAGTCCTTGTTTGTGCCCAATACGGGGTCGATTTCCTCATAATCGCCCGTATCGTAGCGGTGGTTGGAATATGCCTTGAATATCGGATTTAAGTATATTGCTCCTATGCCCAAATCTGCAAGATAGGGGAGTTTGGATATAATACCTGCTATGTTACCGCCAAAAAAGTCGGAGCAGTCATATTTGCCGCCAAACTGCTCTGCCTTATAGTACGGCAGCTCGCCCCAATTACGCTTTTTCATATGCGGCTTTTCTGCCAGAAAATCACCCTCACGGCAGAAGCGGTCGGGGAAAATCTGATAGCAGACGCTGTTTTTGAACCAGTCGGGTGTTTTGTAGTCAGAAGAGAAGACAGTTATCTGATATTTCTTTTCGGGAATTTTGTCCCAAAGCCTGCCTATTCCGCCGAGCCCCGCATCATTATTACCATAGCGGAAAATGCCCTCATCGGTGTCTATCTCGAAATAGTAGTAAACCTTGCACGGCTTTGCGGGCAGCTTGAGGTCGGCTGTATAAATATTATACTCGCACACCGAGCCGCTATAGTACATATTTACCTTCTCTGTGTCGGTTACTACAGCTATTCTTCTGGGTATACCGATAATATTTTCTACTGCAATTTTAAGTGTTACCACCGCATTGCACTCTGCCGCACCAAACGGACTGCGGTAGAAAAGCGAGCGGGAATTATGTTCTGCTTTCATTAAAATATGCCTTCCATTCTAAACTCAATAAGCGGCAGTTGTTAGTCTGCCGCTTTCTTGAAGAAAAATTACTTAATAGGTTTTAAGTGCCAGATTTTCTCGTTATAGTCATTTATTGTACGGTCGGAGGAGAAATATCCCGCCGATGCCGTGTTCATAATAGCCTTTTCGAGCCATTTGTCCCTGTCGAGATAATCTCTTGAAATTCTGTCCTGAGTTTCGCAGTACGCCTCAAAATCACGCAGCACCATATATGTGTCTGCATAGCCGTAGTCGCCGAAGAGAAGAGTCTGATAAAGGTCCTTAAACTGCTGCGGATGAGTCGGGTCAAGCTCGCCGGAAACAAGCTGGTCCATTACTTTTCTAAGCACATTGTTGGTAGAGTAAATAGTCTTAACCTCCTGCGAGTCGCCGAGTCTTACCCTTGCCTCAACCTCGTCGGCGGTGAGTCCGAATATATAGATATTCTCCGCTCCTACCTCATTTAACATTTCAACATTCGCGCCGTCGAGTGTTCCGACAGTCACAGCACCATTTAGCATAAACTTCATATTACCTGTACCTGATGCCTCTTTACCTGCGGTGGAAATCTGCTCGGATACGTCAGCTGCAACCACAAGCTTTTCTGCAATGGATACGCCGTAGTTTTCGAGGAATACGACTTTAATCTTGCCCTTTATTCTCTCGTCATTGTTAATAATATCGCCAATTGAGTTGATAAGCTTGATGATAAGCTTTGCACGTGTATAGCCCGGCGCAGCCTTTGCACCGAAGATAAAGGTTCTGGGTACATAATCAATGTCGGGGTTTTCGACAAGCTTGTTATAATCAGCGAGAATATGCAGAATATTCATCAGCTGACGCTTATATTCGTGCAATCTTTTTGCCTGTACGTCAAATATCGAGTCGGGGTCAACGTCGATGCCGTTATGCTCCTTGATGTACTCGGCAAGACGTACCTTATTCTCACGCTTGATACGTGCAAATTCTGCCGTGAATTCCTTGTCTTTTGCAAACTTCTTAAGCTTTGCAAGCTCTTTGTAGTCCTTAATCCACTTATCGCCTATCTTGGAGGTGATAAGGTCGGCAAGGTCGGGGTTACAGTTACAAATCCAGCGGCGGAAGGTGATACCGTTTGTGATTGCGTGGAAACGGTCCTTATCCATTCTGTAATAGTCGGCGAAGATGTCCTTTTTAAGTATATCGGTATGAAGTCCCGAAACGCCGTTTACTGCAAAGCAGGTAGCAAGGCACAGATTTGCCATAAATACCTTGTTATCGGTAAGAACTGCCATCCACTTATGCTTGCCCGTGTCACCGGGGTAAAACGCTTCAACCTTTTCCATAAGACGACGATTGATTTCCTCAACAATCATCGCAATTCTGGGGAGAATACGGCTAAACATATCAAACGGCCATTTCTCAAGCGCCTCGGACATAACGGTATGGTTTGTGTATGCAAAGGTCTTGCAGGTGATATCCCACGCCTCGTCCCAGCCGAGTCCCTTTTCGTCCATCAAAATACGCATAAGCTCGGGAATTGCAAGCGTCGGGTGTGTATCGTTTATATGAATTACCGCCTTATCGGGAAGCTTTGCCCAATTTGTGCCATAGCGTGTTTCATATTCACGCAAAATCCACTGCAATGTTGCAGATACAAGGAAATACTGCTGCTTGAGTCTTAATTCCTTGCCCTCGGTATGATTGTCCTCGGGGTAGAGCACCTTGGAGATAACCTCGGCAAGCTGCTTTTCCTCAACGGCACGGACATAGTTACCGCGGTTAAATTCGCTCATATTGAAATAGTCGGGAGATTTTGCCGACCACAGACGCAATTTGTTTACAATCTTTGAGTCATAGCCTACAAGCGGAACATCGTAAGGCATTGCAAGAATTGTATGCTCGTTTTCGTAGTTGCAGACAAATTTTCCATCATCCCAATAGGTATTAACCCTGCCGCCGAATTTGACCTCGACAGTTTCCTCGGGACGTGCAATTTCCCATGCGTTGCCGTTTTCAAGCCATGAGTCGGGCAACTCTATCTGGTAGCCGTCAACAATCTTCTGGCGGAAAAGTCCGTACTCGTAACGGATTGTACAGCCGTATGCAGGCAAATCGAGAGTCGTGAGCGAATCGATAAAGCACGCTGCAAGACGGCCTAAGCCACCATTACCAAGTCCTGCGTCATTTTCAAGCTCTACTATGTCCGAAATCTTGTAGCCAAGCGACTCGAGCGCGTTTTTGTACTCCTTTGTCTGCATAAGGTTTAATACGTTTGTAGCAAACAATCTGCCCATAAGGAACTCAAAGGACAGGTAGTAAAGCTTCTTAGAGCCCTCCTCTTTAACCTGCTTATGAGATTTTGCCCACATTTCCATTATCCTGTCACGTGCAGTAAGTGCACACGCAGTATATACCATCTTCGGTGTAGCTTCCTCCAAAACCTTTCCGAAGTGTCTGGATACCTTGCCTTCAATCTCCGCAACAAGCTTTTTCTCTGCTGCGGTAAGCTTTTTCTCTGCCATTTTTATAATTCCTTTCAGTCTTTATGTTATTTCTTTTCTGTCTTCTTTGTTGTTGTCTTTTTTGGCTCTGCTTTCTTTGCTGCGGGTTTCTTAGCTGCAGGCTTTTTAGCTGTAGGTTTCTTTGCTACAGGCTTTTTAGCTGCCTTTTTTGGCTCTGCTTTCTTTTCGGGCAGGGCCTCGTCATATATGCCCGTCAGCTCACGGTACATTCCGATATATTTATCCGCCGAAACCGACCACGAGAAGTCCTCGCTCATTGCATTTTTAACTATCTTATTCCACTCATCACGGCGGTTATAGTATATGTCCATGGCGTAGTTGATAACATAGAGCATATCTGCTGCGTTATAGCTTCCGAACGAGAAGCCGACGCCCTCGCCCGTATACTCGTTATACGGCTTTACCGTATCCTTTAATCCGCCCGTTTCACGTACAATCGGCAATGTGCCGTATCGCATCGAAATAAGCTGCGACAGACCGCACGGCTCAAATCTCGACGGCATCAAAAATGCGTCACAAGCCGCATAAATCTTGTGCGATAGGTCATTGGAAAAGTAGATGTTTGCGCTGACAACATCGGGGTTCTTCCACGCATAATGACGGAACAGATTTTCGTAGCTTTCGTCACCTGTGCCGAGAATGACTATCTGGCACCCGCCTGAAACAAGGCTCTCAAGCGCACCTGCAACCAAATCAAAGCCCTTTTGGTCGGTAAGACGCGAAACTATACCTATCATAAACTTATTCTCGTCAACAGGCAGATTTAACTGTTGCTGCAACGAGATTTTGTTAAGCTTCTTGCCCTCAGCAAAATCCTCGACCGAATAGCTTTTATAGAGCATCGGGTCGGTTTTGGTATTCCATTCCTTATACGAAATTCCGTTTACAATACCTGTTAAACTGTCTCTTCTGGCGTACAAAAGTCCGTTTAACCCCTCGCCGTACTCTGCGGTAGTAATTTCGCCCGCATAGCTTTCGGAAACGGTGGAAATCTTATCTGCGTACACCATACCGCCTTTTAAGAGGTTTGCGTCCTTATGATATTCTATCTTATCGTCGGTAAAGTAATAGTCGCTAATTCCCATTACGTCCTTGATTTTCTCCATATCCCATCTGCCCTGGAACTTGAGGTTATGAATGGTCATAACCGTCTTTATCCCACGGTAGAACGGATTATCCTGAAATGTATCCAGAAAGACAGGAATAGCGCCTGTCTGCCAGTCGTTACAGTTTATTACATCGGGTCTAAAGTCGAGAGTCGGCAAAAGCGACAAAACCGCCTTAGAAAAGAAAATAAACTTCTCGCAGTCGAGATGGATATAATCGTAAGGCTTATCGCCGTTAAAGTAATATTCGTTATCTACAAAGTAATATATAGTCCCGTCATGCTCCATCGAAAAGACACCGCAATACTGCTTCCGCCACGCCATATCAATGTAGATATGGTTAAGATACGTCATCTTGTCCTTGTACTCTTTTGGGATACAACGGTAGAGCGGCAAAATAACACGGGCATCCACTCCCTTTTCACGAAGTGCTGACGGCAAAGAGCCTGCAACATCGCCAAGTCCGCCTGTCTTTACAAACGGCGCCGCCTCCGAGCTTGCATATAGTATTTTCATATACTTACTCCTTTTCTGTCTTAAAGTTATTTTAACCGTTATTCCATAAAATAACACTTACAATAGATTCTTTCCTTGTATAATAGTAATTTTACCCCAAATGTATGCCTCTTGTCAACATATCAGCACTAAAATCGTTGTTTTTAACAGTATATTTCGAAATATTTTCTATCAATTATCTACTTTTTTATAAACTGCCTTCCAGCAAATTCCTGTCCCCTTAACTCGCACTATTTTCAACAGGTGTGGAAAACTTTATCTCGCTAAACCCCAAGGCAAAATTTGGCTCTACTACTTGCTTTTTTGAAAAGAAAAATAATTTTCAGCTAACAACTCACGTCGCAGTGTGGAAAAATTAGCATAAAATTCAATAATTTTTTGTAAACCAAGTGGAAAAATTTATTTTTACGCAGTTATGCCATTTGTTTTACTCAGTTTCCTCGTGGATAACCCTGTGGAAAAAGTGGAAAAGTCAGAAAAATACGATACATATGCGTTTCTTTAGTTTTCCACGCTTTGAAAGGTGTGGAAAACTTTTGTCCGTTTGGTTTACATAATGCATTTGCTGTTTTTTCATAAATTTTGCTCTTTTCGCTCTCTTTTGAAATTTTGTGTCCTCCGAAGTTATAATTGAATTGTTTTACTTGCTTTTTATGAGAAAATATGTTAAAATATACTATATAATGATTAGAAAATTGGAGGCATATGCCCATGGCTAAAAAAGCTAAGGAAAAGGCTCTGGATTTAGAGGCTATTGCTAATCAGAAAATAGTCGATGTCGAGCTTAATAATGAGATGAAGCAGTCATATATCGATTACGCAATGAGCGTTATCGTGTCCCGTGCACTGCCCGATGTCCGTGACGGTATGAAGCCTGTTCACAGACGTATTCTCTATGATATGTACGGCGAAAAGCTGACATATGAAAATGATTTTAAGAAATCTGCGGCAACAGTCGGAGACGTGCTGGCTAAGTATCATCCACACGGCGACACGTCGGTATACGATGCGATGGTGCGCTTAGCACAGCCGTTTTCTCTAAGATATCCGCTGGTACAGGGTAAGGGTAACTTCGGTTCAATAGACGGCGACCCTGCCGCTGCATACCGTTATACAGAGGCGAAGATGTCAAAGATGGCGTCAGAGATGCTGGTTGACATCGAAAAGGATACGGTTGATTTTGTACCCAACTACGACGATAAGCTAAAGGAGCCTGACGTTCTTCCGTCAAGGTTCCCGAACCTTCTGGTAAACGGCTCGTCAGGTATTGCTGTCGGTATGGCAACCA
The DNA here is from genome assembly GCA_045649145.1 of Clostridia bacterium. Taxonomy (GTDB): domain Bacteria; phylum Bacillota; class Clostridia; order UBA1381; family UBA1381; genus HGM11525. The sequence continues at coordinate 10,551 of JAZRPK010000008.1, forward strand.
ATGTTCCGCCGCACAATCTGTGCGAAGTTGTAGACGGAATTATCGCCGTTATTGACGACCCCTTAATCGAATTAGACGAGCTGATGAGCTATATCAAAGGCCCTGATTTCCCGACAGGCGGTCTTATAATGGGTATGAGCGGTATACGTGCTGCATACGCGACCGGCAGAGGCAAGATTACAATGCGTGCCCGTGCCGAAATAGAGGAGCTTGCAAACGGCAGAAACCGCATACACGTTACAGAACTTCCCTATCAGGTAAACAAGCAGCGTCTTGAATGTCACATAAACGAGCTTATCCGCGACGGACGACTGGACGGTGTTGCAGGTACAAGGGACGAATCTGACGATAATATACATTTCTATATAGATATAAAAAGGGACGCAAACCCGCACGTTGTACTTAACAACCTGTATAAATTTACACAGATGCAGGAAACCTTTGGTGTTATTTTGCTTGCTCTTGTGGACAAAAGGCCTAAGATACTAAATCTTCGTGAGATGATAAACTGCTACATCGCGCATCAGGAGGACGTTATCGAACGCCGCACACGCTTTGATTTGGCAAAAGCCGAGGAGAGAGTTCACATCCTCGAGGGCTATAAAATTGCAGTTGACCATATTGATGAGATAATCAAGATTATTCGTTCTTCCTCGTCCTTTGCCGATGCTTGTCCGGTATTTCTGGAGCGTTTCGGACTTGACGAGGCACAGTCTACGGCCATCTGGCAGATGCCTTTGGGACGTCTGTCCGGCTTAGAGCGTGACAAGCTCGACAACGAGCTTGCCGATATTAACGAAAAGATTAAGACCTATCGTGATATTCTCGCAAGCGAGGGCAGAATTCTTGAGATTGTCAAGGAAGACCTTATCAGAATTAAGGAAAAGTACGGCGACGAGCGTCGTACAGACATAGAGCCTGTAACCGACGACCTCGATATCGAGGACTTGATTGAGGAGGAGGAAATAGTTGTAACCCTCACTCACAACGGCTACACCAAGCGTGTACCGCTTTCCACCTACCGCTCACAGCATCGTGGCGGCAGAGGTGTTGCAGGGCATACCACCCGCGAGGAAGACTATGTAGAGCAAATCTTCACCACTTCAACTCACAGCAATATCCTCTTCTTTACAACACGTGGCGTTGTATATTCGATGAAGGGTTATCGCATACCCGAGGCGACACGTCAGGCAAAGGGTACAGCGATTGTAAACCTGTTGCCGTTGGAGTCGGATGAGAAGGTTACGGCAATGATACCTATTGACTCCTTTGACGAGGGCAATTACCTCACCTTCGTAACCCGCAACGGCACTGTTAAAAAGACGGATATTATGGCATTTTCGCATATCAGAGCGTCAGGCTTAAGAGCGATTGAATTGGCGGAAAATGACAGCCTTATCGGCGTAATGCTGACCGACAGCTCGGACGAGCTGATGCTGGCTACAAACAAGGGTATGGCAATCCGTTTCCGTGCCGACAATGTTCGCTCAATGGGCAGAACAGCCAGAGGTGTACGTGGCATCAGGCTTAAAGCTGACGATTATGTAATCGGTGCTGTTAAGGTTACCGACGATACGTCCGTTTTGTGTGTTACGGAAAACGGCTACGGCAAGAAGACCGACTTTAGCGAGTATAATTGCCAGTCAAGAGGCGGCAAGGGCGTTTACACCTACAAGATTACCGAAAAGACAGGTAATCTGATAGGAATGTGCGCCGTAAATGACGAAAATGATATTATAACCATAACCTCCGACGGCGTTCTTATAAGAATGCACGCTGACGAGATAAGCACCTTTGGCAGACAGACACAGGGTGTGCGTATAATGCGTCTTGCATCCGACGTTAAGGTAGTAAGTATGGCTCTTACCTCACGAGAGGACGAGGAGGAAGCCGTTTTAGAGGAAGCAACTACCGAAGAATAAGAAAGGAGCTACCTATTATGAAAAGGATTTTATGCTTAATTGTGGCAGCTATACTGGTTATGATGACCTGCTCGTGCGGCGATTCCGCTCCGATAGGCTTTACTATCGAAATGCAGGACGGTTCTGTGATGAAGGGCGAGCTTTACCCCGACGTTGCACCCAAGACAGTCGAAAACTTTGTAAAGCTTTGTAACGAGAACTTCTATGACGGGCTTATTTTCCACCGCGTAATATCAGGGTTTATGATACAGGGCGGTGCATTTGATGAAGAGTTGTATTCGGGCAATATCAACCAAAAGAGCGCAGCATCCATTAAGGGCGAGTTTGCTGCAAACGGATTTGAAAATGACCTTAAGCACACACGTGGCGTAATCTCAATGGCACGCACCAACGAGCCTAACTCGGCAAGCAGCCAGTTCTTCATTATGCATAAGGACAACCCCTCCCTCGATGGCAACTATGCCGCATTCGGAAAAATCACCGAGGGGTTAGATGTTATAGACAAGATAGCGGCTGTTGAAACAGGCAAGCTGAATGCTATGTTCGACGATGTTCCCACCGAGCCGCAGGTTATAAAGACTATTAAAATTGACGAGGAGTAATACTATGAGCGAAATTGTTATCACAATGCGAGGCGGCGGTGTTATCAAAGCTGAGCTGTACCCGAACATTGCACCTATTACCGTTGCGAATTTTCTTGATTTGGTAGAAAACAAGTTCTTTGACGGGCTTATCTTCCACCGTGTAATATCAGGCTTTATGATACAAGGCGGCGGCTATGACGAGAATATGAACCACAAGGATGCAGAGTCCATTAAGGGTGAATTTGATGCAAACGGCTTTAAGAACGATCTTAACCACACAAGAGGTGTTCTCTCGATGGCTCGTACATCATTCCCCAACTCAGCAAGCAGTCAGTTCTTTATTATGCATCAGGACGCACCGCACTTAGACGGTAAATATGCTGCATTCGGCAAGGTTACCGAGGGTATGGACGTAGTGGACAAGATTGCTGAAACGAAGACTAATTTTGCTGACGAGCCGGTTGAGCCGCAGGTAATAGAGTCTATAAGATTTGCAAGATAAAAAATGTATCCCGTCGTTTTTTAACGGCGGGATTTTGTTTGCTCGTAGTTTCAATAAATTTTTATATAGCAAAAAGAACATCTTTTATGCTTTGTACCTTTATTTTGATATTTACCTCTATAGCCACTTTTGACAGCAAAAGTGGCGCAAAACTGTTGGGGGTCAGATTCCCCCAAACCCCTAAACTGCTTAGGGGGACTCTCGTCCCCCGTAAGAACCCCCTGTGTTAAAGTGCAATTTTATATAAATAATTTACTTTTGTTTATACCAAGTTTGGTGGCAACCAATTGTGTGTATAGCTGATGTTCGCCATTGTCGTCCTACGAGGCCGTTTGAAGGGGTCCGGGGGAAATCGGAATCCCCCGGCGGGTTTTGGTTCTTTTGCACGCGCAAAAGAACGTAAAAGAGCAAAGACAAGAATAAATTTTAACACTAAAGAAAATGGTTTTATTAACACAAAAAACGGCACATATATGCCGTTTTTTGTTGCTTAATTATTCAAAAAATTTTCCACCAATTCCTCTGCTTCCACAAATGCAGCGTCAGGACTTAGACAATGCATTTTCTCGTTACGCCTAAACCACGTCAGCTGACGTTTCGCATACTGGCGTGTGCGAAGCTTAAGCTCCTCTGCCGCCTCGGCAAGAGTGATTTCTCCGTCAAAGTAACCGAACAGCTCCTTATATCCGATTGCCTGAGATGCAGTCTTGCTAAGGCTATCCTTTTCGTTATACAGCGAGCGCGCCTCATCAATCAGCCCATCCTCTATCATCATATCAACACGCATATCAATCCGCTTTTTAAGCACATCTCTGGGGTGGTCTATCATCATATACAAAGCTCTGTAACGGCTGGGCTTTTGCTTTGTTTCCTCCTGATGCTCGGAGATAGGCTTGCCGTGTATACGATAGAACTCTATCGCACGTATTATGCGCTTTACGTTATTGGGATGCAGTCTTTCAGCCGACACGCTGTCAAATTCCGCAAGCTCATTAAGAAGCGCCTCTGCGCCCTCGGTTTTCGCTCTTTCCTCAAGCTGTGCTCTTATTTCAAGATCGGAGTCCTCGCCGTCAAAGTCAACATCATTTACAAACGAGTCGATATAAAGTCCCGTCCCGCCGACAACTATTATATTCTTGCCTCTTTTTTGTATATCCTCTGCAATTTTGTGTGCCATTTGGCAAAAATCCGCTACCGAAAAGCTGTCCTCAGGCTCTAAAAAGTCCATCAGATGATGCACTATTCCGTCCTTTTCCTCCTCGGTCGGCTTGGCTGTTCCGATATTCATACGGCGGTAAATCTGCATACTGTCAGCAGAAATTATCTCGGCATTAAAGCGTTTTGCTATCTCAATGGAAAGCGCCGTCTTGCCCGATGCAGTAGCTCCGGCAACAACTATAACTGGAATTTTTTTCATAGCGTTCTGCCGAACTCCTTTTCTATTTCCTTTTTGGTCATCTTTATTATAATCGGTCTGCCGTGCGGGCAGGTATTGATATTTTCCATATCAAAAACATTCTGCACCAGTCGGTACATTTCCATCTCGTCAAGCTTTCTGTTCGCTTTAATCGCAGCCTTGCACGCAATGGTGTAGGTAAGGCGTTCCTTTGCCCTGTCTATTATCTCCTGCCTGTCCTCGCCAAAAGCCGTTATCAGCTCCAGCAAAACCGAGCAAAGCGTTTCCTCGTCCATCGGCGAGGGCACTGCCGTGATATAGCATCCGTCCTTTTCCGTCTTGGTTTCAAAGCCGAGCTTTGTGAGCTTGTCCCTGTTTTCGTCTAAAATTGCCGCCTCCCTTGGCGAAAGCTCGACGGGCACAGGCGCAATAAGATACTGCGGCGCCACAGTACGCTCTGCAAGCTGTCTTTTCAGCTCCTCGTACTTAAGCCGCTCGTGCGCAGCGTGCTGGTCAATCATCAAAAGCTCCGACTCCTGCTCCACAAGCACGTACGTATTAAACAGCTGTCCTACTACCCTGAAATTGCGGGGCAGTGCGTCTATTCCACGCACTTCTTTGTGACTTTCCCTAAGCTCTGCCAACGGCTTATCGCCTATACCTGACGCATTCTCCTGCTTTTTAAGGAAATAGTCCTCGTTATCCTTTTGTGTAAAGGACGTCTGCTCCTGCTTAAATACTTCCCTTTTAATCGGCTTGAATTCCGCCTGATAGGTTGGCATTTTTCGCTCATATGCCGCAAAACCGCCTCTTTGCACGGGTGTTTTAGCCGTTTCCCAGCCTGATGCCTGAGGTGGCAGTATGGGCTCTGTCTCCTTTTCAGACGCAATCTCAACTGTGCGCTCCACCTCGGGAATTTGCGCTATCTGATAGAGCGCATTCTTTACTGCGTGGTAAACTGCACGGTAAATGCCCGAATCGTCGGAGAACTTAACCTCCAGCTTGGTCGGGTGTACATTTATATCAATCTCCGACGGGTTAACCTCAATATTAAGTACTGCCATCGGGAATTTTCCAATCATTATCTGGTTTTTATAAGCCTCCTCAACCGCTCTGGTTATGGCTGCGCTCTTGATATATCGACTGTTTACAAAAAAGCTTTGGTAGCCTCTGTTGGCACGCGCTGTTTCGCTTTTTCCCGCAACACCTGTAACGTGTATGCCGTCAAGCTCGTAATCAACGTCAATAACCGCCTTGGCATATTCTCTGCCGTAGACACAGTAGAGTGCGTTTTTAAGGCTGCTGTCACCGGGCGAAAAATATACCTCCTTGGAATCTCTGGTGAGTCTAAAGGAAATCTCGGGATGTGCGAGTATAAACCTCGACATAATATCCGCTATATACCCCGCCTCTGTTGCGTCCTTTTTAAGAAATTTCATTCGTGCAGGGGTGTTGAAGAAAAGGTTTTTAACCACAATAGTAGTGCCGTCAGCCGCTCCCGCAGCCTCCGTTTTCTTAAGCTCTCCGCCCGAAAAACATACTCTCGTACCCTCCGAGTCCTCCTTTCGCTTGGTAACAAGCTCAACATCGGAAACTGCACCGATTGACGAAAGTGCCTCGCCACGAAATCCGAGAGTATAGATAGCGTCAAGGTCTGCGGCGGTTTTGATTTTGCTTGTCGCATGGCGCAGAAAGCACTTTTGGGCATCTTCTGCTGTCATACCACAGCCGTTGTCGGATACTCTTAAAAAGCTCGTTCCGCCCTGCTCCAGCTCTACGGTAATGACATTCGCACCTGCATCTATTGCGTTTTCGACCAGCTCCTTTATCACCGAAGCAGGACGTTCTACAACCTCTCCTGCAGCAATTTTATTGGCTATATCCTGCGAAAGCTGATTTATTACTCCCATTTTTCGCCGCCTCCTTTCGTTTATATAATCTCTTTGGCTTTTTGGGAAAGCTCGTGCAGCTTGTTTATCGCCTCAATCGGCGTGTATACTGTAGCATCAAGTCGGGCAAGCTCGTTTACAAGCTCGAGTGATACCATCTCCCCAAAGCCGAGCTGGCTTTCGACAGCTGTTGGCATATTTGACACGCTCGGCTTTTCGCCGCCGTCCTTTTCTATGCTTTTTAATACTTCCTTGGCACGCTTTACCACCTCGTTAGGAACACCTGCAAGCGCTGCAACCTCGATTCCGAAGCTATCATCTGTGCCGCCACGGACAATCTTTCGTAAGAAGGTGATATCGTCGCCACGCTTTTTGACAGCGATGGAATAGTTTTTGACTCCGTCTACCTCTCCCTCCAACGAGCAAAGCTCGTGATAATGAGTTGCAAAAAGGGTTTTAGCACCAATTTTGCGTTTGTTTGCTACATATTCCGATACCGCCCACGCAATAGAAAGTCCGTCAAAGGTAGATGTGCCTCTGCCTATTTCGTCTAATATGATAAGCGAGTTTTTGGTTGCGTTGGAAAGTATATGCGAAACCTCGCTCATTTCCACCATAAATGTACTTTGTCCCTGCGAGATATCGTCCGATGCACCGACACGTGTAAAAATCCTGTCGGTAATACTTATTTTTGCATATGATGCAGGCACAAAGCTACCCACCTGTGCCATCAGCGTTATGAGTGCGGTCTGCCTCATATATGTCGATTTTCCCGCCATATTGGGACCTGTTATTATAAGTAGGCGGTTTTCGTTTGTATCAAGCATAGTATCATTCGGCACAAAGACAGCCTTTCTTTGCATACGCTCGACTACAGGGTGTCTGCCGTCCTTTATAATAATCTCGCCGCTTTGGCAAATTTCGGGCATAACGTAGTTATATTTTGCGGCAACAACAGCAAGAGAGCAGACAGCATCAAGGTCGGATACGACCTCACATACCGTTTTTAGTCGGTCGGAGGCATTTACAACCTCTTGTCTTAACATCGCAAAAAGCTCCGATTCGAGCACAAATTTTTGCTCGGATGCCGTTAATATCTTCTCCTCCAGCTCTTTAAGCTGTGGGGTTATGTATCTTTCGCTGTTTACGAGCGTCTGTTTTCGGATATAGTCCTCGGGCACGCTGTCGGAGTTTAGCTTTGTTACCTCTATGTAGTAGCCGAACACCTTGTTATAACTGATTTTAAGAGTTTTTATACCCGTACGCTCACGCTCTGCTTCTTCACGTGATTTTATGATTTGGTGCGTGTTTGTGCATATATCTCTAAGCTCGTCCAGCTCGTCGGAAAAGCCCCTTCTGATAACACCGCCGTCCTTGACGCTTAAGGACGGACTGTCCTCCAGAGCGCCGTCTAAAAGAGCGCAGATATCGTCCATTATATCAAGGCGGTCATAGAGATTTGAAAGTATGTCCGACCTCGTTTCACTCAGAAGATACTTAATCTCGGGCAATCTCTTGGCAGATTCTCTTAAGGACGCCATATCACGAGGCGAAACACTGCCCAAAAGCACTCTCGTAAGAATTCGTGATATATCATAAATTCCGCCGAGTGCGTGAGCGATTTCCTCACGCAGCATCGCATTTTTATACAGCTCATCAACACCGAAAAGACGTCTGTTAATTTCAATCGGGTTCATAAGCGGCTTTTCCAGCCATTGACGAAACCGTCTTGCTCCCATAGACGTCTTAGTCATATCAAGCGTCGCTAAGAGACTGCTCTTTTTCGATTTTTCGTTTATCGTTTCGCATATTTCAAGACTGCGGCGTGACTGGGGGTCTATTTCCATATATTCGCTAAGGCTGTAGATATTAAGCTTATCAATAAAATCAAGCTTGTTTTTCTGTGTATGTACAAGATAGCTAAAAAGTCCCGAAACGGCAAAAACCGAACATTCCTTAAGTGCCGCCACGCTCTTTGTGCCAAAACGCTCGATTGCAACCGCTGTGTCGGCAAAAAAGTCCTCGCCCTTGATGTCTAAGCCGCAGGCAAATCTTGACCTTATTTCTTCCCCCAATTGTGCCTTTGCTCTGTCGTTTAAGAGTATTTCGCTCGGCATATAACGTGCAATTTCTGCCATAGCATCCGCCTTGGTTAAAGCCTCTGTCGCGAACACCTCGCCCGTTGAAATATCGCAAAATACCAACCCAAAAGAGCCGTCGGCATAGCAGACGGCAAGGTAGTTATTACTGCGCTCATCAAGCATATTTTCATCTGTCAGCGTTCCGGGCGTGACAACACGCACAACCTCACGTTTTACCAGACCTTTGGCGGTTTTTGGGTCTTTGACCTGTTCGCAGACAGCAACCTTGTATCCCTTTGCGACCAGACGCTCAATGTACATATCCGCACTGTGATGCGGCACTCCGCACATCGGTGCACGGTCAGGGAGTCCGCACGATTTGCCCGTCAGCGTCAGCTCAAGCTCTCTCGACGCTGTTATTGCATCGTCAAAGAACATCTCGTAAAAGTCGCCCAGACGGTAAAAGAGTATACAATCGGGATATTCCTCTTTTGTCTTAAGGTAGCTTGTCATCATCGGGCTTAATGCCTCTTTAGCCATTGCGGCTCACAGCCTTTCTTTTGTATATTAGTGGCAGCCGCCGCAGGTGCTGCAATCGTGTGTGCAGTTGGGGTCCTGTCCTGTGATATAGAAGTTGATTATTCCGTTAATCTCTTGGACAACAGCGTCAAAATCCTTCTTTGCCTCAACGTATGCCTTGATAGTAGCAGACTTGTCCATCATCTCGGCAAATGCGTCACTGTTTCTTTTGGCAGCTTCTTCACGACTTATTTTCTCCGCCTGCATATCTCTTACGAGGTTCATTCTCTTTAGGTTAAACTCCTTTAAGAGCTCCTGTGCCTCAGTATCTTGCTCCTGCGCTTCCTCTGCTGTCTTTAACGCTTCCATTTCGGGACATTCCTGTATCATTTTTCCCAGCTCGTGTGCTTTTTCCAATAGTGTCATTTTTATCTTTTCCTTTCTTTATACTAACTCGCCGTACAGACTCCACGTCTGTGCCTTGGTTATTTTAACATCAACATACTTTCCCTCTAATGAACTGTCGCCCGCAAAATTTACAATCTTTCCTGTATCGGTACGGCCTGTGAGCATTTCTTTATCGGTTTTACTCTCGCCATCTGTTAAAACACGGCAGATTTTGCCGACATATGCCTCGTTTTTCCTGCGTGAGATTTCGTTTTGTAGCTCTAACATACGCTCAAAGTTTTTGTGTATCTCGTCGTCTGAGAGTACGCTTTCCATCTTAGCCGCCGGCGTTCCGACACGTCTTGAGTAGATGAAGGAGAATATCATATCAAACTCCGCCTCCTCCAAAAGACTCAGCGTTTCTTCAAAATCCGCCTGTGTTTCTGTAGGGAAGCCTACTATAATGTCGGTGGTAATTGCCAAATCGGGAATACGTGCCTTTGCTTTATTTAGCTTTTCTAAATACTCCGCTCTGGTATAGCGGCGGTTCATATCTGCTAAAACCTTGTCACTGCCTGCCTGAAACGGAAGATGCAGCTGCGGGCAGACCTTGTCGCACTCTGCCATAGCATCGATAAGCTTATCACCAAAATCCTTCGGATGCGAGGTCATAAACCTTATCCGCTCCACACCGTCAACTTCGTTTACCATTCTTATAAGGTCGGCAAAATCTGTCTGCTCGTCCAAATCCTTGCCGTAGGAGTTGACATTTTGCCCTAAAAGTGTTATCTCGGAAACGCCGTCCTTTACAAGCTCTTTTATCTCTGCTATGATACATTCCGGCTTTCTGCTCCGCTCTCTGCCACGGACATAGGGCACTACGCAGTATGTGCAAAAGTTATTGCACCCATACATAACCGACACCCACGCCTTATGCGCCGATTCACGAAGTACCGGTATGTCCTCCGCAATTGCGCCGTCGGAGTTTTCTATATCTATAACCGTTTTTCTACTCTGATACGCATTATAGAGTAGCTCGGGCATACGATAGAGTGCGTGCGGGCCAAAGACCAAATCGACCTGTCTGTGTGTTTTCTTTATTTTGTCTGCAATATGCTCCTGCTGTACCATACAACCACAAAGAGCAATCATCATATCTGGGTTTTCCTTTTCCTTGATATGCTTTAGTATGCCTATTCTGCCGAATATTTTGTCCTCGGCATTTTCTCTTACTGCACAGGTGTTAAATACCACCAAATCGGCATCAGCCAACTCCTCGCAAAAGTCATAGCCTGCCTCTTTTAGCATACCTCGTATGCGCTCCGAGTCATTTTCGTTCTGCTGACAGCCGTGCGTTTCGACCAAAGCACGTCGGTTTCTGCCCTTTTGCGCTTTGAAGGCGATGTTTTCCCTCTGTAAAAGCTCGTAATAGCCCGAAATGCGTGCCATCTCGTCCTTATTTATGTAATTTGCCATTTTTAAGATTTTCCTCTCTGTGACAATATCTGTCCACACATAAATCCATAGTATATTTTATCATAATTTTGCAGAAATTACAATATATCTGTCTTGTTTTTTTATGTATATAATGGTAAAATATATTAAAGTGTTAGTTAAAAAGGAGTGTTTAGGAAAATGCGTTTTTTAACAAAAATAGTTTTGGGCGCAGGTGCGCTGATTGCGGTAAAGGGACTTGATAACCGCCTTGAAATCACGCATTACGAGCCAAGCTTCAAAAATCTGCCGGCAGAATTTGACGGCTTTCGCATTGTGCATATTTCCGACCTGCATTCCGAGAGCACGCCGGGGCTTGCGGCAGAGGTTTCCAACTGCAAGCCGGATATAATAGTCATAACAGGCGATATGCTGCACGATAATGACAAGTCCTTTGTGCCGATTATACAGCTTTTGGAAAGACTTTTAGCAATTGCACCCGTATATATGGTATCGGGCAATCATGACCTTTGGAACACACGTTTTGATGAGTTTGTAAAGCTTTCCACAGATGCGGGTGTTGTTTTTATGGACGACAGCTTTACCACTCTATCTCATCACGGAGCCGAGATAGGTCTTTTCGGAATAGCAGACCCATTCGGGAAAGCGACCGATGTTATTGTCAAAAATCTTAACCAATCGGTTGAAAAGCTGCCCGAATATGACGGCTTTCGTATGCTTTTGTTCCATCGTGCAAATCAGTTTGACCGCCTTAAAGGGTTGGGTTTTGACCTTATACTCGCAGGACATATGCACGGGGGACAGTTTAGAGTACCGGGTATAGGCGGACTTATGCCGCCGAAATCAAGCCTTGCAGACTCGAAGCAGATAGTTTTCCCTACCTATTGCTCGGGTTCTTTTAGGTATCAGAACACGACTATGATAGTAAATCGGGGGTTGGGAAATCCGATGATTATTCCAAGGCTCTATAACCGTCCGGAAATCGGCGTTACAGTACTAAGACACGAGGAGTCCTGACGCCTTACATTTTGTTTGACAATATATGGTGTATGGTATATAATAGGCTAAAAGAATATATGAAATCAGGGAGAAGACAATGGATATAATAATTCTCGGAGCAGGAAAGTTCGGCAGAACATTATGCGAACAGCTGTCGAACGAGGACCACAATATTACCATCATTGATATAAGCGACGCTGTTACCGACAGAATTGTCGAGGATTATGACGTTATGGGCATAATTGGCGACGGTATGAATATTGAGATACTTACAGAGGCAGGCGCAGCGCGTGCCGATATTTTTATTGCTACAACGCAAGCTGATGAAACTAATATGCTCTCAGCTCTTTTTGCCAAAAAGCTGGGCGCAAAGCACGTTGTGGCACGTGTGAGAAACCCTTTGTACCGCAAGCAGACAGGCTTTATGCGCGAGGAAATGGGCATAAGCATAATGATAAATCCCGAGCTTGAGGCTGCACGCGAAATTGCACGTATGCTAAAGTTCCCCGCAGCCGCAAAGATTGAAACCTTTGCAAAGGGCAGAGTCGAGCTGGCAGAGGTGCGTGTTCCCGAAGATTCCGAGCTTTGCGACCGCTCATTGCGTGAAATTGGCAAAAAAATAAAGAGCAGCGCCCTTATCTGTGCAGTTGAACGAGGAGATGAGGTTTTTATCCCGAACGGAGATTTTATAATCAGGAGCGGCGATAAAATAAATCTCACCTCCGACCATACCGAGCTTTCGGCTTTTTTGAAGGAGTCGGGGATAATTACGTCTAAAATCCGCTCTGTTATGATAATAGGCTGCGGTGCAACAGGCTTTTACTTAGCAAAGCTTTTGGGCGATTCGGGGCTTAGAGTTAAAATAATAGACAACGATATGGCAAACTGCGAGCGTGTTAATAACCTCCTACCCAAAGCTGACGTAGTTTGTGCAGACGGCACAAACCATCAGGTGCTTATCGAGGAGGGGCTTTTAACCTGTGATGCACTCGTTTCTCTTACGGGCGTTGATGAGGAGAATATAATAGTTTCGCTTTTTGCAAAGGCAAAGGGCGTCGAAAAGGTCATTACTAAGGTAAACAATTCTATGCTTACCCCGATTGTTGACAGCTTAGGTCTTGACAGTATCATAACACCCAAGGACGTTGCAACAAATATAATAAGCACCTATGTCCGTGCAAAAGAGAACGCAAGAGGCAGCGAAGTTCTCACCCTCTATAAACTCTCAGGAGGACTTATAGAAGCTCTTGAGTTCCACGTGGGCGAGGAAGGCAGTTATATCGGAAAGAAGCTTAAGGATTTGGCATTAAAAGAAAATGTTTTGATAGGTGCAATCGTCAAAGGTAACAGACTGGTAATTCCTAACGGCGACAGCACATTGGATACGGGCGACAGGGTTATGGTAGTTGCCAAGAACACTCATTTTGACGATTTGTCACAGCTGTTTGTGTAATGGAGGCTCAAGATGAATTACGGTTTGGTTTCTAATATTATCGGAAAAATACTGCTTGTTACAGGTGCATTGTTTTCTCTGCCTATTGCAGTTAGTTTTATTTATCAGGACGGCTGTGTGACGGCGTTTTTAGTGCCGATGATAATTATGCTTTTGGCAGGATTTCTCCTTTTTAGAGTACCTAAAAAGCAAAAGAGCTTATACATAGGCGAGGGCTTTTTGATTGTAACACTCACCTGGATACTGATTTCTGTGTTTTCTGCGGCGGCATTTGTTCTCTCGGGCGCAATTCCTTCGCCCGTAGATGCACTTTTCGAGTCGGTGTCCGGTTTTACAACAACGGGAGCCACTATTCTTGCAGAAATAGAATCGCTCCCCCAATCCGTTTTGTTCTGGCGCAGCTTTACACACTGGATAGGCGGTATGGGTGTGTTGGTATTTATTCTTGCAATCAATTCTACCCGCGAAACGAAAAATATGTATATAATGCGTGCAGAATCCCCCGGACCTAAAACGGGCAAGATTGTGTCAAAAACAAGGAATACTGCAAGAATTTTGTATCTTTTGTACGTTTTCCTCACGCTTTTGGAGGTTGTGTTTCTTCTTGGCGGCGGTTTGCCGCTTTTCGACTCTGTCGTAACAGCCTTTGCAACCGCCGGCACGGGTGGCTTTGCCATAAAAAACGCCAGCATTGCAGCGTATGACAGTGCATATATTGATTACGTTATAAGTGTATTTATGCTTCTCTTCGGCGTGAATTTCAGCTTGTATTTTCTGCTCATTACAGGCAAGCTTCGTGATGCGCTGAAAAACGAGGAGCTAAGAACATATTTTGCAATCATTCTGGCCGCAACGGCAGCTATTGCGATTATCATTTTGGGTTACGTCGGAAATGTCGCCGACGCTATACGTCAGGCGTTCTTTACCGTTTCGGCTACCGTTACAACAACAGGTTTTGTTATTACCGACTACAACCTATGGCCGACTGCGGCAAAGATTATAATTTTTATCCTTATGTTTATCGGCGGCTGTTCCGGCTCAACGGGTGGCGGTATGAAGGTAATACGTATTATGATCATGGGCAAGCTTGCCGCACGCGAAATAAAGCTTGCAGGAAGCCCTCGTACAGTAAGGTCGATAAGCGTTGACGGCAAGGCTGTAAATCAGGAGATAGTGCGTGGTGTCGGGGCATATTTTATCGTATTTATGATAGTTTTTGCCATCTCTGTTTTGCTTGTTTCATTTGATAATATGACTATAACAGAAGCTATATCGGGCGTTGCAACCTGTATTAACAATGTGGGTCCCGGCTTTGAATCAATAGGAGCAGTCGGAAATTTTGACGCATTGTCCGATTTTACCAAGATTGTCTTTATATTTGATATGCTTCTTGGAAGACTCGAGCTGTTCCCCATTCTGGCACTATTTAGTTCGTCGCTTTGGAAGGTGTGATTTTCTTGAAAGAGAGAATAGACAGGGTAGTCGGCTTTTTCCGCAGATGCGTGAGCGAGGATTTGATAACCGTTTATGCCGCTCAGGCGTCCTTTTATATCATTATCGCCAGCGTACCCTTTTTGATGCTGTTGCTTGCAGTGCTGCAGTTTTTTCTGCCGCTTGATTTTAGCAGAGTTTTAGATGCGATAAATGCGTTAATACCACCCAATCTTCGTTCCCTTGCATACCGTGCCCTGTCCGAGTTGTTTGTAAAATCGGGCAGTATACTGTCGCTATCTGCCGTTACGGCACTTTGGACAGCGTCAAGAGGTGCGGCGGCAGTTTCAAGAGGAATACGGCACATCTACCGTACAAGCGATGAGCGTGGTTTTATAAAAAATGTGCTCTGGTCGGCTCTTTACACGATTGTTTTTATCGGAATGCTTTTGCTGACCTTGATTATGCTCGTTTTCGGGCCGACAATAACCGGATTTTTGTCCGAGCATTTAGTGCTTCTGCAAGGACTTTTTTCACTTTTTGAGCAGTTAAGAGCGGTTGTATTCCTTGTCTTTTTCTGCCTGTTCTTTGCGTTTGTCTATAGGTCTCTGGCAGGAAGAAAGGTCTCGTTTGTAAAACAGCTTCCGGGTGCGGCATTTTCGGCACTTGGGTGGACAGTTTTTTCGCTAGGGTATTCTATATACATCGAAAATTATTCTAACTACTCTTACATCTACGGCAGTTTGGCTGCTATTGTGCTGATGATGCTGTGGCTGTATTTTTGTATGATAATATTTCTGTTCGGAGCAGAAATTAATGTACTGTTAAGCAGGAAAGGAAATGATAGAAATGGGTAAAAGTATCAGCTTTATCGGCGCAGGAAATATGGGACGTGCGATTATAGGCGGAATTTCGGATAAGGGACTTTTTGACGATATATTTGTATTTGACAAATACATCAGCATGGCAAAGGTCGCAGAAAACACCTATGGCACAAAAACGGTCATCTGTGCATCCGATGCCGCATGTGCGGATATTGTTGTGCTGGCGGTTAAGCCTAACGTACTTTATTCGGTTATAGACGAAATAAAAGACACCATAACCGACGACACGGTTGTGGTATCAATTGCGGCAGGGCAGAGCATAGAAAAGATGGAGCAGGCGTTTGGCAAGAATGTCAAGCTGATGCGTGTTATGCCCAACACCCCTGCACTTGTGGGCGAGGGAATGTCCGCACTTTCGCCTAACAGGCTTCTTTCAAACGATAAAAGTGCAATCGATGAGGTTGTAAAAATCTTTGAGAGTCTTGGCAGAGCGGAGATAGTGCCCGAAAGCCTTATGGACGCTGTAACAGGCGTGTCCGGCTCGTCGCCTGCGTATGTGTTTATGTTTATAGAAGCTCTTGCAGACGCAGCAGTCGCAGCGGGTATGCCTCGCGAAAAAAGCTACACCTTCGCCGCACAGTCGGTTTTAGGTGCTGCAAAAATGGTGTTGGAAACGGGCAAGCATCCGGGCGAGCTTAAGGATATGGTATGCTCGCCGGGCGGTACTACTATTGAGGCTGTTAAGGTATTGGAGGAAAAAGGACTTAGAGGCTGTGTTATGGAGGCGGTAAACGCCTGTGTTGAAAAGTCGAGGAGTATGTGATGACCGAATTTGAGGCAATAGATTATATACTCTCACTACCCAAATTTACCTATCCGCTCGGAAACGAACAGCTTGAAGCTCTGTTGGCTCTTTTAGGAAGTCCGCAAAGTGATATGAATTTTGTACATATTGCAGGCACAAACGGCAAAGGCTCTGCGGCGGCGATGCTTGGCTCAATCCTTACCGAAGCAGGCTACAAAACGGGTGTTTTTACCTCGCCGTATATTATAAGCTTTAACGAGCGGATAAAAATAGGCAACGAAAATATTTCGGAGGAAAAGCTGGCACATTTTACTGAGTTAGTCGCCGACGCTATGACTAAAAATTCTGTTAAAATATCGCAGTTTGCTTTTATATTAGCCGTCGCCCTGCTCTATTACAAGAGCGAAAACTGTGACGTGGTTATTCTGGAGGCAGGTCTGGGTGGCAGATTGGATGCAACGAATGTTATAGAAAAAAGCTTAGTTTCGGTTATAATGTCGATAGGTCTTGACCACACCGAGTATTTGGGTGATACAGTTGCCGAAATTGCGAGGGAGAAATGCGGTATAATAAAACCGAACGGCGACGTGGTTGCCTACAAAAGCTCTCCCGAAGCAATGGCTGTAATCGAAAGCTGTTGCAAAAAACAAAATGCCACACTTTCTGTTGCAAGGTCAGCTACATCTACCGAAAACGGTTTTAAGACCGAGAATACCCAGTATAACCTCGCTTTAGGCGCTGAATATCAGGCAGGAAATGCCGCAACTGTGCTTGAGGCGGTAGCAGTGCTTTGTAAAAAAGGGTTTGAGATTTCGGATACCGCTCTCAGAAGAGGGTTTGAAAACTGCCGACACCGTGCAAGATTTGAGCGCGTGAGGGATAACATAATTGTCGACGGAGCACATAACCCCGACGGTGCAAAGGCTCTTTGCAGCGCATTAACTGCAATAAAAACCACAAAAACCGCCGTTCTCGCAATGATGGAGGACAAGGCGATAGACGATTTCCTTAGCGAATTACGCCTAAGCTTTCAAAGAGCAATTATAACCGAGCTTGATATGCCAAGGTGTATTTCGGCTGAAAACCTCGCACAAAAGGCAATTGCTGCAGGCTTTGATGTAACTGTCATACCAGACACCGACAAGGCATTCTCGATGGCACAAAGGTGCGAGTTTGCAGTTGTTTGCGGCTCGATTTACCTTACGGGCAAGGCATTGGAATATTGGAAATAGAAAAACACCTCTTAAATAAGAGGTGTTTTTAGTATGCGTTATTTATTTTGCATAGATTGTAGCGCTTGCTATCTTAGCTTTTACAAGATTTGCAAAATTGGGATCGCCGTAAATGCTTTCAAGATAGGTCTTAATCGAGCCAAGACCTTTGCTGAACTTTTGATCAGCAGCTGTGCCGGCAGGAGCCATACTCTCTACCATTTTTGTAAGATATCCTGCAGCAAGTGTTGCAAGCTCTGCCTTCTTATCGTTGCCAAGAGCCTCTGCATCTATAGATGTGTTAAGTGAGTTGGTCGCACCTGTAACAGCGGCTACCAAGAACATATCATACGCTTCTTCCTTGCTTACTGTTCCAATTGCTCTTGCGTCCTGATATGCCTGTACTGCATCATTAAAAGCAGCCTCTATTGTTCCAATCATTGCTCTGAAATAAAGTACATATTCTCTCTTTGTAGTGGAATTAACATTCGCTGTTGCAAAACCAGCACTGTTATCTACAACATATCTCGCTACATCGTCATAAACAGGCTTGAGAACTCCGTCATATAGATCAACAATAATATTGTCCTTATCAGGATTGAACATTTCAGCATAATTATCTCTGTCGTTTGTAACGATAACCTCGAGCATATCCTTGGTCCACCACTTGTTGTTCAAAAATGAGTTCGGTGCTACAAGTGAGGAGTCTACGTCATCTGCATCAAGAACCTCTACCGTTTTAACGGTAAAGCCCTTACCCTTCATTGACTGATAACCCTTCAATGATTCTACAACACGGTCTCTTTTTTGAGTAGTACCGTCGGTTGTAAAGATGCGGTCATCTGTAATTGTTTCAAATGCAGGATTTACGGTGTTGTTATCTTCATCTATCCATACATATTCCATTGACTTATCGTCATCAGGCATAGGAACGCTTGTAGGTCTGTTTCCGTTTACAACCTCCTCGGGAGTAGCAGGAGTTCCGTTAACTATATATTCTACTTTGTGTTTTACAACACTTGGTGTGCTGCCGCCATTACCACCGCCTAAGGAGGGGTATTCAAATTCTATCTCATATACTCTTGTTCCGACAACTCTGTCAGAGTTTCCGCCCTTATCTGTTACAGATACTGTTACTGTAAACTTATCCTTGGGCTTCGCATCGGGGAAGTTGACTGTCACATTTGCAGCCTCAAGCTCTTCGGCTGTAAATATCACCTTCTCAAACTCTTCGGGAGATACTATTTTAACTTCGCCGTTCTTGGTGTAAGTGATGGTATATTTTGTGTCCTCGGCAACCTTAACTGACACAGTCAATGTGTCGGAGGTGTTCTTCGGGAACATATCAAAGGACATTTTTCCGCCCTGTGTATTGCTGTACTCTACTTCCTCGTCACTTAGCTGTACGGTTGCAGGATAGAACTTATCTGCATTTGCCAGAAGTGATGCAACCTCGGCTCTCTTGATGTTTGTCTTCGGCTGAATGTATGCAGCTTTCTCGTCCTCGCCTGTATAGCCTACAACTATTCCGAGGTCTGCTAAGGACATAACCGCCTCATATGCCCAACCGCTGATTTGATCGCCGTCAGCAAACGTTGTTTCGTTAATGTATTTGTTAATCTTAAATGCACGATAAACAACAGAAGAAGCCTCTTCTCTTGTTATATATGCGTTAGGCTTAACTGTGCCGTCGCCGTATCCTGACATATAGCCGTTTACAACAGCCTTATCGATGTATGGATAGTGCCAGTCTGTTGTCTTAAGGTCGGTAAAGCTTTCGGTCATATGGCCCTGACCTCTTAGCATAAAGTAAAGAATTGTTACAAACTCCGCTCTGGTAATCCACTGGTCAGGCTTATACATATCCAGACCGCCGTTCTCAGCTGCGGGATAGCCGTGGATATAATCTCTCTCGGTCATATAGGTAACCCACGGATACGCCCAATGTTTTTCGCCCACGTCTGCGTAGCTGTACTTTTTTGTAACCTGTGGCATATCAGCCGCAAAGCCTGTCAGACAGCCGGAAAACAGAGTTACCACAAGACAAAGTACTACGAGTACTGAAAACTTTGTTTTCATTTAATTTCACTCTCCTATACATTCCATACAGAACTTTATCATATTCGTACTGTAAATTATATCATTTACAACAAATATTGTCAAGCGGTATCATTAATAGTTTTCGCTTTTTATAAGTGTTCCTATACCCGATTTGGTAAAGATTTCAAGCAACAGACAATGCGGAATTCTGCCGTCTATTATATGCACGCCCTTAACTCCTGCAGCAATTGCGTCAAGGCAACCTGTAACCTTTGGTATCATACCGCCTGTTATGATGCCTTCTTTTATCATACGGAAGAACTCTTCGCCTGCCGCCTCATAGACAATGTCGCCGTTTGCGTCCTTAACACCCTCTACGTCAGTTAAAAGGATAAGCTTTTCGGCAGAGGTTGCCGCTGCAACTGCAGCTGCGACATTGTCGGCATTTATGTTGTAGGAGTTGCCCTCGTCGTCCATTCCGATAGGTGCAATTACGGGGATATACCCATCGTGGATTACGCTGTAGAGCATATGCGGGTCAACCTCTACTATATCGCCGACAAAGCCGAGGTCGCATTTTTTGCCGTCTACAACCATTTCCTGCTTTTTGCACTTAATAAACGCTCCGTCAATGCCGCACACGCCCATCGCTCTTGCACCATTGCAGTTTAGAAGTGATACTATCTCCTTGTTTGTCTTTCCGACCAAAACCTGCTGTGCAATTCTCATAGTTTCGGCGTCGGTTACACGAAGTCCGTTGATAAACTGTGATTTTACGCCGTTTTTATCCAAAGCTGCCGATATATCAGGACCGCCGCCATGTACAACTATCGGGTTTAAGCCTACAAACTTAAGAAGCGTAATATCCTCCATAACAGAGTTTTTAAGCTCCTGATTTATCATAGCGTTGCCGCCGTATTTAATTATGATTGTTTTGCCCGAAAATTTTTGAATATACGGCAGAGCGTCAATCAGTATACCCGCCTTTTTAATAAGTTCTTCCATTTTGTTTTTCTCCTTACAAATCAATAATAAATCCCTCCCCCACGCAATTTGCGTGGTCCCCCTCCCTTTAGGCAAGGGAGGCTTTTCGTGGGCGATTTTAGCCAAGCTTACAGGTAAAAACCTGCAAAATCGAGCCCTGTTCTTTCGTCTAAGCCGAACATCAGGTTCATATTCTGCACAGCCTGACCCGCTGCGCCCTTTACGATATTGTCAAGCGCAGATACCACAACCGCACGGTTTAGTCTTTCGTCCTTGACAATTCCTATATCAACAAAGTTAGAGCCTGCAACGTGCTTTGTTTCGGGGAGCTTGCCCTTTGGCATTACACGGACAAAGAACTCGTCCTTGTAGTAGTCTTCGTATATTTTCTGCAGTTCGTCAGCTGAGATATCCTTGGTTAAATTCATATAAATAGTAGCGAGAATTCCTCGTTTTTGGGGAATAAGATGCGGGGTAAAGGAAAGCATAATCGGCTTTCCTGCCACATTTGACAGCTCCTGTTCAATTTCGGAGGTGTGGCGGTGGGTTGCAATCTTATACGCTTTAGTATTCTCGGTACATTCGCAAAAATGTGTCTGCAGCGATAAGCTTCTGCCCGCTCCTGTAACGCCCGATTTGGCATCTATTATAATATTCTTGTCATCCGCAACACCATTTGCCAGAAGCGGTGCCGCTCCCAGAATTGAGCAAGTAGTGTAGCAGCCGGGGTTTCCGATAAGGCGTGCTGTTTTAATCTTATCACGGTGCAGCTCACAGAGTCCGTAAACCGACTCCTTCAAAAGCTCGGGCGAGGAGTGCGGCTCGTTATACCACTGTTCGTATACCTTAACATCGTCATAACGGTAGTCGCCGCTTAAGTCAATTACCTTAAGACCTGCGTCTAAAAGTGCAGGGATAACCGACTTTGACGCACCGTGCGGCAGAGCTGTAAATGCGACATCGCACTTTGCTGCCGCTTCGACATCAGCCTCTTGACATTCCTTTTCCAAAATATGCCTTAAGTTTTGATAAACATCGCTTATCTTCTCTCCGGCAAAGCTTTTAGAGCCTAAAAGCTCTATTGACACATCCGGATGATTGGTAAGAAGTCTTACCAGTTCTATTCCTGCATAGCCTGTTGCACCAAGCACAGCTACCTTTATCATTTTATGTCAACCCTTTCGTCAATTATATTCCTTTACAAGATGTGCACGGACATAACCCCTTGATTTGTCTGTCGAGTCAATATAAAAGCCACGTCCGTAATAAAAGCGGATAAGCGGTGTCAGCTTTGAATCGGTATGAAGACTGATGCTTTTAACACCGTGCTTTACCATAATCTCGTCAACAAGATTCATCAGCGATTTGCCTATTCCGTTATTCTGCGAGCTTGTTTTGACTGCAAAACGGCTTAAGTACGCTGTTTTCGCCTTTTCGTCAATTTCTACCCTGACACTGCCGACAGGCGTGTTATCACGTTCGGCAATAAGCACTATTTTTGTATCTATATCCTTTTTGATATCCTTTGCCGTTTCCTTAAGTGCGTCGGGGTCTGCCGCCTCTGACATTTCGGCATATTTCAAAAACGCCTCACGCACAATGCTCCCAATAGCTTCTATATCGTCATACGTAGCAGAACGCACGTGGAAGTATGATTTTAAGTATTCCATAAATTACCTCTTTTGTAGATTGAAAGAATTTTTCGTATATTGCCGTTTCGCAACGAGCGGTGCTGTACGCAGGTACCGCCCCGAGCGAGAAACGGTGATAGGCGGAAAATTATTCAATCTATGACATCAAGGTTACCATTACGGCCTTTTGTGCATGCAATCTGTTTTCCGCCTCGTCAAAGATTATCGAGTGCTTGCCATCTATTACATCCTCCGAAACCTCAAAGCCACGGTATGCGGGCAGACAGTGCATAAATACATAGTCATCATTAGCATTAGAGGCAAGCTTTTTGTCAATCTGATAGTCTGCAAAAAGCTTAATTCTTTCAGCCTTTTCGCTCTCTTGGCCCATACTTACCCAAGTGTCTGTGTAGATAATGTCAGCATTTTTAACAGCTTCTACGGGGTCATTGGTAATAACAAGCTTCGCTCCGCTCTTTTTGAAATCCTCTTTAGCAAGCTCTGTCACCTGACTGTCAGGCTCGTAGCCTTTGGGTGTTGCAACCGAACAGTCGAGGCCCATTTTTGCACAGCCGTACATAAGCGAGTTGGTCATATTGTTTCCGTCGCCCACATATGCAAGCTTTAATCCCTCCAGCTTGCCCTTATGCTCGTATATAGTCTGCAAATCGGCAAGCACCTGACAGGGATGCAAAAGGTCGGTCAGTGCGTTTATTACAGGTATATCTGCGTGCTCTGCCAAATCCAAAACGTCCTGATGCGAGTATGTTCTTATCATAATGCCGTCTAAGTAACGCTCCAAAACCTTTGCCGTATCATAGATGGTTTCGCCTCTGCCAAGCTGGATATCGGCAGACGAAAGAAACAACGGATAACCGCCCAGCTGTGTCATTCCGACCTCAAAGGACACTCTCGTTCTGGTCGATGACTTAGTAAAAATCATGCCGAGAGTCTTGCCCTTTAGGTGATGATGAGCAATACCCTTTTTATTCTCGTCCTTTAATTTAATCGCAAGCTTCAAAAGTGCGTCTATTTCCTCTTTGGTGCAGTCGTGCAGACTGATAAAATCCTTCATTTTCCGTTACTTCCTTTCAAGTATCTTTTCCAATGTTAATACAAACTCGTCAATATCCTCTTTTGTTATAATATAAGGCGGTGCAATACGGATAGTAGTGCCGCCGCAAAGGCTTGTCAGATACCCCGCCTCAAACAAAGCTTTGAACACGACCTTTGAAATATCTTCCAAAAGCTCAATACCTATCAAAAGTCCTCTGCCTCTGATTTCAGTTATTTTGCCGTTTGTGCGCTGTTTTAACTTATTAAGGCTGTCAGCAAAATATTCGCCCATTTCCTTAGCATTTTCAACAAGGTTTTCCTTTTCAAACGCCTCAAAGACAGCAAGTCCCGCCGCACACGCAAGGGGATTGCCGCCAAAGGTTGTGCCGTGGTCGCCCGGCTCGAAAGCGTCGGCAAATTTCTGCTTTGCACACATAGCACCTATCGGAACTCCGCCGCCCAATGCCTTTGCGGATGTGAATATATCAGGCTCTACGCCCGTATCCATATATGCAAACAGGCTTCCTGTTCTGCCCATTCCCGTTTGTACCTCATCAAAGATAAGTACAATATCTTTCTCGTCGCAAAAACGTCTTACCTCTTTTAAGTATTCCTTATCAAGAGGTCTTACGCCGCTCTCGCCCTGAATAGGCTCTAAGAGTATTGCCGCTGTGTGCTCGTCTGCCGCCGCTTTTAGTGCGTCAATGTCATTTGCTTTAACCTGTACAAAGCCTGCGGGCAAGGGTCTATAGGGCTTCTGGTACTTTTCCTGTCCTGTTGCGGCAACGGTGGCAATTGTTCTGCCGTGGAAGGAGTTATCAAGAGATACCACGCCATACTTATTTGAGCCTTTTTTGTAATGATAAATTTTTGCAAGCTTTATTGCGCCCTCATTTGCCTCCGCACCCGTCGAGCAGAAGAAAACTCTGTCTGCGCAGGTACCTGAAACCAGTTTCTCTGCAAGGCGTGGGTGATTTTCTATGTAATAAAGATTTGACGTGTGCAAAAGCTTATCCACCTGCGAATGAAGTGCCGCTGTTAAAACGGGGTGATTGTGCCCGAGCGCATTTACCGCAATTCCGCCCAAAAAGTCCTTAAATACTCTGCCGTCTGTGGCAAAAAGCTCAAGCCCCTTTCCGCTTTGGAATGCAACCTCGGTTCTCGCACCAAAGGTGTTCATATAATTTTTGCTGTCAAGTGCTTTGATTTCTTCCAATGTCATTTTTATCTTTCCCTCTTTATAAATATGCAAAAATTATACATCTAATTGAATAAAAATGCAATAGTTTTTCGCATATTTTCTTGATTTTTTATCAATTTGTAATCGTTTTATGCAATTTATACTGTATAATTTGTATAATTCGTTCTACTTTCCTGTATAAAGGCTTTTTACATATATGTGTACCCTACGTACATTTATTGATGTATAGCGCTCGACACCGCTTTGGATACGCTTTTGGATAGCGGTACAGGCGGTCGGGATATTCACTCCGTATTTGAGCACAAGCACTACATCTATATGTGCGCCGTGGGACGTGGAGCGGATATTTATGGAGTTTACCTTTCTGACCGAAGGCTCTTTTAATGCCTCGTGGCGAACCGAGCTTATTATTACATTATCGGATATTGTATAGTCGCCCAGATAGCTAAACGTCGGTCTTACAATGGTTTTATCCTCCGAAAAATCGTCGTCCTCTACCGCCAGACTCTTTTGCAGAAATCTAAGCGGATGCAGAAAATAACCCGAAAAGTCCTGTTTTATCTCAAATGCAGGTACGGGGATAATATGCTTTCCCTCGGTATTTCGAATTGTTTGTGCAGCGGCTATTTCCTCTTTGGTTGCTATATCCTCAATCCGTATAATCTTCTCAATTTGAGGGAGGAAAAGCGCCTCGGCTATCTTTTTTACCATACCGTCAGATGTGCCGAGTATCATTATACATTTTGGGCTAAGCTTTTTTACCGCATTTGAAACCTCCAGAGCTGCCGCCTTGTCAACAAAAAGCGCCTGTCTGACCGATGCAAGTTTGGTAGGTGCTTTTTTGGCAGAAACACCTGCAACCACACGGCTTCCCGATATTAAAAGTCCGTCATCAATTATTGCGTCAGCGCCGTTTTGACGTGCGACAAGTCTTGCACGGTGGCTTTTGCCCGTTCCGCTCTGTCCTACAAAAGCTATTGTACGCATTTTTACTCATTCCCCTGCTTGATTTTATATGCCAAGGTCATTAAGCTGTCGGAAAGGTGGACATTCTCTACAGCCACATCCTTTTTAAGCTTAAGCTCTGCATATGAAAAGTTCCAGAATCCCTTTATCCCGTAATCAATAAGCCTATCGGCAGTTTCCTCGACTACCGCACGGGGAAGGGTTAAAATTGCAATATCTATGCCGTTTTCTCGTACATAATCCTCCATATCTGCAACGTCTTTAACTGTATAGCCTTTTATCTCTCTGCCGATTTTGTCGGGAGAGTTATCAAATATGGCGCACAGATGAAAACCTCTGCGCTCGAAGCCTTCGTGCGTTGCAAGTGCGTGACCGAGATAGCCCGCACCGACTATTATCGTTTTATAGCCCTCCTGAAGTCCTAAAATTCTGCCTATTTCGCTGTGCAGGAATTCGACGTTATAGCCGTAGCCCTGTTGACCAAAGCCGCCAAAGTAATTAAAGTCCTGCCTTATCTGCGATGCTGTTACCTTCATCTTTTCACTGAGGGCTTTAGACGATATTCTGTGTATATCCTGCTTAAGAAGTTCGCCCAGATACCGATAGTACCTCGGCATACGCTTTATTACAACCTCTGGTACTCGTTTTTCGTTGTAATTCAAAACTTCACGCCTCCAATTATTATTTCTTAGTTCATACCAAGCTTGATTTTTAGTATTCTCGTGACCGATTCGTTTATTCTCTCCTCGGTAATTCTTCCGCTTTCGACTGCACTCTTAAGGCTTGCAAGGCTTGCGGTAAAATCCTTGGGCATCAGCAAAAGGTCGCAACCCGCCTCAATCGCCTTAACGCACGCATCAGCCGTCTCAGAGGTAAGCGCCGCCGTCATAACAACTCCGTCAAAGCCAAGATTTGCACGCAGATAGTCGGTAACAACCGCCTTTGACATTGAGCAGGGCGTACTGTCACCCGCAATCACAGGCGCAGCATCGTTTGACACCATAATAAGCTCGGCTCCGCCGTTTATTGCACAGGTAAAGGGCAGTATTTCACGCGCCTCCATCTGCTCCAGCGAACTGCCGGAGATAACTCTGCCCGGAAAGGCTTTATATACCGGCTTTACTCCGCCCACAGACATACCATCGCCCGCAGTTGCTATAATCGAGCTGATTGTTTCGGCATCTGTGCCGTCGGGGATATTGCAGGCGGGCGCAAGATTTATGTTAAAGCCCGCTGACGAAAGATACTTGCCTATCGAAGAGCCTGCAGCATATGCGCCGTCATAGTCCTCACCCTCGGCAAAGGACGAAAGCTCCGCCGTCTTTGCACCAACGCCTGCCGCTGCAGCAGGTGAGCTCTCGCCGCCCTCCTCGGCAATACCCAAAAGCAACGGAAAACCGTTCTCGTCCTTATACTGACCTTGTACATTTGACAGCATACTCGAAAGCTGTGCCTTAGACTCTATATTTCCTGCCGTATAAACAAGTCCGCCGACAGGATTTTCGCTGATTACTCTCTTGCTGGTATTGCCGTGGAGTGTTGTGTTTTCCACACCCGTCAACGAATCGATATTAAGAACAAACAGCTGGATCAGCTTTTTATCAAGCGACATCGCAGCCACAAACTCATCAGCCGTCTGCGGCTTAGGTGATTCTGTCGGCACAGGCTCAGGCGTAGCTGTTGTATCAGGAGTAGGCAGTGGTGCGTTTGCACTCTCATCGCCTCCTCCGCCGAAAGCTGCACATATAGCAAAAATCAACACTGCAACTGCAACTATTGCAAGCAATATGCGTCTGCGCTTTTGCCTGCGCTTTTTTCGTCTTTGCTCTCTTCTCATTAGTAAATCCATCTTAAATCTCCATTCCGCCGCTAAATGCGGCATCATTGCATTATTCAGGCCATAATACTCCTATTATCCTAATTTACATTATACTACATTCCTTAAATAATGTCAATTAACTGCGAAAAATCGTTTACACCAAAGGGAAAATATGCTATACTAATGATATATAATGACGTATTTGTATGCGAAAGGACGGTAATATTCTTGAAGAAGGCTTTAATAATGCTTGTGGCGGCACTTGTCTGCTATTTTATAAATATATGGCTGGGACTTTTGGTTACCGCTGTTTTTGTGATATATTTTGGCTATAAGTATCTGCCCGATATTTGCGCTGTTATGGGCAGCAGGGCGTACGTGGATAAGGGTATAAACCCCGCATTAAGATGGTACAGGCGTGCTCTTGCTACAAAGAGAGCGAGTGATAAAATCAAGATAAGCTATGCCCTTTTACTTTTAAGAACCGGAAGTCCCGAGGCGGCGGAAAAGCAGTTTGACGAGGTTATTGTAAGTAAATCCGCCAAGGCAGAGGACAAGAGAGCCGCAAAGCAATATCGTTGTATGGCATATTGCAAAGAGGGACGTATGGACGAGGCGATGGAGGACGCAACAGCACTTTTTGCCGAGGTTAAAAACACGCTTACCTACGGCATAATGGGCTACTTTATGCACCTTTTGGACGCACCTACGGAAGAAACACTCGCTCTTTGCGAGGAGGGCTACAGCTATAACAGCGACGACCGTGATATAACCGACAATCTGGTTTTAGCTCTTATCAGATGCGGCGAGCTTGAGCGTGCAAAGGAGCTGGCGGCGAGCTTAAGGGAAAATCATCCGCATTTTGTCGAGGCATATTACCACTCGGCTCTAATCGAGCAAAAGCTCGGCAACAACGAGGCAGCACGTGAGTATCTTTCTCACATACCCGATTGCAAGCGCACATATCTTACCACCATTTCCGAGGAGGAAATATCCGCTCTTTCAAAGGAGGTAGAATAAATGCTGGAGTTTAAGCAGATTTACGGCATAGACGGCTACAACAAAGCAAAAGCGCTTCGTGAGGAGGTCTTTATGTCCGAGCAGGGATTTGGCTTTGACTACGACGAGTACGATGATGTTTCGTGGCATATAGTAGGCTATGACGGCGACACTTTAATCGGTGCGGCACGTATGTATAAATTAACCGACACCACCTACAAAATCGGCAGAGTTGCAGTCAAAAAGGAGTATCGCAGAGGTTATGTCGGCGATTTGATGATGAAAACCCTTCAGGATAAGATAGTAACACTCGGCGGTATAGAGGCAGTTGTATCGTCTCAACTCGGCGCGAAAGATTTTTACGCCTACGAGGGCTATAAACAGGAAGGCGACGTGTATATCGAGGCGGGTGCGGAGCACGTTTTGATGAAGCTGGACCTGACAAAGCCGCATCGCAATTGTTCTTGCAAAAAGGAGAATTAAAATGAAATCACCACTTGCGGACAGAATACGTCCGACCGCCGTTTCGGAGGTTGCGGGTCAAAAGCACCTTTTGGGCGAGGGTAAGCTTCTAAAGAGGCTGATAGACGGCTCCCAAGAGATACCTAATATGATTTTCTACGGCCCGTCGGGCGTCGGCAAGACCACCGTGGCAAATATCATAGCGGCAAAAACGG
Source organism: Clostridia bacterium (assembly GCA_045649145.1). Taxonomy (GTDB): domain Bacteria; phylum Bacillota; class Clostridia; order UBA1381; family UBA1381; genus HGM11525. The sequence continues at coordinate 39,382 of JAZRPK010000008.1, forward strand.
GCAAGACTCTCCACCGCCTAAACGCAACAACCGCATCGGTTTCCGATGTTAAGGACATAATAAGCTCGTTAGACGGCTTTTTGGCCGCCGACGGTGTGCTTTTGTACCTTGACGAAATTCAGCATTTTAATAAAAAGCAACAGCAATCACTTCTGGAGTTTATGGAAAACGGCAGGATTACTTTGATTGCAAGCACAACCGAAAACCCGTATTTTTACGTATATAACGCCGTTTTGTCACGGTCGGTGGTGTTTGAGTTTCTGCCTCTTGATGCAGAAGACATTGCCGAGGTGCTTGATAATGCAATAAAAAAGCTTGCCGAAAGCGATTATGCAGGACTTACACTCAATATAACACCCGAGGCAATACGTCATATGGCAGAATCAGCCGCAGGCGACGTGAGAAAGGCTCTCAATTCGCTCGAAATAAGCCTTATGGGCGCAGTTTCCGATAAGGACGGCACTCTTACTGTCGATTTGGACTTAGCAGAGCAGGCAACGCAGAAAAAGGCTCTCCGCCACGACAAAGACGGCGACAGCCATTATGACCTTTTGAGCGCATTTCATAAATCGATACGAGGCTCCGACCCCGACGCTGCAGTCTATTACTTGGCACGTCTTATTTCGGGCGGGGATATGATGGGCGCAATGCGCCGACTGCTTGCGATTGCGTCGGAGGATGTAGGCCTTGCCTATCCGCAGGCGGTTTCGATTGTAAAATCCTGCTGCGACTCGGCATTGCAGCTTGGTCTTCCCGAGGCAAAGCTCCCGCTTACACAGGCGGCAATTTTGCTTGCAACAGCGCCTAAATCCAACTCGGTTGTAACAGCGATAGACGCCGCTATGTCGGACATAGAATCCGGTGATACGGGCGAAATACCGCTCACCTTAAAGGACACGCACTACGCCGGTGCAACAAATCTTGGCAGAGGGGGATATGTATACCCTCATCCCTACCCAAACCACTGGGTAAATCAGCAATATCTGCCCGATAAGATAAAGGACAGAACCTACTACCAATACGGCGATAACAAGGCGGAACAAGCCGCCCAGAGCTATTGGCAAAAGGTCAAGGAGGGCAAGGAATAATGTATTGCAGAGAATGCGGTCAAAACATCGGAGAAATGAAAATATGCCCTCATTGTAACAGCGACAACCGCGGAAAATCAAGGCTTACGGCAGGATTGTTACAAATCTTGACCGGCTCGCTCGGTATAGGGAGATTTTACCTTGGGTATAATACTATCGGATTGTTACAAATCTTGTCGAGTTTTTTTACCTGCGGGTTAGTTGGCGCAGTATGGGGGTTTGTTGACGGGGTAATGATACTAAACAAAAGCCTAACAGAAGACGCCGACGGCAACGCACTACTCGATTAACAGAAAGGGGCAAAAGCAATGAAAGACGGATTTATCAAGGTCTGCGCAGCGACACCTGATATACGTGTAGCAGACTGCGAGTATAATGTAACAAATATTTCTGCACTAATTTCGGGCGCAGAAAAATCGGGCGCAAAGCTTATCGTACTGCCCGAGCTTTGTATCACAGGCTGCAGTGCGCTCGACCTCTTTTTCCAGAAGACTCTTATAGACAGCGCAAGGGCTTCTGTTTTTCAGCTTGCAAAGAATACAGGCGATATAATTGCGGTAGTCGGCTTTCCGTTTTCCTATAACGCGAGGCTCTATAATGCTGCGGCGGTTTTATATAAAGGCGAAATAATCGCAATTGTACCTAAAACACACCTAACCGCAGACGAGCAGCGTATATTCTCAACCACAGACGAAACACAGTATGTCGAGCTTGGCGAAAACGCCGTACCCTTTGGCACGGATATAATAGTCCGTGACGCTAATATGAGCGAATTTGCACTTGCAGTAGAGTTTGGAGACGATTTAAGGGGGCTTATTCCGCCCTCGTCATATCACACAGCGGCAGGTGCAACCATAATAGCCTGCCCAACAGCGCAACCCGAACTCGCAGCAAAGGCAGAGCTTAGACGTGAGTTTATCAAGACTCACTCGGCACGCACATTGTCGGCATATATTGTTGCAACTGCAGGCGAGGGCGAATCGACAGGCGATGTGCTCTTTGGCGGCGAGAATATAATAGCCGAAAAGGGCAAAATTCTTGCCACGGGCGCACGATTTTCCAATTCGGTGGTATATTCCGAGCCAGATTTGCAAAAGCTAATTTACGAAAGAATAAAAACCACCAACCACGGACAAATTTCAGACTATACTACCGTATGGACAGAGCTTAAAATGACCGAAACCGAGCTTACACGCAGTATAAGCGCATATCCGTTTGTGCCCGCTGACAGCGAGCTAAGTAAACGCTGTGCCGAGATACTCGAAATACAGAGTATGGGACTTAAAAAGCGTCTTAGCCACACTCATTCAAGGTGCGTTGTTTTGGGTATATCGGGCGGACTCGATTCTACTCTTGCACTCTTGGTTGCGGCAAAGGCATTTGACAAATTAGGTCTTGACCGCAAGGATATAATAGCTGTTACTATGCCCTGCTTCGGTACAACCAACCGCACATACACCAACGCTGTCAATCTTACCAACTCAATAGGCGCAACGCTTGTTGAGGTTGATATCAAGGAGTCGGTATTAAGGCACTTTGAGGACATCGGACAGAGCGAAAACAGCTATGACGTAACATACGAGAATGCGCAGGCACGTGAGAGAACGCAGGTGCTGATGGATATTGCCAATATGAAATCGGGTCTGGTAATCGGCACGGGCGATATGTCCGAGCTTGCACTCGGCTGGGCGACCTATAACGGCGACCATATGTCGATGTACGGCGTCAACGCAGGTGTTCCTAAAACGCTTATCCGCTATCTTGTCGATTTTGCTGCGGAAACTGCAGATAACGAGCTTTTGGCAAAGACTCTTAAGGATATATTAGACACTCCCGTCAGCCCCGAGCTTTTACCTGCTAAGGACGGCGAAATTGCACAGAAGACCGAAAATATAGTAGGCCCATACTCTCTTCACGACTTTTTCCTCTATCATATGCTTAATAACGGCGCATCGCCTGCTAAGCTTTATCGTTTAGCGTGCATTGCCTTTGAGGGCACAGTCGACAAGGAAACGGTGCTTCATTGGGAAAAGGTCTTCTACAGAAGATTCTTCTCGCAGCAGTTTAAGCGCTCGTGCTTGCCTGACGGAGTTAAGGTAGGTACGGTAGGCTTGTCACCCAGAGGCGACCTCAAAATGCCCTCTGACGCATCGTGGGCGGTGTGGCAGAAGGAGTTGGAGGAGCTTGAGAAAAGGTAGATTATTTCTGCTTACATCTGCAATTATATATGGATTAGTACCCACACTCGCAAGCGTGGTTTATCAAAGCGGCGGTGATAGTGCGACCTTAGTGCTTTTAAGGTCTGCGCTGTCACTGCCGCTTTTGTATTTTTGGATAATGGTAAAGGGGATAGGCTTTCGTGTTACAAAAAAGGAGCTTACCGACAGCGTAATCGTGTCCTGCTTTGCCAGCGCTCCGTCTATGGTGCTGTTGTATGCAGCATACTCTCTGGGCAGTGTAGGCATCTCGACTATGCTGCATTTTGTATATCCCTTTATAATCGTTATTGTATTGGCTCTTATATTCGGAGAAAGGCTTTCGAAACAGAAATGGCTCGGAATAGCAACTGCAGCTTTGGGTGTTATTCTGTCACTTGATATGCACACAAGTGCTGTCGGTGCTGTACTTGCAGTTGTGTCGGGTGCATTCTACGCTTTTTTTGTAATATATATGGACAAATCGGGGATAGACAAAATGAACTACTGGCGGTTGACATTTTTTATATCTGCAGGTATGGCTCTGGCTGCATTATTGATGTGTATATCAGGCGACGGGGTGATGCTGCCGACAGATATTAAAGGGTGGGTGGCTGCTGTTATAATATCCTTGCTGACAACCTTTGTGGCGATACCGTTTTTTCAGCGTGGAGTTGAGATAGAGGGTGCTGCAGAGGCGGGAATAATATCAATGGCAGAGCCTGTTGTGAGCATTTTGGCGGGTGTTATTTTCTTTGGCGAGGGGATAACAATAGCAGGCGGTATAGGATGTGTGTTAATTGCAGTCGGGATTTGGCTGGTGGAGCGGTGAAAAAGTCTTACACAACACCTCATCCACCGCAAGCGGTTCCCCTTCTCCTCAAGGAGAAGGCTTATAAACGCAAAAAAGAAGACGGTCCGTGGACCGTCTTCTTAAATTATGCTTTATATTTGACTCAAGGATTAGTCAACGTTCTCGAATACAACTGCGTTAGTAACGATCTCGTCAACTACCATTACGAGTGCGTAGCAAACCTCACCGTTGAAGTCATATACTGATGAAGGAACAGTTGCTCCGTCAGTGTATACCCAAGCGATATTGTCTGTACCAACCTTATCCTGAGCGATTCCGTAGAATGCGCCATCAGCAAAGGCATCAGCACCCTGACCCTTGTTTGACCAGTCATAAGCAACGATGTTAGCATCGTCAGCTATAGCAAAGTCAACAGTTGCAGAAGTGTCAAACTTCTTCTTGTCAGCGTCAACATACTCGAGCTCTGCAAAGCTTACAACATTCTTAGATGCTGCTACTACAGGAGCATAGAAGAACTGAATCTCTGAGAATGTTGCTGTGCCTGAGTAGGTCATACCTACCTGCCAGTCAGCACTTCTTACCTTGTCTGAGTAATCAGCAAGACCAGGAAGTGTAATGATTCCGTTTACATCGTCTGTATCCTTAGCTTCAAATGTAGATGCGATTGAAGATACATTTGCAAGGATGTCGATTCTGTCAACAAAACCGTCAGCACCTGTTGTGTAGAAGAATACTGTACCTTCTGCAAGGAGGTGGTCGCCATCCTGGAGGTCAGCTACATCAGATCCGCCTGCAGAAAGAGCTGTACCATCTACATAAACCTTAGCATCCATTGATACATAAAGCGGAGCCTCGCTACCTGCTACCTTAAGAACTGCAACGTCTTCGTCATCGATTACTGTAGCGCTGTCAATGCTAAATGCCTTAGCAGAAACAACTGCCCAATCAGTAGTTGTTGAGTAGATGTTACCAGCGCTTGTAACGATTACATAAGCCCATGTTCTGTCAGCATCGCTCTTGTGAACGATAATTGCATCATAAAGTGTATCCTCTACGATTGAAGCTGCAGAAGAAGCCTTGTAAGTTTCAGCCTTACCAGCCTCGTACTTAGTAGCGTCAAGTACAACTACTGAATCACTAAGTGTTGCTGTGCCAAGTCTGTTTGTTGCGCCCTTGAACTCAACGCCGCTCAATGAAGCGTCATAATCTGTACCAGAAGTAAGTGCGTTAACAGCATTTACTCTGCCTGTTGATGTCTTAACTGTGTAAGAAATCAAACGGTCATAAATTGTAGTTGTTGTAGCCTTAGCTCTGTCGGCAGTTGTAGCTTCGCCAAGCATTACCAACAATGCATCGCTGATTGCATCAGCATTCTTTTCTTCAACATAAAGTCTCTTTGACTGACCGTCAAGAGTTACTACATCGATGTAGTCATAGTCTGTACCAGCATAAGCTGCTGTTGTGTAAGCCTCTACGATAGCGTAGTTGATAGAAGTTGCAACCTTATCTACAGCAAAGATATCGCCGAACGGATCGAGATACAATGTGTAAGTTGAGCTTCTTGTCATAGAAATTGAGTTAGATGCCTCGTAGTTTACGCCACCAACGGTGTATACGTTTGTATCCGGATCCTTTGATGTGTAAACGCCTGTAGCTGTATCATTTGATGCAATGATGTCGATATACTTAGCTGCATCAAAATCACCTGTAAGGTCATACTTAACTGCTACGATATCATCAATTGCAAGAGCTGAAAGTGATGAAGCTGCACCAGCCTTAGTAACAGTTACAACCTTGTCACCATCTTCAACCTGATCGTTAGTTACAACGATGTTGAGGCCAGGAGCTGTTACACCAGTAGGAAGAACAGGGCTTGTAACCTTAACAGTTGTCTTGTCTGCAGCTACCTTAACCTGTGTAACCTGTGCCAATGCGTAAACATCAACCATTACCTTGTCATAAACCTTGCCTGTTTCGCCAGCCTTCTGAACAAGAACTGTGTCGCCTGTAGAACCAGCGATAAGTGCCTGAACAGCTGTAGCGTTAGTTGTGTTAATATCGCAATACTCGAAACCGTTTACATAAAGCTTAGCGTTTACAAGCTTGTAATCCTCAGCATTCTTAGCGTTAGCGCCTGCTGACTTCTTAACGTGAAGCTTTGCTTCGCAATAAGCGGGGTCATCGCTTGTAGCGGGAGCATCAGTAACGATCTGAATACCCTTCTTTGTATCAGACTGAGCGTTGATCAAAGTACCGTCAACAGTCTTTGTAGCAACCTTAGATGTAGGAGCGAAGTAGATAAGCTTCCACTCTTCATCGTCGTTGTACTCAGCAACAACCTTAGCTGATGAGAAGAGGTAATCCTCAGCATCTGTAGCACCTACTGCAACTTCGTCATAGTAGCCTAAGCCGAAGTATGACTCAGGATCCCACTGGCTTGTGCTTGTTCTCTTCATTTCGATTGTACCAGCCTCAAGGTCATCTGACTTAGATGTAGCGTCAACAGTTACGTCAAGAACGTAAGCATCGAACTTATCTGAAAGAACTGTCTTCCAGTCTCTGCCATCTTTACCGTCCATCTTCTTGAGCTCTGTATCAGCGATGCTGCCTGTGAAGGTTACGATGTCGAGCATCGGAGCCTGAACAGTGTTCCAGATAAGCTGAGCAACCTGTGCTCTTGTTACAGCATCGTTAGCTGATGCAGATACACCTGAAAGGATGCCTGCAAGTGAAGCTGATGTGAGGTAACCCTTGGGGAAACCGCCTCTTGATACTGCGAAATCGCCATAGCCAAGAATTCTTGTAAGAATTGTAAGCATCTGTGCGTAAGTTACGTTAGCGTTCGGAGCGAACTCTGTAGCGCTCATACCCGAGATGAAGCTGTTAGCAACGCCCACGTTTACATAACCTGCAGCCCATTTAGCGTTTGCATTAACGTCAGTAAACTGTGTAGTTGTACCAGCGTTCTGAGCGTCAGCGGTCATGTTAAGAGCTGCAACTACCATTGTAGTAGCCTCTGCTCTGGTGATGTTATTGTCCGGCAAGAATGTGCCGTCTTCGTAGCCTGAGATTGCACCCAATGCTGCAAGAGCATTAACTGCCTCTGCATAGCTTGCTGTATCTGCTACGTCTGCAAACTTTGTAGTAGCTGCGCTAACTGATGTCATAGCAACAAAGCTACTCATAGCGAGAGTAAGAGCAAGAACAGCGGAAATTACTTTTTTGAGATTCTTTTTCATTCTCTCAAATCCTCCCTTATTTTTTTTGTGTGAAAGGGCACTTACTGCTTCAAGTGCGCACCCTTTCATTTTACACACCTGAATTGTTGCGTCAAG
>JAZRPK010000009.1:0-18748 GCA_045649145.1 Clostridia bacterium
GAGAGTCCGCCGTGAATTTTATTCATAACATTTTTCCAGATTACGCAGGACGGATTGTTGGTAATACCTGCTCTGTTTAAGTTCTGTGGCTGGTCGAAACCAAACCATACAGCACCTACATAGTGCTCGGTATATCCTACAAACCATTTATCCTTGTTATCGTTTGTTGTACCTGTTTTTCCGTATGCAGGCATATTATTAAGCTTAGCAGAACGTGCTGTGCCTGATGCGCCTGTAATAACATCGCCAAGCATATCTGTTATAATAAATGCAGTCGCTTCGCTGACAGCACGCTCGGGATTAGGCTTGTATTCAAGTAATACCTTACCTGTACTGTCAAGTACTTTAGTATAGGTGTGAGGGGTGTTATAGACACCGCCGTTTGCAAGAGCGCCGTAAGCACCTGCCATCTCACGAACGGTAACACCGTCTGTAAGACCGCCAAGACCTAACGAGGCAAGGCTCTTATCCGCTGTAACTACGCCTTCTAAGTGGAACTTATTTTTGGCATAATTATAACTGTTCTCTATGCCTAAAAGCTGCAAAGCTCTTACGGCTGTTGTGTTTGACGAAATTTCTATACATTTTGAAAGGACCAAATCGCCCTTAAAGCCTTTGTAGGCATTTGACGGACTCCAGTCGCCGATTGTGATTTTTTCGTCTTTCAAAACGGTTGCAGAATTGATTTTTCCCAGCTCAATTCCGGGTGCGTATACCGATAACGGTTTAATGGATGAGCCGGGTTGACGTCTAGCTTGCGTTGCTCTGTTTAGTCCTCTTGGTTCGGTTTTTGTGCCTGCGCCGCCGACTATACCTTTTATTTCGCCGTTTGACGGGTCTATAACAACCATAGCCGATTGGGGAGCGGTATTACCGGGGAATCCTGTACGATTTTCGTATACGCTCTCCATAGCCTCCTGAACATTCTTGTCCATTGTGGTATAGATTTTAAGTCCGCCGCTGAATACCTGCTGCTCTGCAAAGGTTGCAGAATAGCCCTTTTCGGCAACAAGGTCTGCTATGACATCATTGATAACTGTGTCAACAAAGTATGAATATACAATTGTCTTAGATGAGGTTGCTGATTTACTAAGTCCCAACGGACTGTCCTTAGCTTCGTTATATTCCTCTTTAGTAATGTAATCGTGCTCGTACATTTTCTTAAGTACAGTATTACGCTTTGCAAGAGCATTTTCCGGATTTCGTATGGGGTCATAGTAGGTAGGACGCTGAGTTATACCTACTATCAGTGCCGCCTCGGCAGGTGTAACCTCCGATGCGTGTTTGGAAAAATACAGGTTTGATGCTGCTTCTACGCCGTTACACATATTGGAAAAATAGCTTATGTTAAGATACATTGTAAGGATTTGGTCCTTATCATTTATTTGCTTTTCCAACGCAACCGCACGCATCATTTCCTTGATTTTGCGTGTTACCGACCTGTCTTTTTCGTTAGTAATATTCTTGATAAGCTGCTGTGTTATAGTACTTCCGCCGTAGGAGGCGTCGCCAATGCCTATCTTAGAAAAGCCCCATTTAACCGCAGCACCAAAGGTACGCTTTAAGTCGATACCGCCATGCTGATAAAATCGCTCGTCCTCGATTGAAACTGCAGCATTTTTGAGATTGATGCTTATATCCTCTGAATCAACCCATACTCTGCGCTCGCCCTCATAGTGCAGTTGTACATCCTCGACTGCGTTGCCATTTTCGTCGTTATAGTATACAAACGATGAGTAATTAAGTGCGAGATTTTGCACGTTCATTTCCTTAAGGTCATTAGATACAGCCGTATACATTCCCGCACCTATTCCGACCAAAACGATGCAGACAATAAACAATGCTATACCGACAGATGGTGCAATCTTACGCAAAAAGAGCTTAGGTGATGAGGTTTTTTTGCTCTTAGCGGAAGTCTTTTTTCTGGTTGTGGTTTTTTTGGCAGAAGTCCTTGATGACGTTGTCTGAGTCGATGATTTCGTTGCACGAGTGGTCTTGCCAGCAGAGGTGGAAGAACGTGATTTCTTCGCCTCTTGGTCGGCTGCGGCTATCTTTGCTGTATCAAGTTTTCGTGTATCGTCACGAGTGCTTCTTGAGCGTACTTTTGACTCAAGCTTCTCAGCAGGTATGTAACTGTCGAGCGAACGCGGTTTATAACCTGCACTTGCAATCTGACGTCTTACATCCCGAGACGAATCATCATAAAGATACTTACGTCTGTAATCGGCATCGGTGCGTTTTTTAACTTCTGATGATGTTCTTTTTTTGCCTGTGCGCTCAGGCTTTTTTCTTGCGTGCTTCAACTGAACATAGCACCTCCCGTACATTATTATCTATCCTGAATTTCCAATTTATTCACAAAATTCTCTCTACATTATATTATAGTACAAAAATGACAGTTTTGCAACTGTTTTCTTGCATCGGTATAAATTTTGTTTTATTGCAAAATATATACAGTAAAAAAGAAGAATTTGGAAGGGTGTGCAGTATGAATAAATTGTTTAATACAGTGTTTGTAATGCTGGTTGTAATGAGTGTAGCGGCTGTTATGCTTAGAATTTCTCAAAGGAATAATAACTCTCTGGAGAATGTGGAGCCAATAAACACCCAATCTCCTGAGGAAGTGTCTAGTACTATAATTTATGAGGAAGAGGAGTACCTCTTGATTGCCGAGGAGGGTTACCTCAATCTTTACGAGTCGGGAGAAAAACCATCACTTAAAAAGAGCGAGCGCATCAATTTTGCTCTTTTCCCTCCTGAAGATGTAATAGAGCTAAAAAGTGGACTCACATTCAAAACTGTTTCAGAAGCATATGAGGCAATGGAAAGCTTTGTCAATTAGAAAACAGAAGAAAATGAAAGAAAACAAGAGCAATTAAAAGATATATAGATTAAATATGCAAATTTTACCAAATTACGAGAAAAAGTCATATTTGATATATAAAGCAAAATAAGTATAATAATATTAGCACTCCGGAATAGAGAGTGCTAACATTCCAGAAGGAGGATACAGAATAATGAATATTAAGCCATTGGCAGACAGAGTAGTTATAAAGATGCTCGAGGCAGAGGAAACCACAAAAAGCGGTATCATTCTGACAAGTGCTGCGCAGGAAAAGCCGCAGGTGGCAGAAATTGTTGCAGTTGGTCCCGGAGGTATGGTTGACGGCAAAGAGGTTAAGATGGAGGTTAAGGTAGGCGATAAGGTACTTATCTCCAAGTATGCAGGAACAGAGGTTAAGTTAGACGGCGAAGAATACACAATTTTGCGTCAGTCAGAAATTCTTGCAATCGTATTATAATTAGAAAAGGGAGAGAAAATTAATGGCTAAGCAGATTATTTTCGGCGAAGAGGCAAGAAGTGCACTCCAGAAGGGTGTAGATTGCCTTGCAGATACAGTAAAAATCACACTCGGACCTAAGGGCAGAAATGTTGTCTTAGACAAAAAATTCGGCTCACCGCTTATAACAAACGATGGTGTTACCATTGCTAAGGAGATAGAGCTGGAAAATCCGTTTGAGAATATGGGAGCGCAGCTTGTTAAAGAGGTTGCAACCAAGACAAATGATGTTGCAGGCGACGGTACAACAACAGCTACACTTCTTGCACAGGCACTTGTAAGAGAGGGTGCTAAGAACGTTACAGCCGGTGCTAACCCGATGATTATCAGAAAGGGTATCCAGAAGGCTGTTGATACTGCAGTTTTGGAGCTTGTTAAGAATTCAAGAGCAGTTTCAGGCAGAGATGATATTGCCAGAGTTGCTGCAGTTTCAGCTGCAAACGAAACGATAGGCGAGCTTATCGCAGAGGCTATGGAAAAGGTTACTGCAGACGGCGTAATCACCGTTGAGGAGTCAAAAACAGCAGAAACATATTCCGAGATTGTTGAGGGTATGCAGTTTGACCGTGGTTACATCACTCCGTATATGGTAACAGACACAGATAAGATGGAGGCTGTTTTAGACGACGCATTCATCCTTATTACAGATAAGAAAATTTCTAATATACAGGAAATTCTTCCGCTTTTAGAGCAGATTGTGCAGATGGGCAAGAAGCTCGTTATAGTTGCAGAAGACGTTGAGGGTGAGGCACTTTCTACACTTATCGTAAATAAGCTTCGTGGTACATTTGTATGTGTTCCTGTTAAGGCGCCTGGCTTTGGTGACAGAAGAAAGGCAATGCTTCAGGATATTGCAATCTTAACAGGTGGCGAGGTTATCTCAGAAGAGCTCGGTCTTGAGCTTAAGGACACACAGGTATCGCAGCTTGGACGTGCACGTCAGGTTAAAATCCAGAAGGAAAATACCGTTATTGTTGATGGTGCAGGCTCTAAGGAGGCAATTGCCGACAGAGTTAAGCAAATCAAAAACGAGCTTGAAACCTCAACTTCAGAGTTCGATAAGGAAAAGCTTCAGGAGCGCTTGGCAAAGCTTGCAGGCGGGGTTGCAGTTATCAAGGTGGGTGCTGCTACCGAGACTGAAATGAAGGAAATGAAACTTAGAATAGAAGACGCTTTGGCAGCTACTAAGGCAGCTGTTGAAGAGGGTATAGTTGCCGGCGGCGGCACAAGCTATATTGATGTTCTTCCGAGCATTGAAAAGCTTTTGGCTGACTGTGAAGGTGATGAAAAGACCGGTGTTCAGATTGTTCTTAAGGCACTGGAAGAGCCTGTTAAGCAGATTGCCAAAAATGCAGGTGTTGAAGGCTCTGTAATTGTTGATAAGGTTAAGAGCTGTGCTGTCGGTGTTGGTTATAACGCACTTACAGACGAGTATGTTGATATGATTTCGGCAGGTGTTGTAGACCCTGTTAAGGTTACAAGAAGTGCACTGCAAAATGCTGCATCAATTGCTGCAACCTTGCTTACAACAGAAAGCCTTGTTACCGATATCCCCGAGCCTGTAAAACCGGCTATGCCTGACCCGTCAATGGGCGGAATGTACTAAGAATTAAAGCGACTGATTTTCAGTCGCTTTTTTGTTGGGAAAATATTTGCAATTTTTTTGTTATTCCCTTGAATGTAGAGCCTAAGTATGATATAATTATCATACTTAAGCGAGTAATAAAATAGTATATACGTGAAAGGAAACGGTGATTTTGATGAAAATTCTTGTAACGGGCGGAGCAGGATACATAGGCAGTCATACCTGTGTCGAGCTTCTTAATGCTGGATATGAGATTGTAGTGCTTGACAACCTTTGCAACTCCTGTGTAAAGAGCCTTGATGCAGTTAAGAAGATTACAGGTAAGGATTTCCCCTTCTACGAGGTAGACCTTCTTGACTATGCTGCAACTGAAAAGGTGTTTAAGGAGCATAAGTTTGATTCTGTCATCCACTTTGCAGGTCTAAAGGCGGTAGGGGAATCAACTACAATACCCATAAGATATTACCACAATAATATTACAGGTACTCTTAATCTGGTTGATATTATGCAGAAATATGAGGTATATAACATAGTATTTTCTTCATCCGCTACGGTATACGGAACACCAAAGACTGTGCCTATTACTGAGGATTTCCCTCTTTCTACAACCAACCCGTACGGCTCTACAAAGCTAATGCTCGAGAATATCTTAACTGACGTATTTAAGGCGAATGATAACTGGTCGGTTACACTTTTGAGATACTTTAATCCAATCGGTGCACACAAAAGCGGAACAATGGGCGAAGACCCCAAGGGAATACCCAATAACCTCCTGCCGTATGTGGCACAGGTTGCTGTCGGCAAGCTTGAGAAGGTACACGTGTTCGGTAACGATTACCCGACAGTTGATGGTACAGGCGTGCGTGATTATATCCACGTTGTTGACCTTGCACTCGGTCATCTAAAAGCAGTTGAGCACAAAACAGGCAAGCAGGGTGTACATATCTTCAATCTCGGAACGGGTAACGGATATTCTGTACTGCAGATTATAAAGGCGTTTGAAAAGGCGTGCGGAAAAGAAATTCCTTATCAAATTGACCCAAGACGTCCCGGTGATATTGCAGAATGCTATGCAGATGCGTCAAAAGCATTAAATGAGCTTGAATGGCGTGCAGAGCGTGCAATTGCAGAGATGTGCGAGGATAGCTGGCGTTGGCAGTCTACTAATCCGAACGGCTACAATAACTAAAAAAATAAACCGTCTGCAAACTGCAGACGGTTTTTTGCTAAAATGTAAAGGTTAGGTTTTCCTCGTTAAAGATGTACATACCCTCGTCGGTTGCGGTAAGAGTAAGCAAATACTTGCTTGTGCCGTCATTGATTATGGTAGTGTAACCCTCGCCGACCTTTTCGATAGAGCTATGTGTTGCACCGGGGTGATGTGTCTCGATATAACGTGCAACAGCACTATGTTCGCTCTGGAATTTCAGGCGGTTAAATACGCCATGACCTTTTACTGCACGGTATACTGCAGCTACTGCAACACCTGATACGGCAGCGAGTATTGGAAGCTTCTTTTTCATATAACTAACCTCCTTATGAATCCTGATGATATATGTTATAAACCTCACGTTTTGGTAGGTTTCGGTCGGTTGCGCACTGCTTTATGGCAGACTTTTTGTCCATTCCGTCACCGATATATTTATCTATGTGCTCTGTTACTGAAAGAGCGTCCCACCAGTTTTCTTGCGGTTCGGGTGTCAAGGTTTCACCCTCGATAACAAGTACGTACTCGCCTCTGGGCGAGTTTTCGTTATAATAGGCAACCGCCTCGCCAATGGTTGTACGGATTATTTCCTCGTGCAGCTTAGTAAGCTCACGTGCAATTGCGATACGTCTGTTTTCGCCAAAAGCTACTGACATATCAGAAAGTGTGTTCTTAAGCTTATGCGGCGCTTCGTAGAAAATAAGAGTTCTTGTATCATTCTTGACGCTATCAAGATGCTCACGTCTGTGTCGGTTATTAACCGAAAGAAAGCCCTCAAAGCTAAATCGTGACGTTGGAAGTCCCGACAGAATAAGAGCATTTATCCCTGCAACAGGTCCGGGTACAGAGGTTACACTAATGCCGTTTTCGATACAAAGTGCGACCAAGTCTTCGCCGGGGTCGGAAATTGCAGGAGTACCTGCGTCGGAGACGAGGGCGATATTTTTCCCCTCATCCAAAAGTGCAATAAGATATGCACCCTTTTCTTTCTTGTTGTGCTCGTGATAGCTTGTGAGTGGTTTGTGTATGTCAAAATGATTAAGCAGCTGCAGAGTACGCCTTGTGTCCTCGCAGGCTATAATATCCACCTCATTAAAGATTTCCAGACAACGTGCCGATACATCCTTAAGATTGCCTATCGGTGTTGCACAAAGATATAGTGTTCCGCTCATTGCGGGCTATCTCCTCTCATATATACATTTAAGCTCGTCTGTTTCAGTGCCGTCGTCATTGTAGAGAACAAGAGGCGGGAGTATTTTAAGCTCGTTTCCGCCACGCCAGAGCCCGTCTATCAAAATGAGCGATGGTGCACTGTCGGCTTTTGGCAGAACAAGACGTAACCGCTTAGGCTCAATTTCGTACTTTCGCATCAGCGATATAATATCGGTAAGACGTGAGGGCCTATGGACCATACAGAAATGTCCGCCCGAAGACAGCATCGACTCGGCTGCTTTTATAACATCTTCAAGTGTGCAGGCAACCTCGTGACGTGCAATATGCTTGGAATAATCCTCGCAGTCTATACCGCTGCCGCATTTCATATATGGCGGATTGCAGGTGACAAGGTTAAAGCTGCGTTTGGGGAAGAAGTTGCTGCATCTTTTCAAGTCCCCGCAATAAAGATTAACCTTTGACTCTAATGAATTTGCTGCAACTGTTCGTAGTGACATCTCGTGAATGTCATCTTGAATTTCAAGACCGCAAATCTTTTTTGCATTGCTTTTGTGCGAAAGCAAAATGGGTACAATACCGCTTCCAGAACACAAATCAAGTGTTTCTTGGGATGGAATATCCTTTGCAAAATCGGCAAGCAGTACGGCATCTGTTCCGAACCTGAAGCCGTTTTTCTTTTGTATCAGCACGAGAGAGTTTATCATAAGCTCCTCGAGCGTTTCGTCCGGTTTAACTATTTGCTGCATTGTCAATCACAGCAAAGCTTATCTCACCTGCTGCAGCAACTAAGCCGTCAACGGTTGCCTTAACATTTGCCTTTCCCATACCGTGACGATAGGTAACAAGCTCCGCTTCAAGAACAAGTGTATCGCCTGGTACTACCTGACGGCGAAACTTCATAGAATTGATGCCTGTAAATACGCCAAGCTTACCCTTATTCTCGGGCAGGGACAAAAGCATAACAGCACCGACTTGTGCTAAGCTTTCTACTATCAGTACTCCGGGCATAATCGGATTAGAGGGAAAATGTCCCTGAAAAAACGGCTCATTTACTGTCACGTTTTTTATTCCGACTGCTCTTTTGCCCTCCTCCATTTCTGTTATCTTATCAACAAGCAGAAACGGATAACGGTGGGGGAGAATTTTTTGAATATCAATATTGTTAATCATAAAATTTATTCCTTTCAATTAACTGTGGTACACGGTAAATAAGTCTTTTGAAACACGTTCTAAGCTTTCTATTGCGCCCGCTAAACCACGGATAACACAATACTCGCTCTCCGGTGCTAAGAATAGCTTTAGCTCTGTATCACTTTTAAGTCTTTGAACAAGACCTCTCATAGAAGCACCTGCACCTGTTAAAAGAATACCGTCCTCTAAGATATCGCCTAAGAGCTCGGAGGGCACAGAGTCAACAGCTGACTTTAGTGCTTCGCATACTATGTTGGCTACGGGCATCATAGCATCACGTAATTCATCTGAGCTTACCGATATTTCGGAAGGGAGACCTGTCTTTAGGTCAAGTCCTTTTACAGATGTATAGCCGGATTTTTCTCCTGCAAACACACAGCCAATGTCTTTTTTACACTTTTCTGCAGTAAGATATCCTACAGATAAGCCATGGTATTCTCTTATATGCGATATTACTGCGTCGGTAAACGCATTGCCTGCGGTTTTAACTGTATTAAATGAAGCAACCTGCCCTAAAGAAACAGACGCAATATCACAGCATCCGCCGCCTATATCTGCTATCATCAAGCCTCTTGCTGGCATTACATCGCATTTTGCACCGATTGCAGCAGCAATGGGTGTCTCCATAATATACACCACTCTTGCACCTGCAATAACAGCAGCATCGCGAAGAGCACGTCTTTCAACATCGGTTGCTCCGCTAGGGACAGACATAATAATCCTTGGCTTGATAATGGTCTTTGAACACGCCTTTCTTAATAGTGCCTTTAACAGCTCCTCAGCAAGAGTACAGTCACTTATAACACCGCCTGCTAAGGGGAAAACAACTGATACAGTAGGCGGAGTCCTGCCTATCATTTGGGCAGCGTCATCACCAACAGCAATTGTATCGCCGCTTACTGTGTCAAAGGCGATTACAGAGGGCTCATCTAAAACGAGTCCTTTGGCTTTTATGTAAATTCTGGTATTGGTTGTGCCGAAATCAATTGCTATGTCGTTGGAAAGTGCGTTATAGTCCATTTTTAATCTCCTTTATGTTTATATTTGTAGAATTCGCCGTGCGTTAGCGGAACAAATCAATTCAAGTTCATTTTTGTCAAGATTAAGTGATGATAATATATTAAATGCCTCAAGCGGTGAAAACCACGGCCAGTCGGTGCCGAAGAGTACCTTGTCTGCTCCGTGAGCCTTAATCATACGTGTGGCATCGTCCATGTTCATCATATGCAGCGAAAAGCATGTATCAATCATAATAGGAGTACCGATAATGTGCTCCTCTGCCTCAGCCCACATATCCCAGCCACCCATATGTGCAGCGATTATGTATTTGCCGGAAACGTATTCTGTTACCCTTTTAAGCCGCTTTGGCGAACAGTGAACGGGCGGAGGGCAACCGTGGTCTTTTCCTGAGTGAAAAACAGTATATAGTCCTAAATCCTCGCATTTTTTAAGAATTCTGATTGATTCGGGACTGTCCACGTAAAAGGACTGATACTCAGGGTGCAATTTTATGCCCTTTAAGCCAAGCTCTTTGATATGCTCCAAAATCCCCTCTATATCGTCATTTTCGGGATGAAGACTGCCAAAGGAATATACATTTTCTCTTCCGTTTATAAGAGCAGCAAAGTTATTGATATTTTCAGTCTGCTTTGGCGCTGTTGCGATAGGGAGAACTACAGATGCGTCAATCCCCTCGCTTGCCATATTTTCCATAAGACCGCCTACACTGCCCGAGCCTATCGCCTTAAACTCGTATCCGCCGAAGTTTACAATATTATCCTCAAGAATTTTTATTGTACGTTCATATATCCTGTCGGGGAATGCGTGAGTGTGAAAATCAATAATCATTTGCTATAACCGCCATAATTGAAAATATAGATATATTTTATAACATTTTGACATCAAAATCAATAGAAAAATGGAAATTGCCAATCAGTTTGATTAAAAACAATCAATTCACCACTTTTAGCTATTTGGCATATGATATAACGGAGGTGAATATCAGATGAACAGATTTGGTTGTGGATGCAACATCGGTTGTACAGGTCTGGCAGTTATAGCTAGTATAATTTTGGGCGTTGTTACAGCATTTTTGACCTTGACAGCGGTTATAACAGTTACACCTGCATTCTTGTGGGTTGTACTTGGTATTGCAGTGGTTTATCTCGCTCTAACACTTTTAACCTCTGCTCTTGCAAGAGGCTCTGATTCGAGAAACTGTATATGCCCGGTGGTATCAGTGTTGCTTACAGGTATTTTAGGTGCTGTGCTTACTGCGGTAATCCTTCTTGCTGTAGGATTTGCGGCAACGAGCATAATAGGCGCTATTATCACAGGTGCGCTTGTGCTGTTTTTGTCGCTTATACTAACGACTACTGCTTGCCTTGTTAAGTGCCTTTTTGACTGTGATGACTGATTGACAACAAAATATATACTAAAACACCCACTCATATGAGTGGGTGTTTTGCTGTTTTATTGTAGTGAAATTTCTTTTACGGCAAATGCAAGCTTTTTTGAGTCGGAAATTGAATTAAATAATCCGAAGCTTGCTCTTATAGTGCCCGATTGGGCAGTACCGAGGGTCTTATGCGCAGTATATGCACAATGCCAGCCGCCTCTTACAGCAATACCATATTGTTCGGAGAGGATTTCCGATGCGGTTTGTGAACTTAGAGAGTCTATGGTAAAGGAAACTGTTCCGTTTCTGCGGCTAATATCCTTGCTTCCGACAACATTTACGCCGTCAATTTCCGAAATTCTTCCTATAAGGTCTTTCGCAAGTGCTCTTTCAGCTGCAAGGATATTCTTTGTACCGTGCCTTAAAACATATTCTGCGGCTGTTCCGAGAGCAGCAATAGCAGGAGTGTTTAATGTTCCTGCGTGCAGCATATCGGGCATATATTCGGGTTGAAGAAGACTTTTTGAATCGGAGCCTGTGCCGCCTGTAATATATGGCATCAGCTTTGCACGTTCTCCGACATAAAGTCCTCCTGTACCTAACGGGCCTAAAAGGCTTTTATGCCCCGAAAATGCAAGCAAATCGATGTTCATTTTGGCTACATCTATTTTAACAGCACCTGCAGATTGAGCCGCATCAACCAAAAAGAGCAGGTTGTTTTCCCGTGCAATCCTGCCGATTTCGGCAACAGGCTGTATACTGCCCGATACGTTTGATACGTGCGTTGAGATTATTAAAACAGTGTCAGGCTTAATAGCCATCTTGATGTCATCAGGGTCTACAAAGCCTTCGCTGTCTGCATTGACTATGGTATAGTTTCCAAGACGATGCACAGGTCTTAAAACGCTGTTGTGCTCCATTGAAGTCACTATAACGTGGCCGCCGTTTGCAAGAGCGCCATTTATCGCCATATTAAGAGCAAGAGTGGCATTTTGTGTAAAAGCAATCCGCTCAGGCTCGCTGATGTTAAAAAGTCTTGCAAGCGAGTCTTGAGTGTTAGAAATTACAGATGTTCCCTTTTGGCTTAAGCTGTGTCCGCCTCTACCTGCGTTTACGCTGTTTTCTATTGTGTTATTTATAAGTGAGTTTATTACACACCGTGGTTTTATTTTTGTAGTAGCGGCATTATCCAGATATATCATATAATCCATCACTGTCCGATTTTAATATTCTTTTAATTTTGTATCTTTCGGATAAGCTGATAAGAAGCTCTTTGCCGCTTTCATCTGTGA
Source organism: Clostridia bacterium (assembly GCA_045649145.1). GTDB lineage: Bacteria > Bacillota > Clostridia > UBA1381 > UBA1381 > HGM11525. The sequence goes on from JAZRPK010000009.1 coordinate 12,188, forward strand.
GTACGGAATATGAGCAGCCGCTCGACTTTGCATCAGGTGTGTGTACCACCTTAGATGCAATATGCCGTGCATTAAGCTCCTTAGAAAGCCGTACAGCCGTCGTAATAGAGCCGACAACTGCATAAATTTGCGACATATTATCAGTCCTTTCGTGAAATACTCAGGGCAATAGCCCTTATCTTATAGTATGCGGCTCTATTATATGATGAAACATAAAAAGATTATTATAATTTTTATACAAACAAAAATGCAGAACGTAATGTTCTGCATTATTTTTTAAGAAAACATACTCATTGCAGTATCAATAACACCGCCGATTGACCTGAAGACGCCTTCGGTTTTCTTCATCAGCTTGTGTCGCTGTCTGTCGGATACGGGGTCAACAAGCATTGTTGCAGCAGCACCTAAGATAAGACCTGCCGCCATTCCCTTAATAAAGCCTGATGTGCACATTTTTCTTTTCCCTCCTTGCAAGTTAGAGTATAGTTAGTTTGCCGCATTTTTGTGATTTTAGGCATATGTATGAAAAAAATTTTTAATCTTTTGACAAAATGCGAATTGCAGAGGAATAGAATATGGAGTATTATATTAGATAGATACTGCATTAGGAGGTATACACATATGACACTTATAAAACCGTTTCGTGGTTACAGATATAACGAGGATAAAATTGCTGATATCGGCAAAGTTATGGCACCGCCGTATGATTCTATTGACGATGAGGAGCGCCAAAGCCTTTATTCGCTTGACGTTCATAATGTTGTGAGGGTTGTAAGCGGTCTTGAATATGAAGATGACACTGCGGAAAACAATTGCTATACACGTGCAAAAGAGCATCTTTCCAAGTGGCTCGAAAATGAAATAATTACTCGTGATGAAAAGCCTGCGATTTATATGTACGAGCAGAGGCTGGAGTTTAATCACTCGACCTACACAAACAGAGGATTTGTTGTCAGGATGCGCCTTTGCGAGCCATCGGAGGGTAAGGTTATACCTTGTGAGAAATCTGTTTCAAAACTCAAGGAAGACCGCTCAAAGCTTATTGATGCAGTTGGTGCAAATGTAAGTATGATAAACTGTATGTATATTGAAAACGAAAAGACAATTACCAACCTAATGGAGGAAATTTCTGTAAGGACTCCTGACAGCATATGCACAATAGTTGACGGTACAGAACAAAGACTTTGGATAATTGATGACAGAAAAGAGATTTTGTACATTCAAAGTTTATTAAATGACCATACATTTTTCCTGATTGACGGACAAAACAGATACGAGATTGCTCTTGATTATGCTGAAAGAAGAAGGGCAGAAAACCCGTCGCACACGGGAGAGGAAAGCTATAACTACATTATGACACTTTTATCTAATGCGTATGATGACGGACTTATGCAGGTGCCGTTTCACAGATTGCTGCGTTTTCCTAAGGGCTTTCGTGAGGACTTTTTCGTGTCTGCGGCACAGGACCATTTTAAGATTGAAAAGATTATTGTAGACACAGAGCTTGGCGGAATGGTAGACACTATCAAAAAGCAGATAGCTACATCGAGGAAGATAAATCGGTTTGCGGTTTATACGGGCAAAAATTATTTCTATCGCCTTACTCTTACAGACCACGAATTCCTAAAGCAGCTACTGCCTGATGTTTCCGACAGCTACCGTGGTCTTGACGTGACGGTGCTTAACAAACTGATACTGGAGGATATATTTAATATAACAGAAGAAGCGTATGACGAAAGAGTTACCTACACCAAGAGTGTCACCGCCGGAATAGGTGAGATTATAAACGGGACGCATCAGTGTATGGTATGTATGAATGCTGTAAAGGCGGAGCAAATCAGAGCTGTAGTAACCGAGGGCGAAACGATGCCCGAACGCTCGATATGCGTATTTCCAAAGCCTGCAACAGGCGTTATTATGAATATCCTTGACTAATGATAAAAGCTGCCGCATATTGCGGCGGTTTTTCTGTTTTAACTATTGCAAAAGAAGAAGAAATAATGTATAATATGTATAAATATTCATTTTTGGAGGATTAATATGAGAGTTGCGGTAATTCCAAATCCTAATAAGGACAAAGGACTTCGTGAAACCGCACGACTGTGCGAATTGCTTGAAAGACGCGGAGTTGAGGCTGTGACGGATAGTGCTAAAATGTACGATAATACAGATGCTGTTATTGTTTTGGGCGGTGATGGTACTATTTTATGTGCAGCCGAAGAATGTGCTGAAAGAGGTATCCCTGTTATGGGTATTAACCTCGGCAGAGTCGGATTTATGACCGAAACAGAGCAGAATAATATGGAGCAGGCGATAGACAGCCTACTTTCAGGCAATTACAAAATTGAAGAAAGAATGATGATGAATGTTGCAGTTCAAACAGCGGATGGTATAAGGGAATATCTTGCGCTAAATGACTGCGTTGTTGCAAAGCCTGATGCGCAGATGATAAAGACGGGTGTTTTTGCCGAGGATGAACAGATAACCGAGTATATTGCCGATGGTGTTATAATTGCAACACCTACAGGCTCTACGGGATATTCGCTTTCTGCAGGCGGTCCTGTTGCAGACCCGGGAACAGAGATGTTTCTAGCAACACCTATTTGCGCTCATACTCTTAAAGCAAGACCTGCTGTGCTTGCACCCGAAAAGACGGTAAGTGTAAGATTGTTAGAAGGAGCAGCCGAAAGTGCAGTAGTTACTGTTGACGGTGTTGTTAAGGAAACGCTCGGTGTAGGCGGTAAGGTTATCATTACCCGCTCGAAGCTAAAGCTAAAGCTTATAAAATTCGGACATCAGTCATTTTATAATATTCTTACAGCTAAGCTGCTGTAATGTACGGAGGAAGTTATGAAAAGAAAACGTCATCAGCATTTGATGAAGCTGATAAGCGAAAGGGACATAAAAACTCAGGAGCAGTTGACGGAGATTTTGCGTTCTGAAGGGTTTGCTGTGACGCAGGCTACTGTGTCAAGAGATATAAAAGAGCTTGGTCTTGTAAAGACGAGTGCACAATCGGGTGGATACAAGTATGCAGTTCAGGCTATACCCGAAATTGAGGATACGACCGAGCATCTTACAATATTTTCAAAAGCGGTTGTGAGTGTCGACAGCGCATTAAATCAGGTTGTAATAAAGACATATGCAGGTATGGCACAGGCTGTCGCTGCGTCGCTTGACAGAATGATGAGTACGGAAATACTCGGCTCAATTGCAGGAGATGATACGGTGCTTTTGATTGTGCGTTCAGAAGATAATGCAACGAGGACTGTAGCAAGACTTAACAAGATGTTTGGTCAAAGGAGATAGTAGAAATGCTTATCAATCTTGAAATAAACAATATTGCGCTCATAGACCGCCTTAATATAGAATTTTCCGACGGAATGACAGTTCTCACGGGTGAAACGGGTGCGGGAAAGTCTATCATTATTGATTCGGTAAACCTTATACTTGGCAGCAGAGCTAACAAAGGTCTTATCCGCTATGGCGAGGAAAAGGCACGTGTTCAGGGACTTTTTTCGGTATCGGAGAAGGTGCAATTGATGCTGCAGGAATTTGGCATCGAAGCGGAAGACAGTATGGTTGCCGTGTTAAGAGATATTACCTCGGACGGAAGAAGTGTCTGCCGCATAAACGGTATGATTGTAACACAGAACATATTGCGTGATGTAGCAACGCTGCTTGTAAATATCCACGGACAGCAGGATAATCAGTCACTTCTTAATCCTAAGTTTCATTTGGCATATCTCGACAGCTATGCAGAAAATGATTCGGAGAAAGACGCATTCAAATCTGCTTATGATGAATGTCACTCTATAAAGGCTCGACTTGATAAACTAAACCTTAACGAAAAGGAACGCGCCGAGCGTATTGACCTTTTGAAATATCAGACAGAGGAAATATCTGCTGCCGGAATTTCTGAGGGCGAAAAGGAAGGGCTTATAGAGGAAAGAACCTTGATACAAAATGCAGAGGCAATTAATGAGGCTGTTATGGAGGCGAAAGAGTACCTCTATGACGGCGAGGAGATAAACGCATATGACCTTGTGTCAAGGGCGGCAAACGCAGTTGCCAGACTGGACGGTATCGAAAGCGCACAAAAGGCGGCAGAGAAGATATTTGACATAAAATATGCCATTGAGGATATAGCAAGCGAGGTAAGGGCACTTTCAGACGGAGTGGAATTTTCCCGTGCCCGACTTGACGAGATAGAGGACAGGATTGACCTTATCGGAAAGCTTGAGAGAAAATACGGCGGTAGCGAAAGGGCAGTATTGGATTATCTCGAAAAAGCCGAAAAAGAGCTTGAGGAGCTTGATATCGGCGAGGAGATGAGCGAGAAGCTCGCCGCACAATACGAGGAAGCTGAAAAGAAGATGCTCGCTTGTGCAAAGGTACTTACAGAAACCAGAAAGGCAGCGGGAGAAAGACTCTCTGCCCAAATAGAAAAGTCGCTCTATGAGCTTGATATGCCTAAGGTACGGTTTTCGGTAGATATTAAACCTGCAGATACGGGCAAAACTGGTGCTGACAGTATCGAATTTATGATATGTCCGAATGTAGGCGAGGAGCTAAAACCGCTTGCAAAATTTGCGTCGGGCGGTGAGCTTTCGAGAGTAATGCTTGCGTTAAAATCCATTCTTGCAGATGCAGATGATGCAGATACTCTCATTTTTGACGAGATTGATACAGGTGTTTCAGGCCCTGCAGCACAAAAGATTGCAAGAAAGCTGAAAACCTTAGGAGAAAAAAAGCAGGTTATATGCGTAAGCCATCAGCCTCAGCTGGCGGTTTCGGCATCTCGGCATCTTTTGATCAAAAAGAGCTCTGATGGCGAACGCACAACAACAGGCGTAAAAGAACTTGACTATAACGAGCGAATTAGTGAGGTGGCACGTATAATAGACGGAAATAATCCGAGCGCTGCTGCACTTCTTCACGCAAAGGAGATGATAGATGGTGCGTAAGACAGGAATTGTTAAAACCGATGGTGAAACAGCAGAGGTTGCAATTATAAGGGAAACATCCTGCGGCGAAAACTGTGCGCAGTGTAAAGGCGGCTGTACACCGAGCGAAACGGTCATAACAGCAACTAACGAAATCGGCGCTGTAGCAGGTGACAGGGTAGTTATAGAAATGTCCGATAAGAACGCACTTTTTGCAACGATGCTGGCATATATGATACCTCTGGCAGTTCTGCTTCTGGCGAGCGGCATTGTTTACGCATCAGGCTACGGTGAGGGAATGGCGGCACTTTTAGGATTGGGCGCTATGTCGGTGTGCTTTCTGGCAGTAAGACGTATAAGCGTTGTGAAAGCTGAAAGGTTTAAGGTAAAAATTACCGAGGTTATCGGCAGAGAGTAAAATTTGTCGAAAAGGGTAACACGATTTGGTATTTTATGGTATAAGCCTCGATTGACACTATATTTCGCATATGGTAAAATTATTCTGTAATATAATGTAGAATAAACGGAGGCTTGGTTTATGACAACCGTTACTGTGTTAAAAGGTGGAGTAAAGTCTGAGGTGGTATACGTCGGACTAAAGCTTAACAATAAAACAGATGCAGATATACTTGGTGTAATAGGTGGCGTCGACAAAAGACAAAAGGAGCTAAAACGCCTCATTAGACTTGGTCTGGAAGCAGAAAACTCGGATTGAATTACACACAACAGGGGGAAGTTTAACATTGAAAAGTGGGAACAAATTATTTGCACTATTTTTAACCTTTTTGAAAATAGGTGCGTTTACCTTTGGCGGAGGATATGCCATGATACCGCTTATACAAAGGGAAACGGTGGAAACGCACGGCTGGATTACAGATGATGATATACTCGAGATTATTGCAATTGCAGAGTCTACGCCAGGACCTATTGCTATAAATTCCGCCACCTTTATCGGATATAAGGTAGCAGGAGTTTTTGGTGCGTTTTTTGCGACTCTTGGTGTGGTTATTCCGTCGTTTGTAATAATTACTATTATAGCGTATCTCTTGCGTGAGTTTCAGAATATTAAGGTTGTACAGTATGCGTTTAGCGGTATAAGAGCAGGTGTTCTTGCGCTGATTATTAAGGCGTGGTGGAATATGTACAAAAAGTCTGAAAAGAGTGTGCTTGGCTATACTATTGCAATACTGGCATTTGTTTCAGTTGCAGTATTTGATATAAATGTACTTTATGTCCTTATTGCCTGTGCACTGCTTGGGCTGGTTTCATCTCTTATAAAGGCACAAAACGGAAGGGAGATGAAGCAATAATGATTTATGCTGTATTATTTTTTACCTTCTTTAAGATAGGACTCTTCACCTTCGGTGGCGGATATGCTATGCTACCGCTCATTCAGGAGGAGGTTATAACACGTGGCTGGATAGAAAGTGCAGACCTTGTAAACTTTATAGCCGTAAGTGAGAGTACACCTGGACCGTTCGCAATAAATATGGCGACTTATATCGGTAACGAAATGGGCGGTATAATCGGTGCATTCTTTGCCACACTTGGAGTAGTTACACCGTCATTTGTGATTATCCTTATTGTTGCGAGGTTTTTCGAAAAGTTTAAGACC
>JAZRPK010000010.1:0-16287 GCA_045649145.1 Clostridia bacterium
CACTTCCTATGGGTGGTGGCAAGGGCGGTTCTGACTTTGACCCGCAGGGTAAGTCAGATAATGAGGTAATGCGTTTTTGCCAGAGCTTTATGACAGAGCTTTACCGTCATATCGGTCCTGAGCTTCATGTCCCTGCAGGTGACATCGGCGTTGGTGCACGTGAGGTTGGATATCTCTTTGGCCAGTATAAGAGACTCAGGAACGAGTTTACAGGCGTATTGACCGGTAAGGGCATCAGCTTCGGCGGTTCACTTATCCGTCCCGAGGCTACAGGCTATGGCGCAGTTTACTACACAGTCGAAATGCTTAAGCATTTTGGTGATGACATTAAGGGTAAGACCTTTGCAATCTCAGGCTTTGGTAACGTTGCCTGGGGTACTGTTAAGAAGGTAACAGAGCTTGGCGGTAAGGTAGTTACAATTTCGGGTCCTGACGGCTACATATACGATGCTGACGGTATCACAACAGATGAGAAAATTAACTTCCTGCTCGAAATGCGTGCATCCTGCCGTAACAGAGTTCAGGATTATGCAGATAAGTTCGGTGTTCCGTTCTATGCGGGCGAAAAACCATGGGGTGTTAAGGCTGACATCATTATGCCTTGTGCTACACAAAACGAGGTAGGTATGGCAGAGGCTGAAAAGATTGTTGCAAACGGCGTTAAGTACTATGTTGAGGTTTCTAATATGCCTACAACAAACGAGGCTGTTGCATATCTTAAGTCAAAGAACGTAATAGTAGCTCCATCAAAGGCTGTTAATGCGGGCGGTGTTGCTGTTTCGGGTCTTGAGATGTCACAAAACTCAATGCGTTACAGCTGGACAGAGGAAGAGGTTGACGAAAAGCTTAAGGGCATTATGAAGAATATCTTTAATAACTCTGTAAAGGCTGCTAATGAGTACGGGCTTGGCGACGATTTGGTTGCAGGTGCAAATATTGCGGGCTTCTTAAAGGTTGCTGACGCTATGAAGGCTCAGGGCTGCGTATAATTCAATAAGATTATCCAAAGGCTGTTGCATTTGATGTGCAACAGCCTTTTTTTTGTAAAATTTAATCGATATACTTGAAAATAGTAAAATTTGGTGTTATAATAATAAGATACTAATTAAAGGGAGGCGATGGCGTGAAAATAACAGAAGAAGAGATAAAAAGAATAAGCTCCGCTGCGATTTACCGCCGTGGCCTTGAATATTATAAAGAGGGAAGGGTACATCTTTACGTTCGGGATAAAAACGAGATAGTATCTGTTATCGATGGCGAAGAGGTGTATAATGTAAGCATACACTTAGACGATGATGGTCGGGTAACGGACAGCCTTTGTACCTGCCCTTATTATACCACTATGGACTGTGCCTGCAAGCATATAGTAGCAACCTTAAAGGTCAGACAAAAGGAGCTTGATGATGGTGCAGTATTCTCCGATGAGAATGACCGCCTTGCAAAAGAGCTTTGTGCGGAGTATGAGAGAGAAACCCACGAGAAGAAGCGTCTTAATGTAGCATTTACAATGCGTATAAATGAAACGCCAAGGGGTGTAAAATACAGTGTTGCCCTTGCTGTCGGTGAGGGAATACCAGAGCCGATAACGGGAGTAGAACGGTTTTTGTCTGCATATCTGGGCGAGGGTGAGTATAAGCTTTCAAAATTCAAAAAGTTTATACCCTCGGAATACATCTTTTCGGATAATGACAGAAAAATACTTGAAATACTTGCTGAAAGCTGTCAGAACAAGGTGTCCGAGCTGATGTATGTTAAGAAAATTTCTGCTACCGAAATTGGTGCAATGACGGCAAAAAGACTTATGCCCTACCTTATAAATGCAAGATGCACGTTTGTGATAAATGATATTCGTCTTGATGATGTGCAGATACGTGACGAAAATCCTGATATACAAATAGACGTTCGTGCTACTGACAGCAGAGTATCGGTATCGGTAACCGAGAGCGGCTTTGCTGTTGTGCCTGATGGCAGTTGGTTTTATTTTTCGGGTGATATCTACCATACAGACGAAAAATGGCGTAATAGTTATATGCCAATCTACCGCACCCTAAACGGCGGAACGAGAACACAGCTTGAGTTTATCGGCGAGAACAGAATTGCATTTGCAACGCACGCACTGCCTGCACTTAAAAATATAGGCGGAACTGTTTTTGAAGGTATAGACGATGTTGTGGTAAATGAAAAACCCGCCTTTGATGTCTATTTCGATTCACACGGCGGGGCGATAAGCGCAGTTATTATTGCAAATTACGGCAACATCAGTATACGTATGCCCGAGCCGCATACGGGAAATTCCAAAAAGATAGTCTTAAGAGATCCTGTATCTGAAAATGAGGTTCTAAGATACTTTGGTGCATTCCATCTTTCTGACGGAAGTTATCTTTTGGACGATAACGACGAGGTATATAAGTTTATTTTCGAGATGCTAACAGAGCTTGAAAAGCACGCCAATATAATTGAGAGTGACAGCTTTTCTGGACTAAGAGAGAAGATAGAGCCTGATATCAAAGCAAATGTCAGCTATCTAAAAGATGTGGATTTGCTTGAGGTAAGCTTTGAGAGTACAATGTCTGCAGCAGAAATTGAGGGAATTTTATCTGCTGTTAAACTAAGAAAAGGCTATTACAGAAACGAACAGGGAAGATTTATTAAGCTTGACGGCAATAATACCGTTGCAATGCTCTTAAATCAGTTGGCCTTTACAGCCGAGGATTTGGCAAACAGAAATAAGAGTGTGTCAAAGTATCATGCACTCTATTTAGACAGTGTTGCAAAAGGCGGTAAAATTGGAGCTGATGACTGTTTTAATGAGCTTATTGAGAGCGTTAAGGCAATTAAAGCAGAAATTCCCGCCGAAATTAACAGTGTACTGCGTGGTTATCAAAGAGAGGCTGTGCATTGGATGACACAGCTTGACGAACTTGGCTTTGGCGGCATAATAGCTGATGATATGGGCCTTGGAAAAACGCTTGAGGTAATAGCGTTTGTTATGAGCCGAAAGCACGATATGCCCGCATTGGTGGTTGCACCAAGTGCGCTTTTATATAACTGGTACAACGAAATAAAGCGTTTTGCACCAAATGCGAAAGCGGTTATAATAGACGGAGCCAAGGAAGAACGAAAAGCGAAGATAGAGTCGCTCTCTCATGAGGATTTTGTAATCACATCATATCCTCTTTTAAGACGTGATTCGCAGTTATATCAGAACATAACCTTTTCCTTCTGCTTTATAGATGAGGCGCAATATATCAAAAACCCGAAAACAATGAACGCACGTGGCGTTAAGCTGATAAACGCAGGCAGCAGATTTGCTCTTACGGGCACACCTGTGGAAAACTCGCTTACAGAGCTTTGGTCTATATTTGACTTTATAATGCCCGGATATTTCGGCAAAAGGCGTGCATTTGTTGAAACGTATGAGCGACCGGTAACTCAAGGTTTTGAAAATGCGGCAGAGCTTTTAAGGAGCAGGATAAAGCCGTTTGTAATGCGCAGAATGAAAAAGGACGTTCTCGCTGAGTTGCCGGAGAAGATAGAGAATACAATCTTTGCAGAGCTTTCGCCGCAGCAGAAAAAGCTGTATGAGGCGTACCTTGCCGTTGCAAAGCGTGAGGTTGACCGTATTTTGTCCGAGGGCAAGTCGGATATGATGATTTTAAGCTTGCTCACAAGACTAAGACAGATTTGCTGTCATCCTGCACTTTTTGACGATGCGTATGAGAACGAAAGCGGAAAGCTTGAACTGTTGTACGAGCTGGTATCGTCAGCGTTACTCGGAGGTCACAGAGTCCTTGTGTTCTCGCAGTTTACATCAATGCTTAAAATAATACGTGACGAATTTTCGTCACGTGGTATTACAACATTCTACCTCGACGGCTCAACGCCGCCTTATGAAAGGGCAGAGCTTTCTGACCGATTTAACAATGGTGAGGAGCAGGTGTTCTTAATAAGCCTTAAGGCAGGCGGAACGGGACTTAATCTTACAGGTGCAGATATGGTCATACACTACGACCCGTGGTGGAATCCCGCTGTAACCGACCAGGCGTCAGACCGTGCATACAGAATAGGTCAGACGAGAGCGGTGCAGGTAATAAGGCTTGCAGCATCAGGCACGATTGAGGAGCAGATTTTGAAGCTGCAGGATAAAAAACGTGCATTGGCTGACGGTATTATTATAAAAAATTCTGCCACCTTGTCAAATCTTACGAACGAAGAAATACTGTCCCTTTTTGAACAGAGTTAAAAAGACATATCTTCAAAAGATATGTCTTTTTACTTTTCATATATCAAGTACAGCAGCTTTTAGCCTGCCGTCTTCAATCTCAATAACACCATAGGTATTGCCGTATCTTACAGAGCCTGGGTTAAGGAGTATCAAATTTCCGAGGTTGTTGCAAATTGGCTTATGCGTATGCCCGAAAACTGCTATATCGGCACCGCATTTTTGAGCACGTGCTATTAATGAAGTATATGCAGCTTCATATTTAACGTTGTGCATATGCCCGTGAGTTAAATATATACGCTTGCCCTCCACATCGAGTTCAAGCTCGTGGGCAATGCGTGATATTTCGCAATTACCGCATACATATCTTACAGGAATGTCGGGAAAAATGTATGACAGGTCTTCTGCATCTTGGGAAACGTCGCCTGCGTGCAAAATCATATCAACTTTGGCTATTTTGTTAACTGTATTTATACACGGGTCTGTCATACCGTGAGTGTCGGAAAAAACAAGTATTCGCATAAATTTACCCCCAAAGCAAACATATAGTCTTATTATATACCAAATCAAATGAAAAAGCCACATAAAATTGCAATTTCGTTATCCTTTTACAGTAGATAATGTCGCCTAAAGGAGTTTTTGGTCGCATTTATATCAAAAACCGACAACGATATATGACAGCATATTCAAACTAATGATGGTATAATTGTCCTTACCTACCAAAAAACAAAGGAGGACAGTAAAATGAGAATTACTGCTATGGCAGGGAGGAGAGCACGGATAATGACAGCTCATAATGCTCAGGAGTCGTTTGTTCTGTTATTGCCTGTTGTGCTGGCGGCACGCTCGGGTGTATCAGGAATTTATCCGTTCGGACTAAGTGCCTTTGCCGCGCTTGCACCGTCGGTGTTAGGAGGGATTGGATTATCCATTGGTGCTGCAACATTAGGAATTGCCGGAATAAAATATATAATATGTGCTGCATTTTATCTTGCAATAGGATATGTTAAAAAGTTAGACAGAATTGCAGCCGGTCTTATATTGGGTGCACTTGCGGCAGTTTGCTCGCTTGGCGAGATGCTGTTTTTTGACCCAAGTATTATCGGAACAGTTAAGTCAACGGCAGAGGGGATTTCAACGGGACTGTTATATTACATATTTGCATCGCTTAAAACAGGTCAGAAGATGTTATCCTATAAAGATAACAAGGAGCAGCTTGCGGCAAAGCTATTGCTTGTAGGTGCGTTTGTAAACGGATTTTCGGGTATTTCTTTGCCGCCTGGGATTATGCTTAATCTTTTTTTCGGCGTTCTGGCGGCAATGTTTGTTTCGGGGAGTATGGGACTTTGTGAGTCGGTAACTGTGTCGTTGCTGCTCGGATTTATGAGCGGAATAGATACCGATGGGATTTTGACAATTGTGTGTATGTTTGCGATATCAGCATTCTTTACCGGAATGCTTGCAGAGCTTGGCAGATGGTCGGCTGTGCTTGGATTTTTAACGGGGAGTGCGCTGATTTTTATTGTCGGCGGTAATATCTATCAAGTAAACAGATATATAAGTCCTGTCATTGCTGCGTGTGTAGTTTATTCGGTTTTGCCGGAATTTGCGCTTACATGGGTGCAGGATAAAATAAGACAGAATACATCGGTATATACATCCTGTGACGAGCATAACAGACTCAGCAGAAAGTTAAAGCTGGTAACAAAGCAGCATAATGATATATGTACGAGCCTTAAGCGAATAAATGACGAGCTTTCTTTGGAGGAGAAGACAAACGAGAAAGAACCGCTCTATTCTGTCACAACTGCGCTTGCACAAAGGGCGAGCGGAGGAGGTACGGTTTCAGGTGATTGCTTTTTGGAATTTGACTCGGATAAGGGCAGACACTATGTAATACTTTGTGATGGGATGGGGTCGGGCAGAAAGGCATATAAGGAAAGCAAAATGACAACCGAGCTTTTGAGGGAATTTCTGCAGACAGGATTTTTGAAAGATAAGGCGGTAAGTATGCTTAATTCCGCTCTTGCGATTAAGGGCGATGACGAGAGTTTTTCTACTGTTGATTTGTTCGAATTTGATGCCTATACGGGTGAGGCTGATTTTCTTAAAATCGGCAGTGCAGAAAGCTTTATTAAGCACAAAAATGAGGTTGAAACACTTACCTCGTCAAGTCTGCCTGTCGGAATACTCGACGAGGTGCGTGCAGGTACCATAAGTCGAAAGCTGACAGTTGGCGATGTGGTGGTAATGGTTTCGGACGGGGTAGGAGAAGCAGGCTACGGCGTTTTGAAGGGCGAGTGGATAAAGCGGATGATAAAAACCTCGGGTGGTGATATGAAAACTCTCGCCGAAGAAATACTCGCCGAGGCAATAAGACGAAATTTTCCCGAAAAGGATGATGATATGACTGTTGCTGCTATGCGTATTGAGCGTGCAAGAAAAATTGAAGAATAATAATCAAAATGGCAGAAACGCTAAACCCTCGTTTCTGCCTTTGTTTTCGGCAAGTTTATTGGTACTAAAATTAGCACCAATAATTAGTACCTGATAATATATTTATACTCTTTTTGTTTACAAAAGATAAAATATATGATATAATTACCAATGTATTGATATTGAGTTTAAGATATATTTATACTAATTTTGCAGGAGGTCATAGAAATGAAGGATTATCTGGAAAATTTTAAGAAAGTATTTGAAAAAGAGTATACCTGGAAAGAGGGATTTATGCGCAATGTATTCCGTTACGGACACAGAATTGCGCTTTTTGACCCTGAAAAGAATGAAAAGTGGACTTATACCGAGCTTAACAGTGAGGTTAACCGTCTGGCAAATGCTATGATTGCTGATGGTGTAGGACACGAAGATGTGGTTATGTATCAGCTTTTTAACTGCCCTGTATTTGCATTTGCATACGTTGCAGCACATAAAATCGGTGCGGTTAGCTGTCCGGTAAACTACCGCCTTTCATCAGGTGAAATTGCAATTACCATTGACGACTCCAAGCCGGCTGTATTTATATATGATAAGGAGCAGGAGGAAACCATTTCCAAGGCACTTGAAATGGCAGAGCATAAGCCCAAGCGTGTTATTATGATGGATTCTGACCGAAAGGCGACACCGATGGAGGGAGCAGTTTCTTATGAGGATTATGTAACCTCTGCACCTGATAATGAGCCTGTACTTAACTATGAGCTTTCTATCTATGACGAGACCACTCGTCTTTATACATCAGGTACAACAGGCAGACAGAAGGCTGTACCTCTTACGTCAATCAACGAAGTCCTTTCGGCACATGATATTATAATGCATTTTCCGCTTAACTATACCGATACCACAATGAATACAACGCCGTGGTTCCATCGTGGCGGACTTCATTGCGGCGGCCCGACTCCTACTTTTTATGCAGGCGGTACAATTGTGGTTATGCGAAAATTTAACCCCAGAGTATGTCTTCAGTATATAGAAAAGTATAAGCTGTCCTTCGTGGTCGGTGCACCTGCCGTGCTGGAGCAGCTTACAGAAATGCAGCTTAAGGACGGCAGAGATTTGTCGAGCCTCAAGGGTATTGTTACAATGGGAAGCCCGCTCGAGCGTGCTGCTTGTATCAAATACCAGTCGACTCTTACACCGAATATCTTTAACGGCTACGGCACAACAGAGTCTTTGTGGAACACATTCCTTCGTCCCTTTGACCTTCCTGAACGTGCAGGCTCTGCAGGCGGTGCTTGTATTGATGATGATGTGCGTGTAGTTAAGATTTATGATGACAGACGTGCTGACCCTGACGATATTTGTGCAACTAATGGTATCGAGGTAGGCGAGGTTATAATGAAAGCCCCCGCAAAATCGCCCTATACATACTATAATAATCCTGAGGAAACAGGCAGAAAGTACTATAAGGGATATCTTTATACAAATGACCTCGGTACATGGGATGAGGACCACTATGTCACAATCTGCGGCAGAAAGGACGACATGATTATCTCTGCAGGTGAGAACATCTATCCGACTCAGGTCGAGGAGGTACTTAATAAATTCGATAAGGTTGCAGACTGTATAGTTACAGCGGCGCCTGATAAGGCACGCGGAGAGGTGGTAACTGCATATATTGTTAAGGCAGACCAGTCTTTAACCTATGAGGAGCTTGAAGAATATTGCAAAAACAGCCCGATGATTGCAAACTACAAGCGTCCCCGTTACTATCGTTTTGTAAATGAGCTGCCCTTTAATGCAACGGGTAAAAAGCTGCACAACAAGGCTAAGGAAATGGCTGCTGAGGATTTAATAAACGGACTTTTGTACAGAGTTTAATAAAAAACTATGGCTATTTTATAAATTATGTGTTAGAATAATAGTATAATATATCGAAAAGAGGTATTCTGATATGGATAATTTTATTAACAAGATAAAGTCTAATTTCGGAAAAGCTAAGGATGAGGCTGAAAAGTATACCAAGATAGCCGCTAAAAAGACGTCTTCGATTATAGACAAGACAAAATACTCAATTGCACTAAATGACGCTGAAAATAAGATTGCTTCTGTTATGGCAGAAATCGGTGAGTATGTTTACGCCGAATATGTTAAAGGTGCAGAGTTCCCTGATGAAATTGCAGGGAAGTGTTCGGATATTGACGCATTAAAAGAGGAGATTGCGTCCTTGAAGGCAAAGATTGCAGAGCTTAAGGACTCGGCTATATGCAGTACGTGCGGAGAGTATAATCCCGTGGGCAACGAATACTGCGGTAAATGCGGTGAAAAGCTTAATTAACAAGATAAGGGGAACGGAATAAACCGTTCCCCTTTAATATTTATATTTCGCCTAGATAGCAAAAAGCCGACTGCATATGGTATGCTAGCCGACATTTGCACCTGCTGCAAGCAGCAGGGGTGTGTATTGTGGGATGTAAAAGATGGATAGCTTTTACGATATTATTATAATCCATTAAAATTAGTTTGTCAAGTAAAATTTACATAAATAATAAATATTTTTTTAATCTTTTGTTAATATTGCCTATTTCAAATTGGTTTCACGCACTTTCTTTCTCAATACAAGCACCTTTGGCGGTGAAACTGACAGCTCGTCAACGCCCATTTTTAGAAAGGTTTCTGTCATTGTTGTGTCTGCGCCAAGCTCGCCGCATATTCCTACCCATATTCCTGCGCTGTGCGCATTTTTAACTGTCATTTCAATCATTCTAATAACTGCCTCGCTGTGAGGGTCAAAAAAATCGTCAAGGCAGGAGTTTTGTCTGTCAATTGCCAGTGTGTATTGTGAAAGGTCATTAGTGCCTATGCTGAAAAAGGCTACCTCCTTTGCCAGCTTGTCGGATAACATAACAGCGGCAGGAGTTTCTATCATAATCCCCTGTTCGGGAACAGAAAACGTGATATTTTCTTTTGTAAGCTCTGCTTCTACCTCAGCTACAATTTTCTTTATAGCCTTAATCTCCGAAAGGGAGGTTATCATAGGATACATTATGGATATATTGCCATACACAGCAGCACGGAAAAGAGCCCTTAGCTGTGTTTTGAAAATTTCAGGTCGCAGAAGACAGAGTCTTATTGCACGAAGACCCATCGCAGGATTTTCCTCGTGACACAGGTCAAAATAGTCTGCCTGCTTGTCAGCACCGATGTCCAGTGTTCTTATTATGACCTTCTTGTCAGCCATTGTCTGCGCTACCGTTTTGTATATGGCGAACTGCTCGTCTTCGGTGGGGAGTCGGTCGCTTTGAAGATAAATAAACTCGCTCCTGAAAAGTCCTATCCCGTCTGCGTCATTTTGTAACACCAGTGCCAAATCGGCCGTGTTGCCGATATTTGCATAGATGTTAATTTTTGTTCCGTCTAATGTAACATTCTCTTTGCCTTTTAGCGTTGTGAGGAGTGCTCTTTTTTCCTTTTCTTCGTCGACCTTTTCCTGCATTGTATTTAATAGCTCTTCGTCGGGGTTTATGTAAACCTTACCGGAAAAGCCGTCAACAATTGCTGTAGAGCCATCATACTCGTCTGATATATCAACACCCGTTATTGCGGGTATATTCATAGTGCGGGCGAGGATTGCCGTGTGTGAATTGGCAGAGCCCTTTGCAGTTACAAAGGCAAGAACCTTAGATTTGTCAAGCTGTACCGTTTCGCTTGGTGCAAGGTCTTCTGCTGCTAAAATAACAGGCTCGTCGGCAATATTGGTGTTTTCCGAAACTCCCGATAAAATCCTGATAATCCGCTCGGAAATGTCCTTGACATCAGCCGCACGTGCCTGCATATACGCATCGTCCATAGCACTAAACATATTTGCAAAATTTTCGCTCGTAACAGCAACCGCATATTCTGCATTTACGCCCTCGCTTAATATAATACCCTCAACAGACTCTAAAAAATCTGCGTCATCAAGCATCATTTTATGAATTTCAAAAATTGCGGCATTGTCTGTGCCAACCTCTGCCAAAGCCTTTTGGTATAGCAAATCAAGCTGCTTGGCAGCTTCGTTTTTAGCAACATTAAACCTCTTTATTTCGTGTTCTAAGTCAGCTGTGTGTATTCTTTTTACAGTTTGAGCGTTCTTTTGCCATACCTTAATTTTACCGATAGCAACTCCGCCGTAGACGCTCTTTCCCTGGTATGTGAGCATATGATTGTCCTCCAAAATTACAGGTTAGCCTTAAAAAAGTCCTCTAATTGAACCAGAGCTGTTTCCTCATCAGTGCCCTCCACCGTAACAGTTATGGTATCGCCGCTTTTTACACCAAGTCCCATAACGGCAAAAATTCTTTTTGCATCGCCTGTTTTGCCGTTGCATTCTATGGTAATAAGTGAGTTATATTTTGCAGCTTCCTTTACGAGAAGTCCTGCAGGTCTTGCGTGCAAACCGTTAGGGTCTGTTATAGTGTGGGTAAATTTTTTCATAAATTATGCTGTCCTTTCGGTCTTATATAAATGGTTTTTTCCTTTGATATAGTGGTAAGAAGTGCTGTAACCTCGTCCTTAGTTGCAAGCTCTGCGGAAAAGGCAGTAGCACTGCCGGCGCAAATAGCGGTCAAGAGGGCTGTTTCGTAATCATTGCTCTTTTGATACCCTGCCAGAAAGCCTGCAACAGAGCTGTCACCCGCACCCGTTGAATTGACTAACGTACCCTTTGGTGCAGACTGATATATTATGCTGCCGTCTTCTGCTGCGAGAATACCGCCGTCGCCTGCCATTGATACAAATACGTTTCTTGCGCCCTTTTCCCTTAATATCGCAGCATATTCTGCAATTTCATCGATGGTTTCAAGCTTTTTCCCAAACATTGCGCCAAGCTCGTGATGATTTGGTTTTATCAGAAACGGTCTTTGGCGGAGGGCATCTAAAACAAGTGCACCCTCTGCATCAATAACTACTTTTATGTCTTTTTCTGATAACATATCTATAATCTGAGAATAAATATCGTTCGGTACTCCGCTCGGTACGCTACCTGCAAGAACAAGCGCATCTCCATCTTTTAAGCTATCAAGCTTTGCTTTAAGCTCGGCAATAGCATCAGCAGATATTTTAGGTCCTCTTGCATTTATTTCTGTTTCGTTGTCACTTCTTATCTTGACATTTATCCTCGACATTCCTTCGCCCAAGGTTACAAAGTTGGTTCTGACCCCCTCGATGGTCAAAAGTCTGTCAATTTCCTGCCCTGTAAAGCCGGCAACAAAGCCGAGTGCGGTATTATCTATTCCAAGGCGCTTTAACATAATGGAAACATTTATTCCTTTTCCGCCCGGCAAAATCGATTCATATACCGTTCTTCTTACGTTACCGACAGCTTCCTTTTCGGGCTCAATGACATAATCGAGTGCAGGATTAAAAGTAATTGTATAAATCATATTTCTCTTCCGCCTTCTTGTTAATTATTCTTTGCCTTTTAGTTAAAAATATACCTTTTTCACTAACTATATTATACAATGAAAATAATACAAATACAACATTTATATAATAACGAAAAAAGAAGAGGTTTACACCTCTTCTTCATAGCTTGTTTCATTTTCGCTCATAGGCGGATTATTTACTTCATTTAGAATGTTCATAAACTCCGTGCCGGTAATGGTTTCCTTTTCGAACAAATACTCGGCGATTTTATTAAGTGCCTCGGCATTATCTTCAAGGAGCTTGGTTGCCTTGTTATGCGCATCTTTGAGAGTTTTGATAATCTCGTTATCAAGCTCGGTTAAGGTTTCGTTCGAGCAGTTAGCAACATTTCTGCCGTCAAGGTACTTGTTCTGAGTGCTTTCAAGTGCAGCCATACCAAATTTATCAGACATACCGTATTGCGAAATCATAGACCTTGCCAGAGCGGTTGCTCGCTCGATATCGTTTGCAGCACCGGTTGTTTTGGTGTTGAAAACAATCTCCTCAGCACATCTGCCTGCAAGTAATACTACAATTTCTTCAAGTATTTCATCACGTGACATCAGGTAATGCTCTTCTTCGGGCTTTTGCATCGTGTAGCCGAGTGCGCCCATTGTACGAGGAACAATAGTAATCTTTTGTACGGGGTCGGTGTTCTTCTGAAGAGCTGTTGCCAGAGCGTGTCCGACCTCGTGATACGCCACAATTTTCTTTTCCTTTTCGGATAGAATTCTGTCCTTCTTTTCCTTACCGGCGATTACAACCTCAACCGCCTCCATCAAATCCTCCTGCAAAACCTCGCTTCTTCCCATACGAACAGCCCGAAGTGCCGCCTCGTTTATCATATTAGCAAGGTCGGCGCCGACAGCACCGCTCGTTGCCAATGCAATTTCGTGAAGGTCAATTTCCTGCGACATTTTTACATTTTTGGAATGTACCTTAAGAATATCCTCTCTGCCTTTAAGGTCTGGTCTTTCAACTATAATTCGTCTGTCAAAACGTCCGGGCCTTAGAAGTGCTTTGTCGAGGATTTCAGGTCTGTTTGTAGCGGCAAGTATTACCACACCTTTAGACGAGTCGAAGCCGTCCATTTCGGCAAGTAACTGATTAAGTGTCTGCTCACGCTCGTCGTTACCGCCCAATTGATTGTCACGGCTTTTTCCAATTGCGTCTATTTCGTCTATAAAAATGATACACGGAGCTTTTGCAGCAGCCTGCTTAAACAAATCTCTTACCCTCGATGCACCCACACCGACAAACATCTCTACAAAATCTGAGCCTGAGATGGAGAAGAAGGGTACGTTTGCCTCTCCTGCAACTGCCTTTGCAAGAAGTGTTTTACCCGTTCCCGGAGGACCTACCAAAAGTGCACCCTTTGGCTGTTTTGCACCGATTGCAATATATTTTGTAGGATTGTGCAAAAAGTCTACAATCTCGTCCAACGATTCCTTTGCCTCCTCCTGACCTGCAACATCACGGAAGGTGACACCTGTTTTGTTTTCCATATACACTTTTGCGTTAGATTGGCCTACGCTCATAAAACCGCCGCCGCCCATCTTCTTGCCCAGAGTACGCATAAGTAAGCCTAAAAACAAATACATAATAGCAAACGGCAGTATCCAGCTTAAAAGAAAATCAATAACGGGATTGGACTCTTCTGTCTGTCTGGTGTACTCAATGCCGTGTTCATTAAGGAAGGGAAGAAGTGATTCGTCATTTAAGTATCCGGTGTAAAACAGTTTGGGAAGATTTCCGACTCTTACATCAAACGGCAAGCCCATTACAGCATTAACCAGAGGGTCTTCGCTTTCAGGGGTCTGGTTTTTAGTCTCCTCGACAGATTTTTCGTATATTTCGATGTAGTTACCCGTAAAAACAACCTTTTCGACCTTGCCCTCCTCTACAAGTGAGAGAAACTGACTGTATGAAACTTCTTCTCTTTGTCTGGTAGAGAGTGTTGAAAGCAAGGAGTTAAGTATAATTGTAGATATAATACTCAGCAAGAGAAAAATCACTAACGGACTTTTGAAAAAGTTGCCCGGTTTTTTGTTTTTGTTATCGTTCATTTAGTATGTCCTTTCTTGCCGTTTTTCCAATATTTGCACACAAAACAGCATTTTCATTCTATCATTTTAGTTATTATATGTCAAGCGATGAAATAAACAAATAAAACTTAAATATACCAAAGAATTTTTCTTTTTCCTTGCAAGCGAAAACAAAAAATGCTACAATAAATCACAGTAGCTTTTAAGATTGGTGAAAAGGATGAGAAATATGCGTGTTTTAAGCGGCAACAGCCTGAAGATTATAGCAATGATATCTATGCTTATTGACCATATGGGATATATTTTCTTTCCAAAGATGCAAATTTTCAGAATTATCGGACGAATTGCATTTCCTGTTTTTGCATTTATGATTGGGGAAGGGTGCATATATACTAAAAACAAGCTTAGATATTTTATGGGGATTTTTCTGCTTGCGGTAATCTGCCATATAGGATATCAGATTGCGGAAGGTGAATTATATTTTAGCGTGCTTGTAACCTTTTCTTTATCAATTTTGATAATTTTTTCTCTGGATAAGAAAAGGTTTGCTGTATCTGCTTTGTTAATAGCGGTCATATATTTACTCAATATCTACTTTCGTATTGATTATGGCTTTTGGGGCTCTTTGCTGCCTGTTTTTTCGTATGTTGGTGCAAAAATAGTAAAAAGTATGGAAAAACGCATAATTATATTTGCTATAGGCTTAATTATCCTGTCTGTTAATCTGGGAGGCCTGCAGTACTATTCACTGATGGCTTTGCCGATCTTCTTCTTATATTCTGGCAAAAGAGGGGATTATAATCTAAAATATTTGTTTTACATCTTTTATCCGACACATTTGCTTATTTTATATGCTATATCATATATGGTAAAATATTGAATGGTGAAAGATATTAAAGTTTTTGATTGACTTAAGAGAGATTAAGTTGTATAATAATAAATATAAATTGCTGTAAGGAAGAAATATAATGCAATTACATAAAAATTTTTTACTATCTGATTTATGCACAAAACAATACAGACATATCTTGATGCTGCTGTATTGGCCGATATTCGGAATGGTATTCTGGACGATGGAGTTTATGCCCTGGCGCACATATCACTCTGTTGAGTCGGTGCTTGATGCGTTGGTTCCGTTTAATGAATGGTTTGTCATACCGTATTTTTTCTGGTTTATATACATAATAGGAAGTATCGTCTACTTCTTCTTCAGGGATAAAACGGCATACATAAAATATATGTGGTTTGTAATCATAACCTACAGTATAACGCTGATTGTCTATGCAATATATCCCACAAGTCAGCCGTTACGACCTGAGGTTACAGGTGAAGGGATATTATTTGACGTCATCAGGTGGCTTTACGGCTATGACACAAATACAAATGTGTGCCCTTCGCTGCACGTTATAGGCTCGTTTGCTGTAATGTTTGCGGCAATTCATTCTGAGAGTATAAAAAGTATTTCAATTAAAATTATTTATATAATCGCAGCTGTTCTCATCTGTGCTTCTACCGTATTTATCAAGCAACATTCTGTGATTGACTTATTCTGGGGAACGGTGGTTTCCGTTGTTGCATATCCTTTTGTGTTTACAAATAACCGTATTGGCAGACGTCTTGTAGGCGTCTTTGAACAAAAAATATCCAAAAGGAATAATGCGGAAGTATTAATTAGAAATTAAGGGAGGGGTAGGCTTGCTTAATTTTCTTCGCAGGAGACGAAAGATTGTATTGCTGTTGGTAGATTTGGCTACAATGGTAATTGCATCGCTGCTTGCGTTCTTGGTTACAAATGTCATAATGGATCTTAATTTGTCGATGAGAACGCTGT
The DNA here is from genome assembly GCA_045649145.1 of Clostridia bacterium. Taxonomy (GTDB): domain Bacteria; phylum Bacillota; class Clostridia; order UBA1381; family UBA1381; genus HGM11525. The sequence goes on from JAZRPK010000010.1 coordinate 15,980, forward strand.
ACAATCCATGTGTTTTACTGATGATTTTTATGGTTATCGGTATGTGGCGTATGAATGTGTACAACAATATCTGGCGATATGCTGTTGTAGCTGACTTTATAAGCTGTTCCGCAGGAATACTTATAGGTACGGCGCTCTATTATGCAACCTATTTCGTTGTGCGGTTCAATATGTCCGATATAATAATTGTGCTGACAGTTCTTGCTTCGATGGTTGGAGTTATTATGACACGTGTCTGCTACAGTTATATTTTCAGACTTGTCAAAACCAGTGCCATAACAGGCAACGGCAAACGTACCCTGATAGTC
>JAZRPK010000011.1:0-7233 GCA_045649145.1 Clostridia bacterium
GCGCTTTTACATATGATTTGTGTGTTAACAGCAGTATTCTTGGAATTGACGGAACGGTTGATTTGATTATCCATGCAGTAAATATGCGCATATAAAATTGAAAAAATATGGGTTCCAAAAAAGGATAGGAATCCATATTTTTTATTTTACTTATTAAAAAGCATAAAAAATCTATTTTTTTCTTGACAATCAGAGACTAACTGAATATAATATAATGGTAGCAAACAAAGGGGTATGATGTAATGGTAACATGCCGGTCTCCAAAACCGTTCTTGAGGGTTCGAGTCCTTCTACCCCTGCCAAAACATGAAAGCACGCTTTTGCGTGTTTTTTGTTTTGGGAATAAAAAGGACTCGAAGCGAATGGTAGTGAATTTCGTGCCAGTGGCACGAAAGAGCCGCGAGCCGGCTTGCCCGCAGGCAAGGAGTCCTTCTACCCACATGTATTAACCTCTTATTTAGGTAACGCTGTTGTAGTCCTTTCACCTTTGAGGACGTGCTTGTTTTTGCACATTTTGTTGCTATATCGCCCCTGTCATTGAAAGAATCAGCTCGCACAGATAAACAGCCGTCGCAGCAATCAAGGCTGTTACCAGCAAGCCTCTTTTGAAATATGCAGCTATACAAGCAGCAACCAGTCCTGCTGCAGCCGATATAACACTGCGTGTGGCGTAGAGTATCGCAGGAAAGGTCATTGCACCTAATACGGCATAGGGTATGTAGTGGAAGAAATCACGCAGGAACTGCGATTTTATCTCCTTTCGAAAGACCGTCAGCGGCAACATTCTTATAAGATATGTAATGCCGGCGGTTACTAAAAGTACGCCAAGATAGTATTTCATTTTTGATTCTCCAGTCTTTCGAGTACGGTGTTATAGCCGTCTGCGCCGTAGGATAATGCACGGCTTACACGGCTGATGGTAGCAGTAGACGCACCGGTGCTTGAGGCAATATCGGTGTAAACCTCGCCCTTTCTGAGCTTTATAGCGACCTCAAGACGTTGGCTCATTGACCTAAGCTCCGATACCGTGCACAAATCCTCAAAAAAACTCCAGCATTCGCCTTCCGTTTTAAGAGTCAGTATTGCACGCATAAGGTTTTGCATATTTTCATCACGCAGTTTGTTGTTCATAATTTCTTTGGCTCCTTCTTATAAGGTGGGTATTTATTATATTGTAGCACTTTCGTACGCGAAAGTAAAGTATAATTTTACCGCACGCTGAACATATTAAGCGTATGGAGGTGAGGGATATGCTGATTCCGATGATAAGAACGCTGATATTATATTTTCTCGTTGTTACTGCTATGCGTATTATGGGCAAAAGACAAATCGGCGAAATGCAACCCTCCGAGCTGGTAATTGCCATTATGATTTCTGACCTTGCATCAATTCCGATGCAGGACGTCAATATTCCGCTCGTGTCGGGCATTGTACCTGTTCTTACATTGCTTGTTGCCGAGGTTATAATGTCTTATATATGCCTTAAAAGCGTCAAATTCCGCAGAATTTATACCGGAGAGCCGAGCATCATTATATATAACGGCAGGGTGCTTGAAAAGGAGCTTAAAAAGCTTCGGTTTAGCTTATCCGACCTCTCGGAACAGCTGAGAATAAGCGGCTGCAGTGGGATTTCGGAGGTGCAGGCGGCGGTGCTTGAAACCAATGGTCAGCTTAGTGTAATCAAAAAGTCCCAGCCGCTTACTGCCGACGATTTGAACATAAAGAGCAAAAGCTGCAGTAATATTCCGTATCTGCTGGTGATGGACGGGGATATTGACTATGCAGAGCTGAAAAGAGCGGATAAAGATGAAAAATGGCTTTCAAATATGCTCAAAAGGCACGGTGCGGAGAATATTAAGGATGTATTTATTGCAGAGCTGGCATCTGACGGAAAGCTGTATTTACAAAAAAAGGAGAGTGCACAATGAAAAGTATGTATATTGCGGTTGCAGTGGCGGTTGTGCTTCTGGGTGCAGCGATAGGCTACAGTATATATGTACAGAATATTGCCCACTCGCTTGAAGAACATACAAGCAATATCTGTGATGAGGTAAGAGCTGAGAATTTTGAGGCTGCAATTGAGGCTGCACATAAGCTCGAGAGCGAGCTTGAAAGGAAGAAAACACTCTTAGGCGTAATGGTTGACCATAAGGATGTTTACGAAATAAGACGCAGCCTTGACGAAATGTTCTGCTACCTCGAAAATGAGGAAAAAAATGACAGCCTTGCACATTGTGCAGCAATTTCGGCAATGACCGAGCGTATAGCGGAAAATTCTCTGCCGTATATTTTTAATATTCTGTAGAAGCTACGCATATATTATTTTGATTTGACTATTGTTTTTGCGCTGTCGGTGTGGTAAAATGTCAATATCAGGAACAATTTGTCGAATTAAACTAAGGAGAATGGGATTATGAATTCAGCATATCTGTATTTGCAGCTCTATCGGCTCTTTGATGATATTACCCCCGTTCCTGCCGATTGCGGCGCGCTGTGTGACAAGGCGTGCTGCCGTGGCGATGACGGCGGAATGTATCTTTTTCCGGGCGAGGAGAGAGTCTATTCCTTGCTGAAGCCCGATTGGATAACAATCGAGGATTCCGACTTTACATATAATTTTGAGGGAAAGCAGAAGAATGTAAAGATTGCATTCTGCAACGGTACGTGCGACCGTTATCAGCGTCCGTTGGCGTGCAGGATTTTCCCGCTTACGCCCTATTTTAAGGACGGCAAAATCTCGGTCATTACAGACCCTCGCTCAAAGGCGGTGTGCCCGCTTGGTAAAGCACTCGAGCTTGGTGATTATGACCGTGCATTTTTCAGAAATGTTAAAAATGCGTTTGTACTTCTTGCCAAAAACTCCGAAATCCGTGCATTTTTGGAGGAATATTCACGTTATCTTGACGAATTTATGAAATTTTTTACCAAAGACTGATAAAAAATAAAGGGGTGGAAAGGCTTGGAAAAGAAGGGGAATGCTCTTTTGGAGTTTATGAAAGGACACAAGGTGTTGCTGACTGCTGTTGCTGTAGTTTTGGTGGTGGTTGCGGCGGTTTTTTGTGCGCTTAATTCGCTGCTTCCCAATAGCGACAGAGTGGTAGCAGGCGTCATAATGGACGGAACAGATCTTGGAGGAATGACTCTTGCCGAGGTGCAGGAGGTGCTTTCAAAAAGCGACTATTACAGCGGGAAAACGCTCGTATTTGTCGGAGCACCCGATACTGAGGAGATTTCGGGCGATGATATCGGATTAAGAGTTGACGAAATAGCGAGCAGCGAAAGAGCATATAGTGTCTGCCGTGGCGGAAACTGGTTTGAAAATGTTGTTGATGCTGTTAAGCTGAGGCTTGAAAAACGTGATATTGTGCCTGCTGCGACTGCCAACGAGGCTCTTGATGCTGTAATATATAACAGAGGCGTTCGCAAAAACGGCGAAATGCAGGAGATGAGGTTGGAGGAAGCCTCTGATGCAGAGCTTCATATAATACCTCAGACCACAGGACAGAGCAAGGATGTATCCGAAAGCAGGAAATCGGTGCTGTCTCAGATAGAAAGCGGCAATACAGATGCAATTTCCCTCGACCTGCCCATAAGCAGCGTTGAGCCTTTGACAGCAAAGCAGCTGTACGATATGATTTACATAGAGCCTGCCAATGCAGAATATACCATTGAGAATAATAAACTGTATATAACAGACGAAATTGTGGGCAGAAGTGCAGATATGTCCGAAATTGAAGAAAAGATAGAGCTTTTTAACGGCGGCAAGAGGATAATTGTTTCTATTACAAAAACCTTACCTGAGGTAACGGCTAAGAGTCTTAATGACGAGCTTTTTGCAACGGAGCTGGCAAACTATTCAAGCAAATACTCGACCTCGACTGCAAACAGAGCCTTTAACGTGTCAAGAGCGGCAGCAAGCGTCAATGATACTATACTGATGCCTGGCGAGGTGTTCTCTTATAATGAAACAATCGGCAATCCGTCGCTTGCAAACGGCTACAAAATTGCGTCTGTGTACGAAAACGGACGTCAGACGGAGGGCGTAGGCGGCGGTGTGTGTCAGGTCAGCTCGACGCTCTATTCGGCTGTCCTTTATGCAAATCTCGAAATAGTCGAAAGACGCAGTCATTCGCTTACCGTTGCATATGTGCCTAAGGGACAGGACGCAACAGTTTCTTATGACATAGTTGATTTTAAGTTCAGGAACAATACCGACAACCCTATTAAAATAGAAGCAAACGCTGCAGGAGGACTCTGCCGTGTCAGAATTTTAGGTGCAAAGCCTGCGATTGAGCGGAAGGTGGTTATTTCACATTCGACGGTAAGTGTTAATCAGCCGACGGTGAATGAAACTCCAAACGCCTCAATGAACGAGGGTGAGCGTAAGGTTACTTCAAGCGGAAAGACCGGTTATGTGGTAGATTCGGTCAGGACCGTTATAGAAAACGGCGTTGAGGTAAAGAGGGAACAGCTTACCAGAAGTACATATAAAATGGTGCCGACAGAGGTGATGGTGGGAACAAAGGCGAAAGAAACGCCTGCACCTGCCGAAACCCCTGCACCTATAGAAATACCCGATCCTACACAAGACCCCGCCGTGACTACTCCGGAGTCGACATCAGACCCTGCTTTAGAGATAACTCCCGAGCCTGCACAGCCGGTTAGCGAGCCTGAAAATGAAGAGGCGGAAGCTGTATGATAATAAAGACGGCAGTTTTTTAAGCTGCCGTCTTCGTTATTTGAAGAAAATAAGAGAAAAAGTGAGCATTTCGAAGTATTTTATGAATAATTTATGAAAAACAGCAAATAATAGTATAAAAACAACGTATTTAGCAATTGCAGAACTATTATAAGTGTGGTAATATATATAAGTCGCGTAAAGCGAAGCCCATCATAACTGACGGGATGTAGCGCAGTTTGGTAGCGCATCTGGTTTGGGACCAGAGGGCCGCAGGTTCGAATCCTGTCATCCCGACCAGAATTTTTAATAAGAGGGAGTTTAGCTCAGCTGGGAGAGCGTCTGCCTTACAAGCAGGATGTCACAGGTTCGAGCCCTGTAACTCCCACCATACTATGCTGGTGTAGCTCAATTGGTAGAGCAGCTGATTTGTAATCAGCAGGTCGCGGGTTCGAGTCCCATCACCAGCTCCACAAAACAAGGGACAAGCAATTGTCCCTTTCATATGGGAGAGTTCCCGAGTGGCCAAAGGGGGCAGACTGTAAATCTGTTGCTTCTAGCTTCGATGGTTCGAATCCATCCTCTCCCACCAACACAATGGACAGTTTTCTTAAGAGAACTGTCTATTTTGTTAATTTGAACGACTTGAAAAATTGTTTTAGAAGATAACAGGAGGGTTTTATGACAAAAGAAAACAGAGCAAGATGTATGGTAATTGCGGCTATGCTTATATTCGGTACGATAGGCGTTTTTGTCAGGTATATTCAGCTGCCATCCTCCGTAATTGCGTTTGCAAGAAGTGTTATCGGCACATTGTTTCTGCTTTTGATTTCATTTGCAACAAGGACAGCACCGTCAATTTCGGCAATGCGCAAAAACCTGCCCGTGCTTTTGGTTTTAGGTACATTTTTAGGCGCAAACTGGATAATGCTTTTTGAGGCATATCGTTATACTACCGTAGCGACTGCGACTCTTTGCTACTACCTTGCGCCTGTGTTTATCGTGCTTGCATCACCGTTTGTTTTGGGGGAGAGGCTGACCAAAAAGAAATTTGCGTTCTCTTTGCTGGCGCTCTTTGGAATGGTGCTTGTGTCGGGCGTTATAGGCGGCGAAAACAGAATATCTATGGCGGGACTTTTGTTCGGTGTTGGTGCGGCGGTTTTGTATGCGTCGATTATATTGCTTAACAAAAAGCTCAAGGACATTTCCGATAATGATACCACTCTGGCACAACTTGCAATATCGGCTGTTGTAATGGGTGTGTACGTGCTTTTGACCGAGGATATATCCGAATTGACATTAAACACAAACGAGCTGTTGCTTCTTTTAGTTGTCGGCGTGGTACATACAGGCGTTGCGTATATGCTGTATTTTGGTGCAGTTAAGGCTCTCAAAGCACAAACCTCGGCGATTTTCAGCTACATAGACCCTGTTTGCGCTATCATACTGTCTGCACTGTTTTTGGGCGAGCCGATGACGCTTGTTGCAGCAATAGGTGCGGTGCTGATTTTAGGCTCAACGCTGGTAAGTGAGCTTACCGACAGATAAAATGAATAAATTTCTCTCCTTTGGACAAGATAAGTGTCGGAAGGAGGGATATTATTATGAACTGTAAACCTAATGAATGTATCAAATGTACCGTTACCGAGTGCAAGCATCACTGCAAGCAGCAGGACTACTGCTCGCTCAATTGCATTACCGTAGGTACGCACGAAGCTAACCCGACAATGGACCAGTGTACAGACTGTAAGTCATTTGAGTTGGGCTGATATTCCTTTAACCGAAAAGACGGCAAATGTTAACATTGCCGTCTTTTTTTCGATTGTTAAAAGGAGAGGTTTTCCCTCTCCTTTTGCGCTATTAACCCTCCATATGTCTCCCCAGAAAGCCTGCTGCAGATTCTGCCACCTTTGTTTCTACCTCGCTTGCGGGTTCTCCCTCGTTCATTATAAAGATTACCGAGCCGATTGTGTCGCCCTCGGAAACTATCGGAACTACAATGCCTGCATTATACTTATCAATGCCCTCTGCGACTGCAATGCCGTTGCCGCTGTTTGAGCGAAACGACTGTCTGTCGTTCATCACCGACTCGACATCGCTGCTGACTCTGCGCTCTAAAAGCTCCTTTTTCGGCAAACCCGATACGGCGATGATGTTATCTCTGTCGGTAATAAGCGCCGCCTTGCCGCAGGTTTTTGAGAGAGTTTCGGCGTAGGTTAAGGCAAATTCGCCCAGCTCGCCGATGGGCGAGTATTTTTTGAAAATCACCTCGCCGTCCTTTTCGGTGTAAATCTCTAGCGGGTCCCCTTCACGAATACGCATTGTGCGTCTGATTTCCTTGGGTATAACCACTCTGCCTAAGTCATCTATTCTTCTTACAATTCCTGTTGCTTTCATAAATACAATCCTTTCTCAAAAGACAAAATTTTGTTATGTAACCATATTGTTTGCTAAGGCTCAGATTTTATCCGCAAAATTTCACTTTTTTTATCATTATTTACAAAAATCGGTCGAATGACAAAAGGGCATATATTGATAAAAATTAAAAAATTTGA
>JAZRPK010000012.1:0-14979 GCA_045649145.1 Clostridia bacterium
CAATAGATCCCAGATGGGCAGCTTTAGCTGAGATAATTAAGGATACAACTACTGAATAGGAGGTGCGATTGAGATGGCAGTACCTAAGGGTAAAGTATCGAAATCAAGACGCGATAAAAGACGAGCAAACTGGAAGCTTACCATTCCCGGCATGGTGGGGTGTCCCAAGTGCCACGAGTGGAAAATGCCTCATAGAGTTTGTAAGGCTTGCGGCTACTACAACGGAAAAGAAGTTGTTAAGGTAGACGCTGAATAATGAATTAAAAGGACTATGAAATTCATAGTCCTTTTTTTGTGCTTATTCTACTGTGATTTGGTTTTTATTATTCTCAAACAACGTCTCTCCGACACCTCTTACAAGCTTAAAATCATATACCGTTTCAAACGGTCTTGTTTCTTTCCGAAACTCAATAATTCTTTCTGCAATCACCTCGCCGACTCCCTCCAGCTCGGTCAGCTCCTCCAAGGTCGCCGTGTTGAGATTTACTCTATTTTCACTATCTGTCACTATTGTATCAAAGGCTTTATCTGTCGCCTCATAGGCTCTCTCCTCTATTACAAAGACCGCCATTGCACATATAAGTGACACTACCAGCAAAGCACCTATAATTTTATTCCCTCTTGGCATTTTTCCTCCACCTATCAAAAAAGGCGGATTTTATTATCCGCCTTTTTATTATCTGTTAGCTATGATGTACTCACAAATAGCATCTATCGCATCGGCAACTGTCATATCAACAGCCTTTTCATCGGTACGCTTTTTATACTCTACAATACCTTCGCCTGCTTTTTTACCGACCACAATTCGTGCAGGGATACCGATTAAGTCCATATCCTTAAACTTTACTCCCGCTCTTTCATCACGGTCATCAATAAGTACATCTATGCCACGCTTTTTAAGCTCTTGGTATATTTCCTCTGCCAAAGCCTTTTGTGTTTCGTCCTTGACATTAACCGCCACAACAGCAGCCTCAAACGGCGCAATCGAAACGGGCAAAATCATACCGTTATCGTCATAATTCTGCTCAATAGCAGCTGCAATACATCTTGTAACTCCTATACCATAGCAGCCCATAATAACAACATTATCGTTGCCGCTGTCGTCCTGATATGTAAGTCCGAGTGCGTCGGAATATTTTGTACCAAGCTTAAAGATATGACCAACCTCTATACCCTGTGCGGTCTTAATCGGCTTGCCGCACTTAGGACAAATATCGCCATCGGTTACAACTCGGATATCTGCCACAAAATCAGGTGTAAAGTCACGGTTTATATTCACATTCTTGTAATGATATCCTGTGTCATTTGCACCGATTATAAAGTTTTTCATCTCGGCAACCTCAAGGTCTGCATAAACAGGTATCTCAAGTCCCACAGGGCCCGCAAATCCGACCTGAGCCTTTGTAATCTCACGTACCATATGCGGCTCGGCAAGCTCCAAATCGTCTGTACAACCGACTAAATTCTTCAGCTTAACCTCGTTTATATCTCTGTCACCACGCACCATAGCTGCGATGTACTTGTCATCAGCCTTATAGATAATTGTCTTGGCAAACATATGATTTTCATAGCCGAAAAATCCTACCAGCTCCTCAATGGTATGTGCATCGGGTGTTTCCACCTTTTCCATAGTCAAGTCACCCTGGGGGAACTCTTTTGCCACCGGAACGCAGGGAGCTTTTTCGTAGTTTGCAGCATAACCGCAGGCATCACAGTATGCAATACCGTCCTCGCCAACAGGCGATTTTACCATAAACTCCTGACTTCCGCTACCGCCCATTGCACCCGAATCAGCATCTACTATAGTAAAGTCGAGTCCAAGACGTGTGAAAATACGGCAGTATGCGTCGTACATCTTCTTGTATGACTCGGCAAGACCTTTCTCATCACGGTCAAAGCTGTATGCATCCTTCATAATAAATTCACGGCTACGCATAATTCCAAATCTGGGTCTTGCCTCATCACGGTACTTGGTCTGAATTTGATAAAGGGTCATCGGATACTCTTTATAAGAACGCACCTCGTTAATAACCGTTTGCGTAAACAGCTCCTCGTGAGTAGGGCCGAGGCAGTAGTCACGGTCATATCTGTCCTTAAGCTTGAACATACTCGGTCCGAATACGTCCCATCTGCCCGACGCCTGATATGCCTCTGCAGGCAAAAGTGCAGGCATCAAAAGCTCCTGTGCACCCGCTGCATTCATCTCCTCACGGATAATTTGCTCTACCTTCTTAAGTGACTTAAGTCCAAGCGGCAACCACGAATAGATACCTGCCGAGAGTCTTCTTATAAAAGCGGCTCTGAGCATTAGCTTATGGCTTGTTATCTCCGCCTCGGAGGGTACCTCACGAAGTGTAGGTACCAATATATTTGTCATTCTCATTGTTAATTTACTCCCTATTCCAATATTAACTTAATAACCGCATAAAATTTATTGCAGATTGCTGCTTTGAGCAGCGACGGCGTACGCATTGTACTCCAAGCTGCGATAAAGTAGTGATATGCAGAAATTTAATCGGTTATTATACAATCTCTGCACCGCTCTGCAACTCATCTTTAAGAGTAGTCAAAACAGAAAGCTCGTCGCCGTATTCAGCCGACAAAATCATTCCCTGTGACTCCATACCCATCATCTTTCTCGGCTTAAAGTTTGCCACAAATACGACATTTTTGCCAATGAGTTCTTCGGGTGTGTGGAACTTAGCAATTCCCGACAGAATTTGTCTGGTTTCACTACCGACCTGCAGAGTAAATCTCAGTAATTTATCCGACTTTTTGACCTTTTCACATTCGATTACCTTACCTACACGAAGGTCTAATTTAAGAAAATCGTCAAATTCGCAGTAATCCTTATAGGGTGCGATTTCAATTTTATCCTCATCGGCATTTTCTGCTGCAAGCTCGTCAAGCTTCTTGTCAACGTCAATTCTTGCAAAGAGCGGTGTCGGCTCTGCTACCTTTTCGCCTGCCTTTAATGCACCAAAGCTCTTGATACTGTCATATGAAAGCTCATTTGTGTTAATCTGCCCTGCTATCTTTGCAGCAGTTTCGGGCATAAACGCAGAAAGAAGTGCTGCAATTATGCGTATTGACTCAGCAAGATTGTAAAGAACAGTGCCAAGTCTCGGCTTGTCCTCTTCATTTTTTGCTAAAATCCACGGAGTTGTTTCGTCAATGTACTTATTTGCACGGTTGACAATTTCCCAAATCTCGTCAAGGCTGTCTGCGATATGCCAGGTTTCCATCTTCTTAGTGATTTTTTCCAAAGCACCAAGACACACCGCCTTTAAGTCGGCATCAAACTCGCCCTCCGCCAAAGGAGCAGGGATAACGCCGTCAAAGTATTTGTTTATCATCGCAACAGTTCGGTTAACAAGGTTACCGAGCGTGTTGGCAAGATCTGAATTAAAGCGGTTTATAAACACCTCGTATGTGATAGTACCATCACTTGCAAACGGCATTTCGTGCAGAGAGTAGTATCTTACCGCATCAACTCCGAAATGACGTACCAAATCCTCGGCATAGATAACATTTCCTCTTGACTTGGACATCTTTTCGCCGTTTTCGCCAAAGAGCATCCACGGATGTCCGAACACCTGCTTGGGCAGCGGCTCGCCAAGTGCCATCAGCATAATCGGCCAGTAAATAGTATGGAAACGGAGAATATCCTTACCGATAATATGCACATCTGCCGGCCAGTATTTCTCGTAAAGCTCGCCCTTTTTGTCGGGAGAATAGCCGAGTGCTGTGATATAGTTAGAAAGTGCGTCAATCCATACATATACAATGTGTCCGGGGTCAAATTCCACAGGAATGCCCCAGCTGAAGCTTGTACGTGATACGCACAAGTCCTGCAGTCCGGGCTTGATGAAATTGTTTATCATTTCCTTCTTGCGTGATTCAGGCTGGATAAAGTCGGGGTTATTTTCGATATACTCAATCAGCTTGTCCTGATATTTACTAAGCTTAAGGAAATATGCCTCCTCCTTGGTCTTTTTAACCTCTCTGCCACAGTCGGGGCATTTGCCGTCTACAAGCTGAGTTTCGGTCCAGAAGGATTCGCAAGGCGTGCAATAAAGCCCCTCATATTCCGACTTATATATATCGCCCTGGTCATAGAGCTTTTTGAAAATCTTTTTAACCGCCTCGACGTGATAATCGTCGGTGGTACGGATAAATTTGTCATAGCTGATAGAGAGCATATCTGCTATATCCTTAATCTGACCTGCAATGCGGTCAACATATGCCTTAGGCTCTATGCCCTCCGCCTCTGCAATCTCCTGAATTTTCTGACCGTGCTCGTCTGTACCCGTCAGGAAGAAAACATCATCGCCCAAAAATCTTCTCCATCTGGCAATCGCATCGGTTAAGATTATCTCGTAGGTGTTACCGATATGCGGTTTGCGTGAAGTGTACGCAATTGCGGTCGTAATATAAAATTTGCTCACAAAATTCACTCCTTAAGCTGTTGTTTTAATTTATTAAACTCCTTGGAAATCATCAACTTGACATTATGACAAAAATCAATAATTCCGTCGAAGAAGCCCGCTCTCTTAAGGCTGATAAAGAGCATCAGCAAAAGCGGTCCGACAATCATACCGCCGATTGAGAAGAGCTTGTATCCTACATACATCGCCATCAATGTCAGGATTGGGTTCATTCCTATCTTCTGACTCACAATTTTCGGTTCTATCATCTGTCTGGTGAAGATTACACAAAGGTATATAATAACCAGCCCCACGCCTCTTCCAAACTCGGATGTGAGAAATGATATCGCCGCCCACGTCCAAAGCACTGCTCCGCTACCAAAAAAGGGCAATGCGTCCAAAAATGCAGTTCCCAACGCAATCAGCAGGCTATAGTCTATATCAAGGATATTAAAACCTATAAACAGTATTATAAAGGCGAACAGCATTATTATAAGCTGTGCCTTTATGTATCCGCCGACATAGCGTTTGATTTCGAGCTTTGCAGCTTCTGCTTTTTCGCAAAAGCTATTGCTAAACACCTTGTGCAACGCTTTGTCAACTGTCGCCGAATCGCTTATCATAAAGAATGATGACAGAATAAAGACAATGACTGCAACAAATATACCCGGCACATCCTTTGCAATATTGCCGGCAGACTTGAATATAGAAGAATATTCTCCATCCAACAGCCCTGAAAGCGACGCAAAGAAGTTATCACCAAAACCGTCTAATGCCTCCTGAATTGCTTGCGGCATTACCTCGTATATGTTTGAAAACCTTGCCGATATTTCTCTCCACGCAGATGTTATATTGACATATATAGCAGGAAAGTTATCGTAAATACTTCTTACTTCTCCTACAATCTTCAGGATTATATAAGTTATAATTCCGCCAATTACGCCAAGCGTAAGCAATATTACAATTACTGCAGATGCAGTTCGGGGCAGATGAAACCGTTTCCCCAGCGCATCGGCAAGCGGATTTACCAAAAGGGAAAACAAATATCCCAGAACAAACGGCAAAAACAGATGCAAAATCCGACCTGCAAACGCTAAAATGTCAGGGAAGAAAACAACCAGCAGAAGAATTGCCGCAACCGCAACAGCACCTATGATTGCCAGCTTAACCCTTTTACCAATCATACCTATCACCTCTTTTTTCTTTCACTTTAGAGCGAAAGAAGCTTTTTCATCAAATCTGTACCTTCCGAAAGATAGATGCCTGTACTTTCGGCATTCTTCTCATTATAGCAAAGACCGCTGGCCTTTTCTTTGGAAGTTGAGTCATATAAAATATACGGCACAGGGTCGCTTACGTGTGTTTTCAGCTTAATAGGTGTCGGATGGTCGGGCAAAATCAGCATACGGTAATCGATACCCCGCTTTTCAAGCTCGTCCCTTAAAAAGCCTACTACCTTTTTGTCAATAAGCTCTACCGACAGCTTCTTATGCTCTGCATCACCCTGATGTCCGCACTCGTCGGGAGCCTCCATATGTATATACACAAAGTCTGCACCGTCTAAAAGAGTGTCAAGCGCAGCCCTTGCCTTGCCGTCAAAGTTTGTTTCATAAGTGCCGCACGCACCCTCGACATCAATAGAGTTCATATCAGCACAGTTTGCTATGCCTTTTATAAGGTCAACAGCCGAAATAACACTACCCTTAACACCAAACTTGTCCTCGAATTTTTCGAGCGCAGGCTTGCTGCCCTCACCCCAAATCCAGATTGAGTTGGCAGGATTTTTGCCCTCGGCAATTCTCTTTTGGTTTACGGGATGGTCTTTAAGAATTTTCTCCGATTTTACCATAAACTCCAAAAGCTTTTCGCTGTTTTCGCCTTTAGGGAGATAGTCCGTTACCTTGCGGTCGGATATATCGTGCGGCGGTGTCAGGTCTACCTTTGTACTTCCGCCCTGCCATACCAAGAGATGGCGATAGCTCACGCCGCTATAAAAGTGGATTATATCGGTATGAAGCTCCTTTTCTACCGCTGCGATAAGCTCTGCCGCCTCGGCGGTGGTAATCTCACCTGCAGAATAGTCTATCATAGTTTTATCGGCATAGTTTTCCTCGCCTGAAAGAGTTACCAGATTGGCGCGGAAGGTGATATCGTCATCACGCAGCTTAACACCAATTGATGCAGCCTCCAACGGCGAGCGACCTGTGTAGCATTTGGTGGTATCATATCCCATTACCGACAGATTTGCGACATCGCTGCCCGGCTTTAAGCCGTCGGGGACTGTTTTTACCAACCCCAGCTCACCATTTTCGCACATATAATCAATATTAGGCTTGTCCGCAACGTCAAGCACTGTATTACCGCCAAATTCGTCAACGGCATAGTCTGCCATACCGTCACCAAGCACAACTATATATTTCATTGTTTATAAACTCCCTTTCTAATCGGCTAATGTAGATTCTCTAAGATTGCTGTTTCGCAGTCAATGAGCCGTATGTTGATACTGCCATTGACGAGAAACAGTGAGATTAGGAAATCTACTTAGTTCTAAACACTACAGCTGCCACTCCAGGTCCTGTATGCGCTCCTATAACAGGTCCTATTTTGACACACATCTTTACTATATCATCACCGAATTCCTCTGCCAAAGCAGCATGCAAGAGGTCTTTGTATTCCTCATTTGAGTATATTATTATCATATCGGTATCATCGCCGTTAAAGCCTTCTGTTTCCTTGACCATTGCAACAAGCTTTTTGTACATTTTCTTCTTACCTCTGATTGTTGCAATCGAGCCTATCAATCCGTCTACTATACTAAGCACCGGATTGATATCAAGCATCGTGCCTATAACAGCTGTAGATTTTTTAAGTCTGCCGCCCTTGGCAAGATAGTTAAGGTCGTCCACAAGGATATACACCTCGTATTTATTGATAAGCTCAAGGCTCTTTTCGATAATCTCGTCAACACCCGCACCTGCCTCGGCAAGCTCGTACGCCTTGATAACTGCCATTCCTATAAACATAGAGAACTTGCCTGTATCAATAACACGGATATCAAGGTCGGGGTTTTCCTCCATTATCTGATTTGCTGCAAGAGTAGCCGACTGATACTGTCCGCTCGCCTTTGAAGAAAGTGTATAAAAGAGCAGTGTTTCACATTCCTTAGCCGCATCTAAAAGAGCATCGTAAAGAGTCTGGAACGGTGTCTGTGCAGTTTTTGGATGAATGCCCGATGTGCGTATTTTGTCATAAAATTCTTCTGTAGTGATTTCCTCGTTAGCTACAAAGCTTTCCTCGTCAAAATTAACGATAAAGTTAACCATCTTAAGGTCCATCTTTTCTATAAGCTCCTGGGGCATATCCGCACTTGTGTCAATCAAAAATCCTATTCTCTTCATTTTCTTATCTTCCTTTCTTTTGTTACCATTCAAATTTTGTCAGCTGTCCATCAGCCTTTAACATTTCAAAACCCGTTTGTCTTAAAGCCTCGTAAACAACTATTGCTGCCGCATTTGACAGGTTAAGACTTCGTGCCTCGCTTATCATCGGGATTCTTATACACCGTTCTGGGTTTTTGTATAAAAGCTCCTCGGGCAAACCCTTTGTTTCCTTGCCAAAGAGTATGTAGTCACCATCTTGAAATTCTGCCTCGGCATATGTGTGCTGTGCCTTTGTCGTGGAGTAGAAAAATCTTCCACCTTTATTCTGCTCAAAGAATTCGTCTATATTCTCGTAGTACCGAATTCCGAGCAAATGCCAATAATCAAGTCCTGCACGCTTGAGCTTTTTGTCGTCAATTTCAAAACCCATAGGCTTTACTATGTGCAGCTTACTGCCCGTAGCAGCACAGGTGCGTGCAATATTGCCGGTATTTTGCGGAATTTCCGGCTCAACCAATACTATATTAAACATTCTTTTTCTCCGTTTGTGTATTTAATATATCTTAACCCTATTATTATACACCAAATCGTGCCAAAGCACAATATAAATTTCGCATTTTTAGGAGTTTTAACCAACTTTTTTATCATAGAAATCACATTATGCTCTCGGATGTGTTTTGTAATATATGTCCTTTATGTTCGATTTTACAAATCCCGAGTAAATTCTTGTAGTGGAAATGTCAGAATGACCGAGCATTTCCTGAATTGCCGCAAGGTCTGCTCCGTTTTCCAGAAGATGTGCCGCAAAGGAGTTCCTTAAAATATGCGGTGTGATTTCCGATGTAATTCCTGCCCGCTCTTTATAGGAGCGTATAAGCTTCCAGAAGCCCTGGCGGGACATTCTTGTGCCTGTATAATTGAGAAAGAGTGCATCTGTTTTGATATCGCCCTTTAATTGTTCTCTCCCGCCCGCAAGATATTTATTAACTGCCTCCGACGCAAGCTGTCCAATCGGCAAAATCCGTTCCTTAGCCCCGCCTCTGCATCTTAAAAATCCCGCAACGGTATTGACATCTCTGACATCGAGTGCAATAAGCTCCGATACCTTTATACCTGTGGCATACAAAACCTCAAGCATTGCTCTGTCACGTCTTCCTTTTGCTGTTTTGGTGTCGGGCGCAGATAAAAGCCTTTCAACCTCTCGTGCGGTAAGAATTTGCGGAATGTTTCTTGCAACTGTCGGCGCGTCAAGGTTAAGGGTGGGGTCTGACATAAGCTCGCCGCCCGCTGTTAAATAAGCGTAAAATGAGCGTAATGACGCTAAAGCTCGGTTTACGGTAGTGGCCGCTCTGCCCTCCTTTTGAAGGGACAGAAGATACGTTAAAACGGTGGATTTCGTTGTATCAAAGAGTCCTGTTATGCCATTTTTCTCGAGAAAGTCAAAATACTTTTCGACATCACGTCGGTAACAGGCAACAGTATTTTCCGACTTATCCGACATAGACTTAACAAAGCCGTCTATATATGCTCTCACAAAAATCCCCCTCCGTTAAAATGTAATTCCCCCTATAACTGCGCCTACCGCCGCTCCCGACAATGCCGACGAAAGTGCCGCCACAGCAGCCGAGAGTATCAGACAAAGACCGCTCACGGCAAGATATGCCGCCATAGAGTTCTTCTCCGATGTCAGCGCACACATTACCGTTGCTGACATAACAAGCACCAGCGGCGCTCCTAAGATATCCAGAAAACACAAGCCTATACCCTTTATTCCGAGTATCCTTAATATCGCCGTAACCGAATAGCCGTCTATAAAACCCCTTGTACCTACAGCAAGTGCAACTGTTGCTGCACCGAATTTGAAAAAGGCGGAGAAAAACAGCACAGACCACATCACCAATGCGGAAACCACCGCAGTGCCTGTTAATATGCTGATTTCACCGCCCGAAAGTCCTGCAAAATAATCGTACAAAAGCTCCGGCGCTGTACCAACAGCCGAAAAGCCGCCCGCCGTTACTCCTGCAGCAAAAACTGCCAAAGCGGCAGCAAGCCATTTTATCCCTCTCGTCATCTGTCCACTTCCTTTTCTTCAGAATATACTGCTTTAGTATATTCGTCCAAAAAAGCGGAAATTACAAAAGACGCAGAATTCGCTCAAAGTTACCAAAGCAAATCTTTTCGATAAGCTTGTCCGAATAGCCGTGCTCCTTAAATGCCGCAACAAGATTTTGCACATCCTGCACGCCCGAAAGGTCCTGCGGCAGCAAATCAACTCCGTCAAAATCCGAGCCTAAGCCGATATGATTTTCGCCGCCAAGCTTAAGAAAATGGTCGATATGCTTGATAATATTTTTTATGTATGCTTTGTTCCTTCTGTTTAAGAACTTGGGATAGAAATTTATTCCCACAACACCGCCTCTTGAGCAAATTGCGCTAAACTGCTCGTCGGTGAGGTTTCGTTTATTGGCACATACACTGCGCGAACAGGAATGTGTTGCAACCACCGGCCAGTTAGTAACACGCATAACATCCCAGAATGACTGGTCGTTAAGGTGCGATACATCTACAATTATCCCCTTTTTACCAAACGCCTCTATCACCTTTCTGCCAAGCTCGGTAAGTCTTTTTTCGCTTTCAACTCCGCCGGCAAGGTGATTTGCACCGTTCCAGGTAAGAGAAACAAACCTGACACCCATATCATAGAGCTTTTCGACATCATCCACACTCTTAATCGGTTCTCCGCCCTCAAGGCTTATAAATGCAGCACGGTTACCATTTTGTAATGCCGCTTCCCTTTGTGCATTGTCGACGCATATTTCTATCTTGTTAGTTTTCTTGTCCGTTTCAAAACGCAGTTTGTTTATAATCGCCTCGGCACGCTCCATCGGTGCGTTATAATATTCGGGTGCAATATATGCCGCAAAAATCTGCGTATAACCCTTGGGCATTCTTGTCAAATCCAGATGACAGTCATTTTTCTTAAGTACCTTCCGGTTGTCAAGCAACACTGATGCTGTATCACAATGTGCGTCTATAAACATCGCAGTACAATATCTCCTTTCAAAATTTGCCTTTCACGCAAATCCTAAATCAATTTTCAGTGCGTGGAAAGAGCAGTGCGGCTATTGCCGCTGCAGGAACGGACGCTATAATAACAGCCCAGCCCGCAGATATGCCTGAGAGAACACTCCACCAGCAAATTATGCACGAAATCGCCACTGCAATACCTGCCGCACAGGCGACCGACTTATGAGACCTTGCCTCAGGCAATACTATTGCAATGAACATCGCATAAAGTCCTATTCCGAGTGCTGACGAAACCGAGTCGCCCAAAAGATTTCCCGCCGCCGCACCGAGCGCCGTGCCTAAAGACCAACCAAGGTACGGCACCATTATAAGTCCCGACATATATGTAGCTCCGACCTTCTGTGGCTTGGTAGACGCAACGGTAAAAATCTCGTCTGTTATACCAAAGGCGATTGCCATTCTCTTGAAAACAGACATCTTTACCAGCTTTTGCGATAGTACAATACTCATCAGAAGGTATCGGATATTGATAACAAAAGTAGCAGCTGCAACCTCCATAAGCGGTGCGCCCTTTATCATAAGCGTCAATGCGGAAAATTGCCCTGCCGATGTCAGATTAAGAGCCGACAGTGCAACACTTACCCAAACGGGAACGTGCTCTGCACTCGCCGTCATCCCGAAGGAAAAGGCTACTGCTAAGTAACCGAGTGCAATGGGTAGTCCGTCCTTCGCTCCGTATATAAAATTCCTTTTCATTTCATTCTCCGCTTTGTACATAATTATTCATTTTATATTATCTCTCAAAATCTTTGTTTTGTCAATAGAATAGCGAAAAACTCTTCCTTAATTATTCCGCATTTTTCTGCATTTTTTATACTCTTTCACTGTCATCATCTTTTACGCTTTTTATCTCCAGTCTTCCGATATGTATTCTGCCATAATCACGGCTCAGCTTATCGATAATTTCACGCACTTCGCCGCCTTTGTCCTTCGAAGTTACTATAATTTCCGCACCGGGATTTTTTATCATCAAAGACCTTACAACGCCTTCTATACGCTCTGTATTACTTTTTACGTATATAACAATTCTGTCCGATTCGCCCGCTTTCACCAAAAATTGTGTACATATTTCACGGATAATTGAAATAAGACCGTAAACGGCAAATACTGACATAATTGCAACAACCGCCTCCGGCATAAAATCATCTCCTTTCCCGTATACATTATGCCTTGTTTTCTCTTTTTGTGAAATATACCAAAAAACGCCTGATATTGACCCAATGTTTTGTTGCAGCTCCAATCACTCTTTCTCTTGACAAACGGCGTGTAAAATTATACAATATACTATGTATTATTATAAACAGGGGGTTACATAATGGGACAGACATTAACCGAAAAAATACTGTCCGCACACCTCGTTGACGGTGTGATGGAAAAAGGGACAGAAATAGGAATACGCATTGACCAGACTCTCACTCAAGACGCAACCGGTACAATGGCTTACCTCGAATTTGAGGCTATGGGCGTACCTCGTGTTAAGACCGAGCGTTCTGTTGCATACATCGACCACAACACTCTGCAGTCGGGCTTTGAAAACGCTGACGACCACCGTTTTATCGGCTCGGTATGTAAAAAGCATGGCATATATTTTTCACGTCCGGGTAACGGCATCTGCCATCAGGTGCATTTAGAGCGTTTCGGCATGCCGGGCAAGACCTTAATCGGCTCCGACTCACATACTCCGACCGGCGGCGGCATCGGTATGATTGCAATTGGCGCAGGCGGTATGGACGTTGCAGTTGCAATGGGCGGCGGTGCATATTACATCACCTGCCCCAAGGTTGTTAAGGTTAATCTTACCGGCAAGCTTTCGCCGTGGGTTGCGGCTAAGGACGTAATCCTTGAGGTATTAAAGCGTCTTTCGGTAAAGGGCGGTGTAGGCAAGGTAATCGAATACTGCGGCGAGGGTGTAAAAACCTTGTCCGTTCCCGAGCGTGCCACCATCACAAATATGGGTGCAGAGCTTGGCGCTACTACATCAATCTTCCCCTCGGACGAGATTACAAGACAGTTTTTGAAGGCACAAGACAGAGAGGACGCATACACTCCGCTATCCGCTGACAGCGATGCGGTATATGACGAGGAAATAGAAATAAACCTTTCCGAGCTTGTTCCTCTGGCAGCTTGTCCTCATTCACCCGACAACGTAAAATCGGTTGCCGAAATCGGCAATATGAAGATAGACCAGGTATGTATCGGCTCTTGTACCAATTCATCACTTCTCGATATGATGAAGGTTGCTCATATTCTAAAGGGCAAAACTGTACATCCCGATGTGTCATTGTCAATCGCACCGGGTTCAAAGCAGGTACTTAATATGCTTGCAGAAAATGGTGCTCTGGCAATTATGATTGACGCAGGTGCGAGAATATTAGAGAGTGCGTGCGGTCCGTGTATCGGTATGGGCCAGTCGCCTAACTCCAAGGGTATTTCTTTAAGAACCTTTAACCGTAACTTTGAGGGACGTTCAGGCACAAAGGACGGTCAGATTTATCTCGTATCTCCCGAAATGGCTGCAGCATCAGCTTTAACAGGCGTGCTGACAGACCCGAGAGACCTCGGTGATATGCCCGAGTTTAAGCTACCCGAGGTATTTACAATTAATGATAATATGATAGTACCGCCCGTTTGCGAGAGCGAAATGGACACGGTTGAGGTTTTAAGAGGTCCAAACATTAAGCCGTTCCCCGTTGCAGAGCCTTTGGCAGAAACAATTGAGGCGGGCGTTAGCCTAAAGGTCGGCGATAATATCACCACCGACCACATTATGCCCGCAGGTGCTAAAATTCTGCCGCTAAGGTCCAATATACCCAAGATTTCCGAGCATTGCTTTGCTGTATGCGACGAGTCCTTCCCCAAGCGTGCTTTGGAGATGGGCAAATCAATCGTTATCGGCGGCTCTAACTACGGTCAGGGCTCATCAAGGGAGCACGCAGCTCTTGCTCCCTTGTACCTCGGCGTTAAGGCTGTTATCACCAAGAGCTTTGCACGTATTCATATGGCAAACCTCGTAAATGCGGGAATTCTTCCCTTAACATTCGAGAACGAGGCGGATTATGATACCATAGATGCCGCAGACGTGCTTGAGATTGCAAACGTAGAAAAGCAATTAAGAGCAGGAAATACACTTGTTGTTACCAACAAGACCAAGGGCAACAGCTTTAATGTAAATATTGCAGTATCCGAAAGACAAAAGGATATGCTTTATGCAGGCGGCTTACTCAATTACACCAAAATAAACGGATAAGGAGAGTACAAATATGTCAGACAAAATTTTAATGAAAACTCCGCTCGTCGAGATGGACGGCGACGAAATGACCAGAATTATCTGGCAGATGATTAAGGATATACTTCTTACACCGTATATCGACCTCAAGACTGAGTATTATGATTTGGGACTCGTTCACAGAAACGAAACTAATGATAAGGTGACCTTCGACAGTGCCGAGGCTACCAAAAAGTACGGCGTGGCTGTTAAGTGTGCTACCATCACCCCTAACGCCGCAAGAATGCCCGAGTATAATCTAAAAGAAATGTGGAAATCGCCTAACGGCACAATCCGTGCAATCCTTGACGGAACAGTTTTCCGCACACCGATACTTGTTAAGGGTATCACCCCTTATATCCCCACCTGGACCAAGCCGATTACAATTGCACGTCACGCATACGGCGACGTTTACAAGAACGTGGAAATGCAGGTTAAGGGCGGCGGCAAGGCTGAGCTTGTCTACACAGACAAGGATGGCAACGAAACACGTGAGCTTATACACGAGTTTGCAGGCGACGGCATCATTCAGGGACTTCATAACCGTGATGACTCTATCTCAAGCTTTGCACGTGCGTGCTTTAACTTCGCACTCGACCAGAAACAAGACGTGTGGTTTGCAACAAAGGACACTATCTCCAAAAAGTATGACCATCGCTTTAAGGACATCTTCCAAGAGATTTTCGATAATGAATATAAGGACAAGTTTGACAAAGCAGGCATTGAGTATTTCTATACACTTATCGACGATGCAGTTGCACGTGTTATCCGTTCGGACGGCGGCTATATCTGGGCTTGTAAGAACTATGACGGCGACGTT
>JAZRPK010000013.1:0-3198 GCA_045649145.1 Clostridia bacterium
TGATATCGACCCCTACTGTCAGCAACAGACATCGTGTTTTACGCGGTCTGCCTCTTCCGACTTCTTTGCATCGTTCCAGCGGTCAAGAGTTCCTACCAAATACCCTGTAACACGTCTAATTCGGTTAAAGGGAACAGGCTCAAAGGTATAGCGCAAATCAACATAATCACCGTCAACGGTTATGTCGATAGCAGATAATTTCTTGCCCGGATTTTTGTCGGTTGCTCTTTTGATATAAGCGTCAATCTCAGCCTGAGACAGCTTTGCGCCGGTTACATTTACAGTCATTTTAATCCCCCTCCATTTTGTGTAAATTTTGTTTTCAACTGTATTGTAGCACGAGATATAGTGTTAGTCTGTTGCAAATGCAACAAAAACCAATTATTTTGTCTATTTTGATTATAGAGTGTTGCAAATGGTAGAAAAAAGTGCTAAAATATTAATGTATTATAAAAATAGGGAGTGCAATAAATGCTTGGTTTAACATTAGAGGGCGGGGCGTCGAGGTCGATATATTCGTGCGGCGTTATGGATGTGTTGTTGGAAGAAGGGATAATGGCAGACCGTGTCATAGGAGTGTCAGCAGGAGTCTCATTTGCAACATCATATGTTGCAAAACAACATGGAAGGAATCTTCGAATTGCTAAAAAGTATTTCCACGATAAGAGATATATGGGAATACGTCATCTCCTGAATCCCCTAAACAAGAGTTATTATAATCTTGACTTTGTCTTTTATGAATTGCCTGAAAAGCTTGACCCCCTTGATTACAAAGAGCTGGAGGCTTATGAGGGGAAATTTTTTGGGGTATTAACCGATATTGAAACAGGTGAGGCAATCTATCCTGAAATACCAAGAGACGACCACAAGGGCATATATCTTCGTGCAAGCTGTGCGTTGCCGATACTGTTTCCTGTGTTTGAGATTGACGGACATAAGTATATGGACGGAGGTATTGTAGACTCCATACCTTATAAAAAGGCAATAGAGGAAGGCTGCGACAAGAATATAGTTGTGTTGACTCGTGAGGTTGGATATAAGAAGACAACAGACCGCTCAACCGCATACGCAGCACGAAAATTCAAGAAATATAAGAAGTTTTCCGAAAAGCTTTTAGCAAGAGCTGATATGTATAATGGTAAGCTCTTAGAGCTTGAAAAACTTGAGAAAGAGGGAAAGGTATTTATCTTCCGTCCTGATGATACCAAGGGGATAGGCAGAACTGAATCAGACCCTGAAGTACTTCAGATGCTTTATGACAAGGGTGCAAATGATGCTAGGCGCCGTATGGCAGAGCTAAAAGAATACCTTGCAAAATAAAATAGATTACATATAAAAAACCGTCATAGTGACGGTTTTTTTGTTATATATTAAGTATTCTGGTTGCTATGTCAAAGTATATGACAAGGGATATAGCATCTACTATGGTTGTAATAAACGGGCTTGCCATAACCGCAGGGTCAAGATGAAGCTTTTTTGCAAGCATTGGGAGGAAACAACCTACCAGCTTTGCAAAAAGAACAGTACCGATAAGTGCGAAGCTGACAATAAAGGATATATCAATTCCGACACGATCGAAAAATACAAGCTTTACAAAATTTACTACACCAAGAGTAATGCCGCATAGTATTGCAACCCTAAACTCCTTGAACATTACTTTGAATGTGTCGCGGAAGGATATGTCGCCCAAGGAAAGGCTTCTGATGATTGTGACCGATGACTGCGAGCCGGAATTACCACCTGTACCCATTAGCATAGGTATAAATGAGGTTAGTATTCCGTAGGCCAAAAATGCTGCTTCGTAGTGGTTTATAATGCTGGCGGTAAATGTAGCAGAAAGCATCATCAGTAAAAGCCAGGGTATTCTCTGGCGGAATATCTCAAATACTCCTGTACGCAGATACGGCTTATCCGACGGGATAATAGCCGCCATCTTTTCGATATCCTCGGTCGCTTCCTCTGTGATGACATCAATAGCGTCATCGACTGTGATAATGCCGACCAAACGCTTTTCGTTATCGACAACGGGAACTGCTAAAAAGTCATATTTCTCAAACAATCCCGCAGCGTATTCCTTATCATCAGTTGTGTTTACATATATAACGTTGGTTTCCATTATGTCTTCCAAGAGACACGAGTAGTCAGCCAAAAGCAAGTCTTTGACCGAAACGAGTCCCTCAAGTATGCGGTTTCGGTCGGTGACGTAACAGGTGTAGATTGTTTCCTTGTCTGTGCCGGTACGTCTGATATGTGTAAATGCGTCCTCGACGGTCATATCCTTTTTGAGATTGACATACTCGGTTGTCATAATGCTGCCTGCGCTGTCTTGAGGATAACGCAGCATCTGGTTAATATCACGCCGCATTTCATTGTCTGCGTGCCTTAAAATTCTGCTGACAACATTTGCGGGCATCTCTTCAATAATATCAACAGCATCATCGACGTAAAGCTCGTCTACTATCTCTTTTAGCTCGCTGTCGGAGAAACCGATTATCAGAGCCTCCTGCATATCTGGCTCCAGCTCGACAAAGACCTCTGCTGCCGTTTCCTTTGGCAGAAGACGGAACATAATGGCACGATGCCGCTCGGAAAGCTCTGAAAAATGCACAGCAATATCAGCCGGCTCCATATTTACGAGTATTTCCTTCAGCTGATAATAGTTCTTATCCTCAAGAAGTTCTATAAAATCCTTGTGCATTTTTAATCACCTCCTAATTGTTGAAATGCTGTGATGTTTAGTCAAGCGAGATATGCTCGTTCGTCGGTGTTGGCGTTGTAGTTACAGGTGGCTGGTTTGTTTCAGAGTCAGGCTCGGACGTAGAGTCGGTTGGTGTTGACGGTGTCGGGGACTCTGTTGTATCGGGACTGGGGGATACAGCATCTGGTGACGGTGAGGGGGTTTCCTCTCCGTGCTCATTCTTACAAAAACGTGAAGGAATGTTGCCTGCTATAAAGTACCCTCTTTTAGCATAGCTGCAGCCTACCGAGGCAAGCTTGCCTGTCTTTGAACAAATGGAAGTTCTCTTGACAGATGATGGTACATCAAATCCGTCGGAAGAGAGTCCGCCGTGAATTTTATTCATAACATTTTTCCAGATTACGCAGGACGGATTGTTGGTAATACCTGCTCTGTTTAAGTTCTGTGGCTGGTCGAAACCAAACCATACAGCACCTACATAGTGCTCGGTATATCCTACA
>JAZRPK010000014.1:0-23688 GCA_045649145.1 Clostridia bacterium
CAATCCGGGCAATATCGGCAGCCGTGACAGAGTAAAGGCTGTCAGAGATGCGTGCAAGGAGCGCAATATCCCTATCAGAATAGGTGTAAACGGCGGCTCTTTGGAAAAGGAGCTTTTAGCCAAATACGGACATCCGACTGCCGATGCACTTGTCGAGAGTGCGATGGGGCATATTAAGATTTTAGAGGATTTGGACTTTTCGGATATTGTTGTATCAATCAAGGTATCCGATGTTCCTACTATGATAGAGGCATACCGCAAATTTGACAAACTAAGCGATATCCCTGTACATATCGGCGTAACCGAGGCAGGTACGCTTCGAAGCGGAATAATCAAGTCAAGTGCAGGACTTGGTGCGCTTTTGGCTGAGGGGATAGGAAATACTATGAGAGTTTCCTTAACTGCGGACCCTGTGGAAGAAATTTATGCTGCAAACGATATTCTTAAGGTGATGGGGCTTAAGGCAAGCGGTGCGATGCTTGTATCCTGCCCCACCTGCGGCAGAACGAGGATAAATATGATACCTCTTGCCGAACAGGTGGAAAAGATGATTGCCAATATAGATAAGCCGATAAAGGTTGCAGTAATGGGCTGTGCGGTAAACGGACCGGGCGAGGCTCGTGAGGCGGACGTCGGTATTGCAGGCGGTGACGGCGAGGGACTTATCTTCAAAAAGGGCGAAATAATCCGCAAAGTTCCCGAGGACAAGCTTTTGGAGGAACTAAAAAAGGAAATAGATTTGATAGTAAAGGGGTAACGAGTGATGAGTAAATATCTTATAATCAACGGACCTAACCTTAATATGCTCGGCATACGTGAGCCGGGAGTCTACGGCAACGACAGCTATGATGCACTTTGTGCCGAAATTAAAGCAAGGGCTGATGAATTGGGAGTTGAGGTCGAGCTTTACCAGAGCAACTCTGAGGGCGAAATTATAGACAAAATCCAAGGCGCATACGGCGTAATGGACGGCATTATAATAAACCCCGGCGCATATACACATTATTCCTACGCAATCCACGATGCAGTAAAGTCGGTGGGTATTGCGACTGTTGAGGTACATATTTCCAATATCCACGCACGTGAGGAATTCAGGCACAAGTCGGTAATTGCACCTGCTTGCAAGGGACAGATTTGCGGTCTTGGCTTTGAGGGTTATTTACTTGCTTTGGAGGCGCTTGTCAATGCGAAGAATTGACCGACTGCGTGATATTTTATCGGACGGCGAGGCGGTTTATATCACTGCATATCCCGATATTTTCTATTATTCTAACTTTCAGAGTGCAGATGCCAGACTTTTAATTTCCAAGGAAAAGGCGCTCATAATAACCGATTCCAGATACACCATTCAGGCGAAGGAGCAGTCGCCCGACTTTGAGATATATGATATTAAAAACGGCTTAGAGGGTGCGTTTTCGATAATCGAGGCTAAAAGGATTGGTTATCAGGAGGAGCATATTTCGGTAAAAAGTCTTGAGATGGCGAAAGAAAAAGCAAAGGGCAAGGAATTTATACCGATGCAGGATAAAATCTGCAGTCTAAGAGAGGTCAAGGAGCGGTCGGAGATTGACCGCATACGTGCTGCCGAGCGTCTTGGCGACGAGGCATTTTCGTATATATTAGAGCGTATTGAGAGTGGACGCAGTGAAAGAGAAATTGCGCTCGAGCTGGAATTTTTTATGCGCAAAAACGGCGCGTCGGGACTTTCGTTTGAAACGATTGTTGCAAGCGGAGTACGCAGTGCAATGCCGCACGGGGTTGCGAGCGACAAGCTGATAGAAAAAGGCGATTTGGTGACGTTGGATTTCGGCTGTGTGTTGGATGGATACTGCTCGGATATGACTCGTACTGTGGCTGTAGGCGGCTTGTGCGAGCGGGGGAGGCATATTTATGATGTGGTAAAAACCGCACAGCAGACAGCACTTGATGCAATATGTGAGGGCGTAGAGCTTTCAAAAGCGGACAAGGTCGCAAGGGATATTATAACGGATGCAGGCTTTGGCGAAAATTTCGGACACTCCTTGGGTCACAGCGTAGGCATCGAAATCCACGAAATGCCTTGCTTTTCGCCCAAAGCAAAGGGCACTCTTAAAAACGGTAACGTAATAACCGTGGAGCCGGGCATCTATATAGAGGGCTTTGGCGGTGTGAGGATAGAGGATCTTGTTGCTATGTATGGCGGAAAATGCGAGGTTCTTTCGCAAAGCACAAAAGAGCTTATAATTCTTTGAAATCTCCCAAAAGGGAGATTTTTTATTAAAACTATGTACTTTTTTGGAAAATGTGGTATACTTAAAGTAAGAAAAGACTAAAAACGGAGAAGCATATATGCCTATTGAAGAAAAAAGCAATAAAGCCGAGCGAGTACTGCTTGCAGGCGTGCATACAGGACGTGCGGACAGCCTTTATGACACCACCGACGAGTCGATGGCAGAGCTTGCCGAGCTTGTAAAAACGGCGGGCGGCGAGGTTGTAGCAGAGGTGGTACAAAACAAATCCGACCTCGAGAGCGGAACATATATGGGTGAGGGCAAGCTTTTGGAGATTGCCGAAATGATACCAACGCTCCAAATTGATACCGTTGTATTTGATGACGAGCTTACGGGAATACAGACCAGAAACATTGCCGATATACTCGGTGTCAAGGTAATTGACCGCTCGATGCTGATACTCGATATTTTTGCAATGCGTGCAAAAAGCGGCGAGGGCAAGTTGCAGGTCGAGCTGGCACAGCTTAAATACCGACTTCCAAGACTTAGAGGTCTTGGCGAGGCGATGAGCCGTACAGGTGCGGGAATAGGCACAAGAGGCCCTGGAGAAACCAAGCTTGAAAGTGACAGACGTCACATAAGACGCAGAATAACTGCGCTTGAAGACGAGCTTAAAGAGCTTGAAAAGCACAGAGAGCTTTTAAGAAAGAGAAGAAAAAAGGACGGCGTAATTACTGCTGCACTTGTCGGATATACCAATGCGGGCAAATCAACGCTCCTCAATAGCCTGACCGATGCAGATGTATTTGCCGAGGACAAGCTGTTTGCAACCCTTGACCCTACATCAAGAGCAATTGAGCTTGAAGATATGCGAAAGATACTCCTTGTTGATACGGTCGGCTTTATAAGAAAGCTCCCGCATCATCTGGTGGAGGCGTTTAAGTCCACGCTGGAGGAGGCTGCGGTTGCAGATGTGCTTTTGCACGTTATAGACGCATCGAGCGAGCAGTACTCAGACCATATACGAGTTGTACAAGAGGTACTTTCCGATATAGGTGCAGGGCAAAAGCCGATTATAGCGGTATTCAATAAATGTGACACCCTTGCACCAAACACAGTTTTAGCAGCACCCGAGCACGATGCAGAGGTCAGGATTTCTGCCAAAACGCACGAGGGCTTTGGCAAACTGCTTGAGGAGCTTGGAGATAAGGCACCGGGCAAGAGAACACAACTTACGGCGGTAATACCCTATACCGAGGGCGCGCTTTTATCAGAGCTTCACACCACGCAAAAAATACTTTCTGAAGAATATACCGAAAACGGAACAAAGGTAACAATGCTCGTAGACAGCCGTGCATATGATGCTGTCAAGAGGTATGTTGGGGAAACGGACGGTGATTAAAATTTCACAAAAGGAATGTTATAAAACAGTACTGCGTCGGGCTGAGGCGGTTTTGGTTGAAAAACGGTCGAAATTTATAGCAACAGTTATTCCTGCCGATACAGAGGAGAAAGCACTTGACTTTCTTCAGGAGATGAGAAAGACCTATTCCGACGCCAC
Source organism: Clostridia bacterium (assembly GCA_045649145.1). GTDB lineage: Bacteria > Bacillota > Clostridia > UBA1381 > UBA1381 > HGM11525. The sequence goes on from JAZRPK010000014.1 coordinate 3,772, forward strand.
ACATAATGTGTATGCTTATGTAATAGACGAGAACAACATCTTCCGCTATTCTGATGACAACGAGCCGTCAGGTACGGCGGGTATGCCCGTCTTAGACACGATAAGAAAGGCGGGGATAGTCGACTGCGCAGTGGTAGTGACCAGATATTTTGGCGGAACGCTTTTAGGCACTGGCGGTCTGGTACACGCATACGGCGGTGCGGCAAGAGAGGGGCTTTTGGCAGCAGGTATAATTGAGCGAAGGCTGTGCGATATAATAACTGTAACTGTCGATTACACAACGAGCGGCAGGGTGTCGCATTTTCTTTCTGAGGGCGGTCATATCATAGAGGATACCGTCTATGACAGCGAGGTTACATACTTTGTTTGTGTAACAAAAAGTGAAAGCGAAAAATTCAAAGCGGATATAACAGAGCTTACTAACGGCAGAGCAATTATTGCCGAAAACGGCACAAAATACATTGACGTGGAAATTGGAGAAAGGATGGATTAGAATGAAAAAACTATTTACAGCTATTTTATGTACAGTGCTTTTAAGTGCTTGCACAGCAAATAAGCCTTCGACAGACCCGACACCGACACCTACGGCACAGGGCGGACAGAGCACGGGCTTAAGGACAATGATTTCATCTACAAGTAAAAATCCGATAGGTGATGACTGGACAATTCTGGGCGAAGTGGGAATTATTATAGATAACGAGTACGCAGATATTCTGCTTGCTACCGAGGCGGAGCGTGGCGAAGACGGTAATATGATGTGGGACGATGCGCAAAAATGGGCGTTGGCGGTTATAGGAGAGGAAAATAACTATACTCTCTTTAACTCATTGGTTGACGGGCAGATGTATATTGACGTAGCAACCGAGAATGACCTGCCGACAATTTCACTTATACACACCTCAACTGTTGGTATGAGCGTTACAAAATATACCTATTCTGACGGTGCATTTTATGCCGAGGAGCTTATAACACCATCGGCAAACGGGAATAATATATACAGCTCGTTCCCGCAGTATACAGAATAAAAGGAGAAAATAGAGATGGTAAAGGAACTTACGAAAAGCAGCTTTGAACAAGAGGTAATGAAGTCGGATGTCCCTGTAGTAGTGGATTTCTGGGCAAGCTGGTGCGGCCCATGCCGAATGGTATCGCCTGTGATAGACTCTCTCGCCCAAGAATACGGCGATAAAATTAAGGTCTGCAAGGTAAATGTTGACGAAGAGGGTGCGCTCGCAAGCGAATTTGCGGTTGTGTCGATCCCGACTGTATTGATACTTAAAGGCGGAAAGATTGTAGAGCGCAGCGTCGGTGCTAAAAGCTTTGACGAATTCTGCGATATGATCGACGCTTGTTTATGAAAAGCAAAATAAAACAGACTGCGGCGGCACAAAATATCAGTGCCGTCGGAGTTTGCCGTGCACGTGTCTTTTCCGAGCTTGAGGAAAAGCTTGGCGAAAATACGCCGATGGTTACAAAAAATATTGCCGAAAGGATAGACCCCTTTTTGCATATGCCGACGGCAAAAAGCATTATAGTATGCCTTTTCTCGTACAATAACGGCGGTAAAAGGAGCAATCTCTCGCTCTATGCACGGGGCGAGGACTACCACAAGGTTGTCAAAAGAAAGCTTGAAAAGCTTTGTGCCGTGCTTGAGGAGAAAGGGTATCTTGCCCAATCTTACTGTGACACAGGAGAGCTTTGCGAAAGGTATCTGGCATATCAGGCGGGACTCGGCTTTTTCGGCAGAAATAATTTTCTTATAAACCCCGAATATGGCAGCTACACCTTTATCGGATACATATTGACCGATGCCGAAATAGAAGCCGATAAGCCGCTTGAGGGCGGTTGTCAAGACTGTGGCAGATGCGAAAAGTGCTGCCCCGGCGGTGCGCTTAGTAAAGACAGCTTTAACGCACAAAAATGTGCATCATATATCACGCAGAAGAAGGGCGATTTAACCCTTAACGAGCGTGAAATAATCAAAAAGAGCGGTACGGTCTGGGGTTGTGATATCTGCCAGACGGTCTGTCCGCATAACGAAAATGCAAGACTTACAGAGATTGACGAGTTTAGGACCAATCTTATCGAGAATCTTCAGGTTACTATGGCAGAATCTAACAGAGAGTTTAAGAAAAAATACCAGGACCGTGCATTTTCGTGGCGTGGTTTTGATGTAATAAAAAGGAACATTGAAATTCAGGAGGAGTAGGAGTGGCTGATATTACTCTGCCGCAGGCTTTTACAGAGCGAATGAAGGATATGCTCGGCGCAGAATACGAGGCGTTTGAGGCGGCGTTTTCAAAGGGAGATAATCTGTGCGGAGTGCGTGTAAATACACTTAAAAGGGGCGCAAAGGAAAAGATAACCGAAAAGCTTGGCGGCTTTGACGGTGTTTTGTGGTGTGCTGACGGATGCTATGCCGATAAGGAAATACTAAACGGAAAGCACGCATACCACGCAGCAGGGCTTTTCTACTTTCAGGAGCCGTCTGCAATGGCAGCTGTGCCTGCGCTTAAAATAAAAAAGGGCGCAAAAGTGCTGGATTTGTGTGCTGCGCCGGGCGGAAAATCGACACAGGCGGCGGCAGCGCTTGCGGGCGAGGGAATACTTGTTGCCAACGAGATTATTCCGTCACGTGCAAAAATCCTCTCGGAAAACATCGAGCGAATGGGCGTAAGAAATGCCGTTGTTACCAACGAAACGCCCGAAAGGCTTTTGCAAAAATACCCCGAAGAATTTGATTTTGTTATACTTGACGCACCCTGCTCGGGTGAGGGAATGTTCAGGAAAGAGCCGCAGGCTGTTACCGAATGGAGCATTTCTCACAGCGAAACGTGTGCGACAAGGCAGCAGTATATAGCAGATTGTGCCGTTGGAATGTTAAGAAAGGGCGGCAGACTGGTCTATTCTACCTGCACCTTTGCACCCTTAGAAAATGAGGGCGTGGCAGATTACATAACCGAAAAATACCCCGATATGCACCTTGTTAATGTGGATATTAAGGGGGTTTCCGACGGCTTTGACAAAGACAAGCTTACAAAACGCATATTCCCGCACAAATCAAGGGGAGAGGGACATTTTGTGGCTGTGTTTGAGAAGACGGGTCAGGCGGAGGAAAAAAAGGAAAAGGAAAAAAATAAAAAAGTACCGCAAGAATACGAAGATTTTTGCCGTAAATATCTTAAAAACACGCCCACGGGCGAAATTTTAAGCTTTGGCGACCGACTTTATCTGATGCCGCAAGGCTTTGATATTGACAAAATAAAGGTGCTAAGAGCAGGTCTTGAGCTGGGCGAGATTAGAAAGGGCAGATTTGTGCCGTCACACGCACTTGCACTGGCGCTTGAGAGCGAGGATTTTGTGTCTACTGTTAATTTCGATGCAGACAGCGACGAGATAAAACGATATATGCACGGCGAAACCTTGCAGGCAGATATAGACGGCTGGGTAGCGGTGCTTGCAGACGGATATCCACTCGGCTGGGCTAAGGGAACGGGCGGAGTGCTTAAAAATCATTACCCAAAGCATTTGAGGAATTAAAATAAGGTAATAGTTGCAGGTTTATCCTTATATAATTATCTTGACATCGGGAGTATAAATGATATAATGAGGATATAGAGTAAAGGAGGAATTAGCGATGATAGACAGTATTTGCTGGATTGTTGCGATTGTTGTATTTGCTGTTGTTGAAGCGAGTACGGCTGTGTTGGTAAGCATCTGGTTTGCAGGCGGTGCACTGGCGGCGTTGGTTGCGTCTTTGTTTGGTGCGACGGTCAGCGTACAGGTGTTGGTGTTCCTTACTGTTTCTGCAGTTTGTCTTCTTGCTCTTAGGAAAATAGCTGTCAGGAATATGAAATTAGGAAACGGCAGAACCAACCTTGACAGAATTATCGGTCAGGAGGTTATAATTACCGAAACGGTGGATAATATAAACCGTCAGGGAGCGGCGAATATAAACGATGTAGAATGGAAGGTAAGGAGCGAAACGGGCGAGCTGATTTCAGCAGGCGAAAGGGCTACCGTTACCGATATTGAGGGCGTAAAGCTTATTGTGAGGAAATAAGGAGGAATTATTTATGGAATGGTTTTTGCTGATACTGTTTGCGATTGCACTTATTATTGTGGTTTCAAACGTAAAGATAGTACCGCAGGCGCACGCATATATTATTGAGCGTTTTGGCGGCTATAACACAACGTGGAATGTTGGTCTTCATATCAAAATTCCCTTTGTCGATAAAATTGCAAAGAGAGTTAATCTTAAAGAGCGTGTTGTAGATTTTCCGCCGCAGCCTGTTATTACCAAGGATAATGTTACTATGCAGATTGATACGGTTGTGTATTTCCAGATAACCGACCCGAAGCTTTTTGCCTACGGTGTTGAGCAGCCGATGATGGCTATTGAAAATCTGACCGCCACAACGCTAAGAAACATTATCGGTGATTTGGAGCTTGACGAAACTCTTACTTCAAGGGATACCGTTAATACAAAAATGCGTGCTATACTTGACGAGGCAACAGACCCGTGGGGAATAAAGATAAACCGTGTCGAGCTTAAAAACATTATTCCGCCTAAAGAAATCCAGAATGCGATGGAAAAGCAGATGAAGGCAGAGCGTGAACGCCGTGAGTCAATCCTTCGTGCAGAGGGTGAGAAAAAGTCTGCAATTCTGCTTGCAGAGGGTGAAAAGGAATCGGCAATCCTTCGTGCAGAGGCGGTTAAGGAAACGGCAATCAGAGAAGCAGAAGGTGAAGCGCAGGCAATTCTGGCTGTGCAGACCGCAATTGCAGAGGGTATCCGCAAGATTAACGAGGCAAATCCGTCTGATGCGTATGTGGCTATAAAGGCACTTGAAAGCTTCGAAAAGGTCGCAGACGGCAAGGCTACAAAGATAATCATTCCGTCAAAAATTCAGGAGCTGGCAGGCTTTGCAACATCGGTAAAAGAGCTTGTAACAGACATAAAGGAACAGAAATAGCAAACAAAAAAGGCTGTCAATGTGACAGCCTTTTTAATTACATCTGAGTGAATACAAGAACCATTGTTGTAACAAGGAACAAAATAGCGAGTGTAGCTGTAAGCTTTGAAAGCATTGACGCCTTTGTTCTGCCTGTATTCTTGCTGAAGAATGAATCACCTGTGTCGGGCGATGCACCTGCAATACCTTTCATACCGGGCTCTTTACCCTCTTGAAGCAGTACCATAACGATAAGCAATACTGCAACAACAATATGCAATACGGTAAATAATGTAGACATATCTTTTCCTCCTATACATATTCATTAGAATAACATATCTATTATATCACATTTTTTTCATTTGGCAAGTAATTTTTGCAAATTTTCACAATTTAATAAATTAAGAACGATAATCACCGTTTATTTTAACGTAATCATACGTCAGGTCACAGCCCCATGCCTTAGCCGAAATGTCACCCTGATTAAGATTTATGTTAATAAAAATCTCATCTGCACCGAGCACTGTCTTTGCCAAATCCTCCGAGAAAGGAATACCTGCACCGTTTCTGCAAACAGGCACAACGCCGTTTGCTGATGCGATATCAACATCCACCTTTGTTATGTCAAACTCTGCCTCGGCATAGCCTACAGCGCACAAAATTCTGCCCCAGTTAGCGTCCTCGCCAAAGATTGCGCATTTAAGAAGCGGAGAGCGGATTACGCTTTTTGCAACGATAATTGCGGTATCAAGGTCGGGTGAGCCTGATGTTGTGCACTCAATTAACTTGGTCGCACCCTCGCCGTCCTTTGCCAGCATCTTTGTAAGCTCGCTCATTACGATAAATAATGCTTGTTTGAATGTTTCGTAATCGGGAGTTCCGGTATTCACTTCAGCATTTCCTGTCTCGGCATTTGCCAGCACGCAGACCATATCATTAGTTGATGTGTCGCCGTCAACCGACAGACAGTTGTAGGTGATTTTGGTTATATCCGAAAGAGCGGTTTTAATTGCATTATTGGAAATATTAGCGTCGGTGGTGATAAAGTTAAGGGTTGTAGCCATATTCGGATGAATCATACCGCTGCCCTTTGCCATACCGCCCAGACGGCAGGTTTTTCCGCCTAATAAAAATTCTACAGCGACTTCTTTTTTGACTGTGTCAGTGGTCATAATAGCTGTTGCTGCCTTAAGGTTGCCGTCATATGTAAGACCGCTAATAAGAGCGCCGATATGCTTTTCAATCGGCTCAATCGGCAAAATCTGACCGATAACGCCCGTTGATGCGACTATCACATCTTCGGTGTTGATGCCCAGCTCTGTTGCCGCTAAAGAGCACATCTTCTCGGCTTTTTCCTCGCCGTCGGCGTTACAGGTGTTGGCATTTTTTGAGTTTGCAATAACTGCACGGCACTTTCCGCCTGTAATATCAAGATGCTTTTTTGTAACCGTAATCGGTGCGCCCTTAACCTTGTTGGTGGTATAAACCGCGGCGGTATTACATATACTGTCCGATACAATTATACATAAATCATTTTTATCTTTGTTGGGGTTAAGACCGCAATTTAAGCCGTTTGCACGGAAACCCTTGGCGGCACATACACCGCCATCGATATATTTGTAGCCTTCGTAAGTTTTCATTCTTTACCGTCCCTTTCGTTTTATCTCTTTTGCTCTTTTCAAAAGATGTTCTCTTGTATTAAGCTCGGGGCTTATCATAACTTCGCCGAGCAATGTTTTTAACGTATCGCCTATTTCACGCCCCGCCTTAAAGCCGAGCTTTATCAAATCTCTGCCGTTTACAACCAAATCGGAGAGCATATACGGCTGCCCCTCGGCAACAATCTTTTCGTAGATGGTGCGTACCTCTTCAATCCTTTGCAGTTTCTCGGCGAAGTATTTCTCGCTTTTTGCACGGTTGTCTGCTATCTGCAGGCTCAAAAGCTTGACAAACAGCTTATCCCCGACCTTTGCAAGCATACGCTTGACCGCAGGCGGTGTAGGCTCAATTCTGACATCGTGGTTTTCTATAAGAGAGAGGATATCCTTTGTGCTGTCATTGTCCACCTTAAGCCGCCTTAGAACATTTGCTGCAAGAGATGCGCTCTCCTTGTGATGTCCGTAAAAATGTATAATGCCGTTTGAATCGGTGCTCATACAGGCGGGTTTGCCTATATCGTGCAGGAGTGCCGCCCACCTTAAGCACAAATCCTTTTCTGTTTCGGCGGTTGCACGGATAATATGATTGCCCACGTCATAGATGTGATACTTGTTTTTCTGAGGTGTGTCAAAGCAGATATCAAGCTCGGGCAGGATATAGTGCATCAGCCCCAGCTCGCGTAGCTTGGCTACATATGCAGGGTTATCCGAAAGAAGTATCTTGTTAAGCTCGCCGAGTATCCGCTCAGCACTCACTCTGCGGATAAGTGCGGCGCATTTTTTGATTGCGGCGGCGGTTTTTTGCTCTATCTCAAAGCCTAAAGCTGCGGCAAACCGAACAGCTCTAAGCATCCTTAAAGCATCTTCCGAAAAACGCTCCTCAGGGTTGCCGACCGTTCGTATCAGCTTTGCAGTAATATCCTCTCTGCCGCCGTAATAGTCCAGTACCCCCGAAGCCGGCTTATAGCACATTGCATTTATAGTAAAATCACGGCGCCGTAGGTCCTCTTTTATATCCGAAACAAACTCGATACTGTCGGGATGCCTGGAATCGGAATAACCTGATTCGGTGCGATAGGTGGTAACCTCGTAGCCGACTCCGCCTTCTACAACTGTTACCGTGCCGTGTGATATGCCTGTGTCGATAGTGCGCTTAAACACACGTTTTATCTCGGCTGGCTTTGCCGAGGTGGTTATATCGTAATCGTGCGGAGTTTTGCCCATAACCAGATCACGTACCGCACCGCCGACAACATATGCGTCAAAGCCTGACTGGTGCAATTTTTCAATTATTCCTTTTGCACCATCGCTTATGGTTAAGGTCATATCGCTCCGCCTCCTTTTTAACAAACATTATTCCACCATACAGAATACCACATTGTACACCTTTTGTCAATTATGCCGATAGGGAGTGGCAAAAATATTTTGTCCCTATTTGTGAGAGGGTGGTTTACAAGGGGGGAAAAGAGTGATATAATAAGAATACTGTAAAATACTACTAAAAAAGGGGAAATGAACAATGAAGAAAACTTTAGCAGTTGTTATGGCGGTAGTTATGATGCTGGCTCTGATGCCTGCGTCATATGCGTATGAAACATTGGAGATTGATGCTTACGAAGAGGGTGTACCTCAGCTTAAGATTTCGAATGTTATAGGTAAGGACGAGTTTACCAGCCGTCCCGATATGTACGGATACGAAAAGAACGGATATCTTTGCCAGGCACCTGTAACTGTAGAGCTTGGTGACGAGTTGTTCTTGTTTGAAGGCAGACAGTGTATTCCTGTGGGCGACATTCTCTATGCGAGCAAGTATCTGCTCCCTATTGAAGGATTTGTACATATGTGGGACTACAACGAAGAAACAGGCGAATCGACACAGTATGACGTGCCGTATACCGAAGATTTGGCATATGAGGAACACGGGGACTTTGTGAAAGGTTCTAAGATAACAATAACAAAGCCCGGTATCTACTGGGTTTGTGCCCGTTATGGTGCAATAGCAGGGGAAGCAAGCGTATTCCTCAACGTAAAGGGTGAGGCACAGGCTACTGCGTCAAAGGTGTATGTAGACGGCAAAGAAACATCCTTCGAGGCGTATAACATAGCAGACAACAACTATTTCAAAATCCGTGATGTTGCAATGGCTATAAACGGCAGCGAGAAGCAGTACAACGTAACTTGGGACAACGAAAAGAAGGCAATAAATCTTCTTAAGAACACCCCGTATACTGTAGCAGGCGGCGAGTTTTCAAAGGGCGGAGCGAAAGTGATGCCTGCACAGGCAACAACATCTCACACACTCTTAGACGGCGAGCTTTTCGGCTTTACCTCATATACAATAGGCGACAGCAACTATTATATGTTACGTGACCTTGGCGAAGTATTTGACTTTGCGGTAGAATGGGACGCTGCAACAAACAGCATTCACATCGATACAACCAAGTCCTACGTTATGCCCGAATAAACAAAACGATTAAGAGCAGACGGTTTTTGCCGTCTGCTTTTTTGTGTAATATGGATATTGCATAATGTCTAAAAAGGTAGTATAATAGGACTGTTGTGTTTATTTAGGAAGGGAATGAAAATATGCAGACAGAAAACAAAATGGGCGTAATGAATGTAAACCGCCTTCTTATAACTATGGCATTGCCGATGATGATGTCGATGCTGATACAGTCGCTTTATAATATTGTAGACTCTGTGTTCGTGGCACAGTACAGCAAGGACGCACTAACAGCGGTATCGCTGTGTTTTCCTGTACAATCGCTGATGATATCAATTGCTACAGGTACGGGTGTAGGTATCAACTCTCTGCTTTCGAGAAGATTGGGCGAGAGAAAGTTTGATGAAGCAAACAAAGCGGCAGTAAACGGCGTATTCCTCGGAGTGCTGTCGTCGATTGCCGTTGCGATAATAGGAATACTTTTATCCGATAAATTCTTTAGGTATTTTACAAAGACACAGAACACAATAGAAATGGGACGTCAGTATATGCTTATATGTACTGTCTTCTCGGTTGGCGTGTTTATGCAGATTGTGGCGGAAAGACTCTTGCAGGCAACGGGAAAAACACATCTTAGTATGATTTCTCAGATGGCGGGTGCGGTTGTTAATATTATACTTGACCCGATTATGATTTTCGGCTATCTTGGCTGTCCCAAACTTGGTATTGCAGGCGCTGCGATTGCAACGGTAATAGGCCAGTGCTTTGCTGCTGTACTTGCTTTTTATCTCAATTTCCGTTATAACCATGAAATTAAAATAGTGCTTAAAGGCTTCCGCCCTGACAAAGAGATTATAAAGGATGTATACAGGGTAGGTGTCCCCGCAATCGTGATGCAGTCGATTACCAGTATTATGACCGTCGGTATGAATAAAATTCTTGCAGACGATGTCGCTATCCAGATTTTCGGTGTGTACTTTAAGATAAATAGCTTCATATTTATGCCTGTATTCGGACTTTCCAACGCTCTTATCCCGATTTTCTCATACAATTATGGCGCAGGGAAGAAAAAGCGTATTTATGACACTATGAGTCTCGGAATGAAGATATCCGTTTCAATGATGGCGGTGGGAACAGCTCTTATTATGATATTCCCCGAATTCTTCTTAAGCCTGTTTGACGCTGATGAGGCGATGTATGTGATGGGCGTGCCTGCACTTAGAATAATTCCGATAGGCTTTTGCTTTGCGGGTTTTTGTATCGTTATAATCTCACTTTTACAGGCAATAAATGCCGCAATGATGAGTATGATAATATCCATAGCACGTCAGCTGGTAGTAATACTTCCGTGTGCATTTGTGTTAAAAACCTTTTTCGGGTTTCCTGCAGTATGGGCAGCTATGCCGATTGCAGAAATTGTCGGAACGATACTGTGTATTATTTTCTATAGGACTATCTGTCGCCCAAAAATAGACAAACTGTCCGCTTTGGACTAACCACAATATGTAGATATAAGCGGCTTTTTGACGAAAATCTGTAAAATTAGAATATATTGTGTCAAAAAAAGATTTTTTTCAAAAAAAGTACAATATTTATTAAAAAAGGCTTGCATTATGTAATAGGCTGTGATATAATATGTTGCGTAGGGAATTACTTCCACCCTCAGATCCTATACATATCAAGCCTAAAAGCATCGGTCCACGGTGCTTTTTAGTTTTTATAAAAAAGAGGACTGCAGTTTATTACTGCAGTCCTTGTTGATTTTTTTAAGTAAAATTTTTGCTCTTAAGCGTTATTTCGCCCGAGGATAATACGTCTGTAACGCCGTCTTGCTCCACTATCAGATTTCCGTACTCGTTGATGTCTTTGGCAACGGCGGTTTTTTCCTCGCCGTCTTTTGTATACCGAATGGATTGACCGAGTATAAAAAGGTGGCTTTTATATTCGGCTGTAATATCCTCCGGCGGCATCTTTATAACCGTCATCAGCTCTGCTACAAGCTCGGCAACTACGGCGTTTCTGTCGCAGCTGACCGATAAAGAGCCGGCAATGTCCGAAATTTCGTCGGGGAAGACGGCGGTTGTAAGGTTTATGCCTATTCCGATTATCACTTTGTCCTCTGTTTTCTCGCAAAGTATTCCCGAAACCTTTTTCCCGTATGCAAATATGTCATTAACCCACTTTATACCGACATTCTTTCCGCTTAATCTCCCGATAACACGTGCCGCTGCAACTGCAGCCGCTATCGTTACATATTCGGGCGAGGCGGGGTCAGCTATTACAAGGGTCATATAAATTCCGCTGCCTGCGGGTGAATAAAAGCTTTTGCCCAGTCTGCCTCTGCCGAGAGTCTGAGAGTTGGCTACTATAAGTGCAGGAGCTGATGTAACAGTACGCTTTGCGTAGCTGTTGGTGGAATCAATGCTGTCAAACACGGTTATGCCGATATCTTTAAGCTGTGTCGGCAGATGTAAGCGTATTGCTTGCTCATTAAGATTATCCATCGTATGTGCCTCATAGATACTTTTTATACTTATTATATAGCTGCAGAGAGCGAGATATTTCTGCCTTGGTGAGCTTGGAATAGACATAACTTTTAAGCTCAGCCTTTTCACTAGGTGTCAATCCGTTAGCAACTAGCGATGCGACATATGCCATATCAAGCTTTGCTATAATAGCAAGACCGTCGGACATATCCTTTTCGGTTGCTGCGGCTGTAATTCGCTCGTAAGCAGACTCCGCATCGTTTTCTGCTTCGGGTGTCGGAGTAGGAGATGCTGTTGGCTTGGGTGATGATTGGGGGAGACTAAGCTGTTCATCCACCTGCCACGGTGTGTCTGTGGTAGAAGGCGATAATAACTCAGCCTGTTCGCTCTCGATGGTGTTCAAAAGGTCTATCACCGACAATGCACTCTCACGGTCCAAATGTGTTAAAAAATCAATCACACCCCTGTCAGAAAGGAAACTTCCAAGCATAGCAAATGCACCGAGGTTGTTGTTCTGGTCAACTATTTGAGCCAATTCGCCCCTGCCCTGCTCGGCAAGACGTTGGCTGATTTTCGGCAGTATTACAAACCGCATAGCAAGAACAGCCGAGATCGCAAGCACCAATACTGCCGCCACAAGCCCCAAGAGAATTTTTAATATACCCTTGCCTTTAGTTTTTTTACTCATATATACAAAGCCTTTCCTGTTAGATATTTGAAAGTGCTGCGTCTAAGTCCTCTATGATGTCTGCTGCGTTTTCTATTCCTACCGAAAGACGGATAAGGTCTGCGCCGATACCGCCCTCGGCAAGCTGCTCGTCGGTAAGCTGACGGTGGGTTGTGCTTGCGGGGTGGAGTGCACAGGTGCGTGCGTCTGCAACGTGTGTTACAATAGCTGCAAGCTTAAGACTGTCAAGCACTCGTATAGCTGCCTCTCTGCCACCCTTAACGCCGAAGGACACTACGCCTGATGTGCCGTCGGGCAGATATTTAGCAACTAAATCCTTGTACTTGCTGTCGGGGAGCCCGGGGTAATTTACCCATGCAACCCTGCTGTCATTAGCAAGGAAGGTGGCAACCTTTTTAGCGTTCTCTGAGTGCTGCTTCATACGCAGATGCAAGGTTTCTAAGCCCAGATTTAACAAAAAGGCATTCTGCGGCGACGGAGCAGAGCCGAGGTCACGCATCAGCTGAACACGTGCCTTTGTGATAAATGCCGCATTACCGAACTTCTCGCTGTAAATGATGCCGTGATAGGAATCGTCAGGCACGGTAAATTCGGGGAATTTGCCGCTTGCCGCCCAGTCAAAGCTTCCGCCGTCGATGATAACTCCTCCGAGGCTCACAGCATGACCGTCCATATACTTAGAAGTTGAATGAATTACAATATCTGCACCGAACTCAAGCGGTCTGCAGAGTACCGGAGTTGCAAAGGTGTTGTCAACAATAAGCGGAATGTTATTTGAATGTGCCAGTGTAGCGAATTTCTCTATATCAAGAACTGTAAGAGCAGGGTTTGCAATAGTCTCGCCGAAAACCGCCTTGGTTTCGGGGCGAATAAGCTTTTGCAGCTCTTCGAGCGACAGGTCGGGGTTTACGAAAGTGGTTTCGATACCCATTCTCTTAAGGGTTACACCCAAAAGATTGAGCGTGCCGCCGTAAACTGCAGCCGAGCAGAGAATATGGTCGCCTGCCGAGCAGATTGTAAGTACAGACATAAGGCTTGCCGCTTGACCCGATGAGGTCATCATTGCGCCCACGCCGCCCTCGAGCTTTGCTATCTTTTCCTCCACACAGCCAACTGTCGGATTGGCAAGACGGGTGTAGAAATAGCCCTCTGCCTCCAAATCAAACAGCTTGCCCATAGCGTCACAGCTGTCATACTTAAAGGTTGTACTCTGATATATCGGCAGAACACGTGCCTCGCCGCTCGATGGCTTGTAGCCCTCTTGTACGCATTTTGTTTCTATTCTTGACATAAATATCATCATCCTTTCAAGCTATTACCCCTATTGTACAACTATTTTTTAGAAAAATCAAGTACGGCTTATGATTTAGTGAAAAAAGCAGAATATTGTCCTTTTAATTTACAAACTGTTCACAATTAAGACATACCAAGGTAGAAAGTATGGTGTATAATGGGTAAGAAAGGTAAAAAAGGAGGAAAAAATCGGTGTCAGGATTAAACGAGTTACTTTCAAAAGCAAAAGAAACACTTTCTACATTGGGAAAGAAGAAAATTATAATCATCCTAGCCGTTCTTGCGGTGCTTCTTGTGACGATATTTGCTGTAAAAGCTACGCAATCGAAAAAAGCTTCGGTGGCAGCAGACGGTGGCACAGACGTGGTGATGCGTGGCGATGTTTCGCTTACCATTACGGGAAGTGCGGCGGTTGAGCCGTATGAGCGTTATGAAATTATAGCAAAGACCTCGGGAGATATTATATCCTGTCCGTATGAGGTGGGCGATATAGTTGAGGAGGGGACTCTCCTTTATCAGTTTGACACCTCGGAAACTGATATAAGTATGAAAAAGCAGGAGATTTCCTTAGATAACAGCAAAACCAGCTACGAAAACGCATTAAAAGACTCGGAAAAACTGTACATAAAAGCAAAATCGTCAGGAGTTATTTCCAATATGGATATTAAGGTTGGCGACGATGTAAATAAGGGTACTAAGATAGCTGACATCAACAACACAGTTATGCTCAAGGTGACGCTTCCATTTAAGCAGGCACAGGCACAACAGATTTCGGTGGGTGACAGCGCATATATTTCAAGCTCGATGCATATGAGCAATGTATTGGGAACAGTAACACATAAGGAAGCAACTGCACACGCAGGTACGGATGGGGCACTCCTTGTTAATGTTACCATAGAATTTGAAAACCCCGGTGCGTTTACGGCAGGAATGATGGTCGGCGGTGCAGTAGGAGCTGCAATAAGCCCCGGCTTTGGCGAGGTTAAAATGTCGGACAGCGGCACAGTATCGGCTGAGGTAGAGGGGACGGTAACAAAGCTCTACCACTCAAACGGCGACTATGTCAAAGAGGGTACAACGATTGCTCTAATCACCAGCGATTCTGTTACAAACAGCATCAAAAGCAGCAAGAACAACTACGAAAGCGCAAAGCTTTCTATGCTCGATGCCGAGGAGCAGCTGGAGGACTATAATCTTACAGCACCCATAACAGGAACAATTATAACCAAGAACGCAAAAGCGGGAGATACAATAGATAAGACCAACTCAGCCCAGACTTTGATGGTGATTGCAGACGTATCTAAGCTCAAGTTCACCCTCGAAATAGACGAGCTTGATGTCGCTAAGGTTGAGGCGGGACAGGTGGTAGAGGTCACCTGCGATGCAATTCCTGAAGAAACATACTATGGCGAAATTACAACAATATCGGTTGAGGGTACATCAACAAACGGCGTTACAACGTATACAGCCGAGGTGGTTATAAACGAGCCTGGAAATTTAAGACCGAGTATGAATATTGACGCAAGTGTGGTGATAGAATCGTCAGCCGATACACTCTATGTTCCGTCGGAGGATGTTAAGACGATAGGAAAGCTACACTATGTATTCAAAAAGACTGATGGCAGGAAAATAAATGGCGAACAACCGCAAACAATTTTGCAGGAAGAAAGTAAGCTCCCGCCGGCACCTGATGGTTTTGAAACTGTTATAGTGGAGGTTGGCGTAGTCGGGGACGAATTTACCGAAATCCTTTCGGGACTCTCTGAGGGTGACGAGGTTTATACGCAGACGTCCGAAATTTCACCAGCAGAGCGAATGATGAGGGGAATGGCTGCAATGGGTGGAATGCACGCAGGCGGAATGGACGGCGAGGGAATGAGAAGATGATAAGACTCGAGGGCATAACAAAAATATACAAAATGGGCGAAAATGAGGTACGTGCATTAGACGGAGTTGACCTGCATATAAAGCCGCACGAGTTCGTGTCTGTCATAGGCCCGTCAGGCTCGGGCAAGTCGACGCTGATGAATATGATTGGTTGCCTGGATGTTCCGACAAGCGGAAGATACTGGATAGACGGTGTCGAGGGCAGTAAAATGACCGACAATCAGCTTGCAGACCTCAGGAACAAAAAGCTTGGCTTTATATTCCAACAGTATAATCTCCTCTCTAAGCTGACCGCTTTAGAGAACGTAGAGCTTCCGCTGATATATCGGGGAATTACGGCATCAAAACGCAGAGAAATGGCAGAAACGGCACTTGAGCGAGTGGGCTTAAAGGACAAAATGCACCATAAACCCACCGAATTATCGGGTGGACAGCAACAGAGGGTATCTATTGCAAGAGCGCTTTCGAGCCGACCGTCGCTGATACTTGCCGACGAGCCGACAGGTGCACTTGATTCCAAATCGGGTATTGAGATTATAGAGATGCTCCACGATTTGCACAAAGAGGGGAATACGATTGTAATAATCACACACGACCTCGGAATTGCCAAGCAGGCAGAGCGTATAATATCAATACACGACGGAAAGATAACGAGCGACATAGATAACACTAAGGACCGTGCCTCAGCTGACAATATCAATCACGGCGCTCGAAAAGCCGACCTTGATACAGGGACTGGAGGCGAGGTATAATGGAGAAAATTATCCAGTCCTTCAAAATGTCTATGAAAAGCATACTCGGCAATAAAGGCAGGTCTGCACTTACAATGCTGGGCATTATAATCGGCGTTGCATCAGTAATAATCCTGACGGGCATTGGCGGCGGTGCGACAAAGGTCATAAGCGATGCTATGGCTGAGATGGGGACAAAGCTCGTAACCGTAAATATGATGTCCTCACGCAACAGTACACGAAGTATTGACATTGATGATATGCAGGAGTTTTTAGACAAAAATCCCGATTTGGTATCGGCAATGTCGCCGTCTTTGACATCGAATGTGACGGTAAAAGCGGGCAGAACAAATTTTTCCACAACGCTCGGTGCGTATTCAAGCAGTTATCCCGAGATAAAGCCTGATTCGTCAGAGCTTTCGAGCGGAAGATTTCTTTCGGACAGCGACATAATAAACCGAAGATACAACTGTGTGGTCGGAAGCTATATTAAAGAAGAGCTGTTTGGCGGCTTGGACCCTGTGGGTGAAACTATTAAATTAAACGGCAGACAGTTTACTATTATTGGCTGTTATGAAGAAACTGCAGGCTCGACCGAAAGCTCGTCGGACAACAAGGTAACAATACCTTATACAACGGCTATCAGGTTCTTAAAGCAGGCGAGAATATCAACATTTTACTTTGCTGCAGCGTCGGAGGATGTTGCCGATAAGGCGGTCACGGCACTTGAAAGCTTTATTATCAAAAAGCTTGGTACGGACACGGGCTTTGTGGTATCATCTGTGGCACAGATGATAGAGACCTTTGACGAAATGATGGGCACAATGACAACAATGCTTGCGGGCATTGCGGCAATATCGCTGATTGTCGGCGGTATCGGTATTATGAATATTATGACCGTAACAGTAAGCGAAAGAACACGTGAAATCGGAATAAGAAAGGCAATAGGCGCAAGAACAACCGATATTCTTCTGCAATTTCTGATCGAGTCAATAGTTCTGTCGGGCATAGGCGGAATTATAGGAATTCTGTTCGGAATTGCTATGAGCGGACTTATCGGGAATATAATCTCGATGCAGACGGTTGTACAGACGGATATGGTTATTATGAGCTTTGCATTCTCAATAATAATCGGTGTATTCTTTGGAATTGCACCTGCACGCCGTGCGGCAAGGCTTAATCCGATTGAGGCTCTGCGGTCGGAATAATACAAGGATTTAAGGAGAAATAAAATGCGAAAATTTAAGCGAATAATAGCGAGTATGCTGTCATTGTCGGTGCTCTTGCCGTCAATTCCCGCACTTGCATACATAGATGTCGATTATAACAGCAACGCATACGAGGCAATATACCGCCTTGGCGATTTGGGTATAGTATCAGGCTATGATGACGGCAGCTTCAAAGCAGGAAATACCATAACCCGTGCCGAATTTGCCAGAATTATTGTGAGTGCACTCGGAAAGGACACCGAGGCAAAATCAACAGGCTTTGTATCAGCCTTTTCTGACATAGCAGCAGGTGCGTGGTATGCGCCGTATATTAATTATGTTTCGTCGCACAATATAGTGATGGGCTATTCTAACGGAAGCTTTCAGCCAAATAAAACGATAAGCTTTGCAGAATGTCTTACCATTCTTTTGAGAGTGATGGACTACAAGGAGGATACGGTAGGCTACTACTGGCCCAACAACTACATAGATGCGGCACGAACTCTGGGTATAAGCGAGGGTATCAGCTACAGCGCAGGCGATGCAATAACCAGAGGTGATGCAGCACTTATGCTTGACCGTGCGCTGTTTTCAGATTTGAATGGTCAAGAGGACAAACTGCTGATAGAAAAGGCAAGCTATACTGTTATAAGAGATGTAGTTGTTGTTGATTCGGCAAACGGCGGAAGAGAGGTACGTCTGTCCGACGCAAAAACCTACTCAGCCAAGATGACATTTGATGCAGATATTGGCGTATATGCAGACTATGCAGTTGTTGACAAAAATTCTAATCTTGTTGCACTCAAATCCCAAAAGGGAAGCGGCATAACAGACAGTATGACTGTATATGTAAATGCCATAACAGACAATACCATAAGCTATGTCACAAACGGAAAAACAGGCTCATATACATTTACAAGTGGTTTCGAGGTTTATGCAGACGGCAGTAAGCAGACGTTTTCTCAGGCGAAAAACAGCATAAAGGCAGGAGCCGATATAACCTTCTACGGCGAAGGCGGAGGCTGGGATTTTGCGGTAGTTGGCGGTGATGATGTTACTCCCGTAATTGCAAGACGTAACTATACAGCAGCTGACACAAACTTTGAGGGTAAGGACATAGAGCTGTCAGGACTCACCGTTTACCGTGACGGAAAGGCTGCAGCGCTGTCTGATATAGCTGTAAATGATGTTGTGTACTACAATACACGCTCAAACGTAATGGACGTTTACAGCAAAAAGGCTACTGGAATTTACTATGATGCCCAGCCGTCAAAGAGCTTTGCCCAGAGCGTTACCGTCGGCGGCAAAAGCTACGAAATCGGCTATGACGCTGCGGCTCAGGCACTTGGTGCAAATGCAAACAGCTTCCAGATAGGAGAGAGGGTAACACTCCTTTTGGGAAAGGGCGGTAAGGCGGTATTTGCAACAGAGCTTTCCGATACTGTACTTGAAACCTATGGCGTTGTAACAGCTACAGGAACACAAATTGCCGAGTCGGGAATGAATGAAGGCTCAACCGAGATTTATGCAGATGTATTTATGCCAGATGGAGATGTGCACAGAATTGTGACTGTTGCCGATTACAAACAGATGATAGGTCAGCTCGTGCATATCGGCTATGAAGGTGCAAAGGCAAAGCTTACTGCAAAGCAAAAGCAATCAGGAATGTCAGGCGAGCTTGATACTAAAAACCGCACTCTAAACGGAAACACAATCCTTAAAAATGCGGTTGTTATACAGCGCAGTGCATATACTGAAGAAAAATCGGCAGCGTGCGAAATACTGACTTTCGAAACAATGACCGCAAAGAAAATAGAGGATAAAAACCTCTTGGGCATTGTTGAGGGAAACGCTTTCGGAGATATTGCAATCATCTATGTCGAAGATGTTGAAACGACAGCGAGCTTTGGTGTTGTAAAAAAAGTTGTATCCAATGCAAAAGGAAGTGTAACAGGATACACAATTTACTCCGGTGGCGTGGAAAAAACATACAGCCCCAATTTTACAGTGGCAGGGCTTTCGACAGGGATGCCTGTAATGTTCAAATTGACAGGCGGAGAGTCTGATATGTTAAAGCAGCTGTTTGAAATAACAAGCGGTACGGTCACAGCAGCCGACAGCAGCAGAATTAAGGTTGGAAGCAAGATTTATCAGCTTTCGCCTGATGTGCAGATTATAAATATCGGCAATTTATCTGATTTTACAACTGTCAGCATAGATGACCTGACATCAGGTAATCTCGGCAAGGTAACCCTCTACTCTGACACATCGGCTACCGGTGCGTGCGTTATCCGTGTAATAACAATACGTTAAAATCAAAAAAACTATTGACAAAAGGTAAAAGTTAGAGTATTATAAACCTAATAGGATTGAAAGGAGCAGGAAAATGAGTAGAAGTGCAGTTTTTACAAGTGAACTCCTACTAACATTGCCGGGCGCACAGAGTGGTCGGTTTATAATCCTGCGGTAAAATTACTGTAAGATATGACTGAGTGACCACAAACACTCAGTCATTTTTTTTCAGATAAATATACGGCATATCTCAACCCCCCGCCAGCTCGGAGTACC
>JAZRPK010000015.1:0-30924 GCA_045649145.1 Clostridia bacterium
TTCGAACTCGCGACGTTCACCTTGGCAAGGTGACGCTCTACCACTGAGCCACTCCCGCAAATAATGGTGCCTCCGGGCGGAATCGAACCACCGACACGGGGATTTTCAGTCCCCTGCTCTACCAACTGAGCTACAGAGGCATCTGTTATCGCTTATAAAAAAGCTTTGGCGACCCGGATGGGGCACGAACCCACGACCTCCAGCGTGACAGGCTGGCGTTCTAACCAACTGAACTACCGGGCCATATGGTGGGAGTTACAGGGCTCGAACCTGTGACATCCTGCTTGTAAGGCAGACGCTCTCCCAGCTGAGCTAAACTCCCATATACCATATTCTGCTCTTTCAAAGAGCGACAACATCAATCATTATAACAGCCAAATAAGTGTTTGTCAATACTTTTTTTTATTTTTTTATAAAAAAATTTCCTTATGCAGAAAAATATTATATTTCCTCTTGAAAGAGTAAACAGTTTATGGTAAAATATTATGAAACATAAATAAAATGGTGCATAGTGTGGCAATAAATATTTTAATAAGGTAATAAGAAAGGACAGATGAAATGTTTGATACAGAGCTTACAAAACATCTTGCAGAGCTGTCAAAGCTTACCTTTACCGAGGATGAGCTCAAAAAGGTAACTGCCCAGATGTCAGATATAATAGAACTTATGGACAGGGTAAAGGATATTGACCCGGAGCAAAAAACCTTTGCACTTGATGCTGTAGATTATGATAATCTCCGCACAGATGCGTCAAGACCGTCTTTTGAAACACAAGATATTATCAAAAATGCAAAGGCTGTTAAAGACAACGCATTTGCAGTACCTAAGGTTGTATAAGAAAATGCCGTATATAATAAGGCGGAAAGGACAGCTAAAATGGCTATAAAAGAGTTACACGAACAGCTGATGCAGGGTAAAATCGGTGCGGTTGAGCTTTGCGAAAGCTATCTTGATAAAATTGAAAAGAACGATAAGGATATAAACAGTTATATAACCGTCTGCCGTGAGGAAGCCATTAGACAGGCAGAAGCAGCACAGAAAAAAATTGATGCAAAGGATGCAGATGTGCTTTGCGGTATTCCTCTTTCGGTAAAGGACAATATCTGCACTAAGGATATCAAAACTACCTGTGCATCGAAAATTCTTGAGGATTTCGTGCCCGTTTATAATGCAACGGCTATGGAAAAGCTTGATTCTGTCGGAGCGGTAATGCTCGGCAAAACAAATATGGACGAGTTTGCAATGGGCGGAAGCTCACAGACGTCATATTTTGGCGGAGTGCATAACCCATTTGATACAAGCTGTGTTACAGGCGGTTCGTCAGGCGGTGCAGCGGCATCGGTTGCGGCAGGCTTTTGTGCAGCGGCACTCGGAACGGATACAGGCGGTTCGGTGCGTCAGCCTGCAGCGTTTTGCGGTGTTACAGGCTTAAAGCCTACTTACGGCGCAGTTTCCAGATACGGACTTATCGCATTTGCGTCAAGTCTTGACCAGATAGGCGTGTGTGCCGATTCTGCAGAGGACAGCGCACTTGTACTTGACGTTATCTGCGGCAAAGACGCCAGCGACGGCACAAGCTCAGAAAAAGCAAATGGTAATTATACATCACTTATCGGCTCAAGCCTTAAAGGTAAAAAGGTGGGTATCCCGAAGGAATTTTTCGGCGAAGGTATCTCTGACGAGGTGCGTGAGTCGGTAATGAATGCAGCAGAGTTTTACAAAAATGCAGGCTGTGAGCTGGTAGAGGTTTCAATGCCCAGCCTTAAATACGCAGTTTCAGCATATTATCTTATTTCATCTGCTGAGGCGGCATCAAACCTTTCACGCTTTGATGGTATCAAATACGGCTATCGTGCCGATGATGCTGAATCGTACGGCGAGCTTATCAAAAAGACAAGAAGCGAAGGCTTTGGCGACGAGGTTAAGAGAAGAATACTTCTTGGTAACTACGCACTTTGCAGCGGCTATTATGACGCATATTATAATAACGCATCACGCATCAGAACAAAAATCATTGCTGAGTATGCAGATATTTTTGATAAATGCGACGTTATACTTACTCCGACGGCTCCGACTACTGCATATAAAATCGGTCAGCAGGAGAATGACCCCGTCAAGATGTATCTTGCAGACATCTGCACCGTTACGGTAAATATTGCAGGACTTCCCGCAATCTCCACTCCGTGCGGCTATGGCAGAGACGGTATGCCGATTGGTATGAGCCTTGTTGGCAAAGCGTTTGACGAAGCGCAGATAATTGCATTTTGTGATGCTTATGAAAAGTCATTTGACAGAAAAGAAGTAAAATTCTGATATACGGAAAGGAATAACAACCAATGAGATATGTTCCTGTCATCGGTCTTGAAATTCATGCCGAGATGTTAACAAATTCAAAGGTATTCTGCGGCTGTGCCAACGAGTTTGGCGGTGCACAGAATGACCGTGTATGCCCCAGATGCTCCGGTATGCCCGGAACTCTGCCGGTGGTAAATCAGGGTGCGGTTGAGCTGGCTGCAAGGGCTGGCTTTGCACTCGAATGTACAGTAAATAACTACTCCGCATTCGACCGCAAAAACTATTTCTACCCCGATTTGCCTAAGGCGTACCAGATTACACAGTTCCAGTATCCTATCTGTACCGACGGACATATTCGTGTGTGCGATACAGATATCCGCATTAACCGAATTCATATCGAGGAGGATGCGGGCAAGCTGGTACACGATGATTATGAGGGAATTTCGATGGCGGACTATAACCGCTGTGGTGTTCCTCTTATCGAGATTGTAACAGAGCCTGATTTTCGCTCAATACAAGAGGTGCAGGCGTTTGTTGAGGAGATTGCACTCCGCCTTAAATATGCAGGTGTGTGTGACTCACGTATGGAGCAGGGCTCTTTGAGAGTAGACGTAAATATCTCGATTATGCCCGAAGGCTCTACTGAGTTCGGTACTCGTGCCGAGATTAAGAACCTCAACTCTGTCAAGGCAATCGGACGTGCGATTGAATATGAGATTAAGCGTCAGGCAGAAATTCTTGACAAGGGCGGAAAGGTTGTGCAGGAAACACGCCGTTTTAACGATAATCACGGCGATACCAAGGCACTGCGTTCCAAGGAAGAGGCTCACGACTACCGTTATTTCCCCGAGCCTGATATCCCGCCCGTTTATCTATCGGACGAAAGAATAGCCGAAATCCATCAGGCTATGCCCGAAATGCCCAACAAGCGTTTCGAAAGATATACCAAGGAGTACGGACTTCCCGAGGATGACGCAAGGCTGATTGTTCTCGATAAGGATTTCTCCGATTTTTATGATGAAACAGTAAAGCTCTGCCCGAGCTATAAGCAGGTTTCAAATCTGATGCTCGTTGAGCTTAACAGATGCCTTAATGATAGCCAAAGTGCTGTTTCTGACCTCAAATTTACACCAGAGGGTCTTGCAGCGCTTGTAAAACTCAGTGATAGCGGCACTATATCTAAAAACGCTGCCAAGGACGTTTTAAGAATTATGTTTGAAACGGGCAAGAACGCAGAGGAAATTGCCAAGGAGCAAAACCTTATTATGTCAAATGACACGGGCGAGCTTGAGGCTATTGTTGATAAGGTGATTGCAGAAAACGCAGACAGCGTGGAAAGCTATAAAAATGGTAATCAGAAGGTGTTTGGATTCCTTATGGGACAGGTTATCCGCTTTGCCGGCAAGGGTGCTAATATGCAGGCGGCAAAGGATATTCTGATGAAAAAAATTCAGTAGAAAGGGCTTTCATGATATGAAAAAGACTAACGGCAAGGATTTAATTCCCGAAATCACTCTTGACGATATTAAAAAGAGTATAGGCGGCAAGATTGTATTCGGTGCGTGCGTGCATAAGGTTCGCAGTATGAGCGGCTTTGCGTTCGTAATACTGCGTACGGGCGGATATATATTCCAGTCGGTTTATACACCCGATACCTGTAAGGCGAATATTGACGATATCTGCGAGGGCGCATATATAAAAATAGTCGGCGAGGCTAAAGAGGAGAAGAGAGCGGTATACGGTGTGGAGATTACACTCCTCGACTTTACCGTGCTTTCTAAGCCCGAGGCGCAGTATCCGCTTCACGTTTCTGACAGAAAAATAGGCTGCCCGATAGAAACGAGTATGCAATATAGAAGCGTGGCTTTAAGAAACCCCAGAGAACGTGCTGTATTTAAGATTGCAGAGGGCGTTTGCGGCGGCTTTAGAGAGTTTATGATTTCACAGGGCTTTACCGAGGTGCATACTCCCAAGCTGACTGCGGCAGGTGCCGAGGGCGGTGCTAATATATTCAAGCTTGAATATTTCGGTCAGGAGGCTTGCCTTGCGCAGAGCCCGCAGTTCTATAAGCAGACCTGCGTTGCATTCTTCGACCGTGTGTTTGAGATTGCACCCGTTTACCGTGCCGAAAAGCATAACTCAACCAGACATCTTAACGAATATATCGGACTTGACTTCGAGATGGGCTTTATCAATGATATGTCTGACGTTATGGCAATGGAAACAGCAATGCTTAAACACGTTATAGACTACCTTGAAAAGAATTATCAAAAGGAGCTTAAAATCCTTGAGGCGACATTGCCGAAGATTACATCTATTCCTATTGTTACATTCTTCGAGGCGCTCGATATCCTCGGAAAATCGCACAAACAGGCAGACCTCGACCCGCAGGACGAGATTAAGCTGTGCGAGTACGCAAAGGAGAATTGGGACAGTGAGTTTATATTTGTCGAAAAGTTCCCCGGCAGAAAAAGACCGTTTTACGCAATGGATTCAAGAGAAGACGAAAAGCTTGCAGAAAGCTTTGACCTCTTGTTCCGCGGTCTTGAAATTACCACAGGCGGTCAGAGAATTCACGATTATAACGAGCTTGTTTCCAAGATGGAGCGTTATAATATGAAGCCTGAGGACGTGGGTGCGTATATGGAAATCTTCCGTTACGGAATGCCTCCGCACGGCGGTTTGGGAATAGGTCTTGAAAGACTTGTGATGAAGCTTCTGGATTTGCAGAATATCCGTCAGGCGAGCTTGTTCCCGAGAGATATCAACCACTTAGACCCGTAATAATATGTGCAAGCCAAAACGGCTTGCACTTTTTTTGTTGTACTTATTATCAGCTCCCATACTGGACAAACACACTGATATATGCTATTATAAATATATAGTGTCAAAAAGGAGGCAATCGTGATGAAAAAACAAAAAGGTTACATATTCAAAGCATTTTGCCTGATAGTAAAACTTATTTTAACCACAATAGTTATATTTGCAAGTGTTTATGTAGGTCTGTTCTCGGGATTAATACTTTCATCCGAGGGAATCAATACAGTAATATCATTTATTGCTATGCTTGTTCTTCCGTCCTTGCTTTTGCCTTTGATTTGGCTTAAAAAGAGAAAGAAATTCATTATTGTGTGGCTTATAGCTGCCGCCCTTTATTTCATTGCTTTAGGTACAAACTACGCAATGGTTAAGTATGATGAAAGCATAACAATTAATACGTCGCCGAACATCAATGTTCACGAATACTTCCCGTTTGAAGAGGAGTCGAAGATAGTTAAATATGACAGCAAAACATTGGAGTTTACAGACAACTTACCAAAAATTGACGGTGCAGCTGCGCTGTTTCCGGTTTACTCAGCATTTGTTAATGCAACATATCCCGACACAGTAAAACTTCGCGCTGACGGCGCTTTTCAGTATAATAACACGCCTGATGGCTACAAGCTTTTAGCAGAAAAGCAAACAGATATCTTTATCGGCGTATATCCGTCGGATGAGCAAAGAGCATACGCCAAAGAATGTAATACAACATTCGAATATACGCCTATCGGCTCGGAAGCGTTTGTTTTCTTTGTGCACAAAGATAATCCTATTGATAATCTCACAACCGAGCAGATTCAGGGCATTTATTCGGGAGAGATAACCAATTGGAGAGAGGTGGGTGGTAAAAACGAGAAAATTGCTGCATTTCAACGCAACGAAGGCAGCGGCAGTCAAAGTATGTTAAAGCGTTTTATGGGCGATAAGCCCATAATGGAGGCCCCAAAGGAATTAGTAAATGATTTAATGGTCGGTATTATCGAAAGAGTGTCAAACTATAAAAGCAAATCAAATTCAATAGGCTTCTCTTTTAGATACTATGTCGAGGGAATTATTAAAAATCCTGATATCAAAATGCTTTCTGTTGACGGTTTTGCACCCACGGCAGAGAATATCAAAAACGGCAGTTATCCCATTGTAACGCCGATTTATGCAGTTACTTATGAGGAAAAAACTAACGAGAATGTTGACAAACTAAAAGAGTGGATATTGTCCGAAGAAGGTCAATATATTATCGAGGAAACAGGATATGTAGGACTTGCCGAATAGATGGCATATAATCACAATTAAACTGAATAAGGAATATTATAAAGCAGGCGGATATATTTTCTGCCTGCTTTAGCATTTTATTTGTATAGGAGAAATATGTATGGATCATATAGAAATGGCGGTTGGGTACGCATACGTGCCGCCGCAGAGAACATTTAACACCTTCACGCCTGAACGTGCGATGGAGTGTGGTACACTTTTTCCTGAACTGAGCCTTACTATGTGCGAGTATCTCGCAGGGGTCAAGGAGGATAAGTGTGATGATTAATAAAATGGCAAGAAGAAATCTCTTGCGTGAAATTAAGCAAACAGATTTTGTACTAAAAGAGCTCAACTTATTTTTGGACACCCATCCCGATCATAGAGAAGCACTGGAGATGTTTGCTAAGTTTGAAAAGAAAGCGGCGGTTTTGAAGGCGGAATATGAAAGAATGTTCGGCCCGCTCATGCCGTCGGCAAACAACAACACAGAAACTTGGGAATGGATAAAAGGTCCATGGCCCTGGGAAAATCGCTGAAAGAAAGGGGATAATGAAATATGTGGGAATATCAAAAAAAGCTTCAAATACCAATAAATATTAAAAATCCTGACCCTAAGCTCGCAGCATTTATTGTAAGCCAATACGGCGGACCTGACGGCGAGCTGGGCGCTTCGATGCGCTATCTTTCGCAGAGATTTTCTATGAAGGATGATATGGCAAAGGCGCTGCTTACTGATATAGGTACAGAAGAACTTGCTCATCTGGAGATGGTGGGCGCGCTTGTTCATCAGCTTACCAAGAATGCAACTACAGGAGAGATTGAAAACAGTCCTATGGCGGCGTATTATATCGACCATTCCAAGGGAGTATATCCTGCCTCGGCTGCCGGAAACCCGTGGAAAGCGGAGTATATAGGTGTCAAAGGCGATCCTATTGCTGATTTGGTAGAGGATTTGGCAGCAGAGCAAAAGGCGAGAGTAACCTATGACAATATCCTGAAAGTGTGCGATGACCCTGATGTAACAAAGGTTATTAAATACCTTCGTGAAAGGGAAGTAGTACACTTCCAGCGCTTCGGCGAATGCCTCAATAAAATTCAGGAAGATGTAGGTAAGAGAAAGATTACAGGCTGCGGTATAAAGGAAGACTGCTAATAAGAAAATGCCCCGTTTCTACGGGGCATTTTTGTTTTATTAGTCCTTTAAGAAGGTTTTATAGGAATGGTGAGTTATCCTTTTTTCTTCGGGAGGTAATTGCATATAATCGCCGTATGTTGTAGTTAAAATATCATGATAGCCTGAAGGCGCTTTATATTTTTCTCCCTCAAAATCCAACATAACAAAATCTTGATACCATTTTTTTGGAGTTCTGCTGTTTATATCATCATATAATGTTGAGGTGCTTCCGATATAATCACAATTTTCGTAGGGATATTCCGCGTTTATTTGCTTGGCTTTATCCAACAGATGATTTTTCCCAACCATTTTTGCAATAAGTGACGGGATGAAGTATGCAATTTTTGCTTTTAATGAAAATTGCTTAAAGTCGCATATTGTAAAGTAAAACAGCTTGTATATTTTTTGCTTTTTCTTGAAGTATTTTAGAAACATTCCATAATCATCAGGTTGTCCGTCAAGCGGGAAAATATCAATGTCTATTCCTAATTCTTCACCTTTCTCGTATTTAACTGCTTTTTCCAATTTGACAGTTCTTGTATCAATTACCTTTGCCATGGAATGTTTTGCCTGCTTATCATACGGGTTAATAACCTTAAAGTGCTCGCTTTTATATGTTTGTAAAAACCTATCGTAGTCAGGTCTTGGCATCTGCAAGTCAATATCATCATCCCAAGGGATAAAGCCTTTGTGTCTGACAGCGCCTATCAGTGTTCCGTATGCAAGAAAATAAGTCAAATTATTTTCATCACAAAATTTTGCTACATCTTTCAAAATTTCTATCTGATATTTCTTGTTTTCTTCAAAAGCAATCTCACGCATAAGTCTAATTTCCTTCTATCATATTATATTGTATCAAACAGTTTTGTATAACAATCCAATTCGTCGTGAATATCACAATTTTCGCTGTATTCCCGTACATTTTTTAATATTTCTTTAGTATTTTCTTCGCCGTCTAATACGTACTTAAGTCCCGCCTTTATGCCAAGCTCGCTGTTTTCTGCTATATATCCGTATTTATCTGTTTTAAGAATTTCTTTCATACCGGCACAGTCTGTCGTGATAACCGGAACTCCTAAAACCAAAGATTCTACCGCTGCTGTGCTGTATCCTTCCGAAAAGGAAGAACAAATAAAATAATCAGCTTGTCTTATATAGGCATAAGGATTTTCGTGATAGCCTAAAAGACGGACATTATCCAATCCGTTTATAGATATGTAATTATCTAATTTCTCATGAAGATGACCTTGTCCTAATATCCAAAGTTCAAAATCATAGGAGTCTTTTAATTCATTCACTACACGTAACAAACGCTCAAACCCCTTTATCTCTACTAATCTGCCTACCGCTATAAGCTTTGTGCCTTTTGTTGTATAGGATATGTCTATGGGGACCGAAGACTTTGCCTTTATTTCGTCGTAATTAAGAACATTGTATAATACCATTGCATTGCTGAGTTTACCCACCTGAGATTCAAAAAAATTCTTTGCTGCCTCAGAAACAAAACAAACCTTTGAAAATGTAAGATATTCAGAAAGACAGCTTTTGGTGTCGGAATACCCTAATATTCCCATATCTTCTTTTGATATACTGCCGTGTATGAATGCAATCTTCTTAGTATCAGGTGCTGATTTTTTTGCGGCTAACACTCTTGTGGGAAACCCCGGTAAATATGAAATTTCAATATCAAATTTGCCCCTCAAAAACAATGAGGCAAACCATTTTTTGGGAATGTTATATAATATTTTAACAAGAAAAGCTGATAATTTATTTTTCGATTTTATGATTTGTCTAACAGTTACATCGGGAGGAATGTCTTTTAGATTTTCTCCTCCTATAACGGTTATAACAGTGACATCGTACTTACTATAATCAAGAACTTTCAAAAGGTTTACTAAGACTCTCTCGGCTCCGCCTCCTGCCATTGTGTTTATAAAAAACATTATTTTTTTCTTCATGGCACACATCACCTCAAACGGACATCTTAGGTTTGTTATTCTTAAATAAACGCTTAAGAAGCTTCTTTAGTTCACCCTTTTGGGCAAAAATAATTCTTCTTATGATACCTTCTATTCTTCTTGTTACAGAAAGAACGGGAGTCAAACCCAGTATTTTGTATACCTCTTTTGCATATTGATTGTCTTCTATAACATATTTGGGATGCTTAAGGGGAAATGTCATAGGATAGCGTGGTGCGAAAAAGACTTTCTGTAATCCCTTGGGGATTTTCTTAAGAGAGCTTACTGCGTGTGAGCTGTCCTCGGTTAATCCGATGTTGGTTATTAAATTCCTTTGAGGAACGATAGAAAGAGTGGAATTAAAATAACCTGCCATCTTAAACTGGAACGTCCATGCAGATAAGCGTCCGCCGCTATTTAGGATTTCTTTTCTTTGCTTTGCATCCTTTATTATCTGCTTTCTGGCGGATTTTGTTTTGTATATTGAATGAAGAAAACAATTTAACGCATATGTATCATCAAGAAAATCAATATTATATTCCATCAAATCCCATGCTCTTTTCCAGGTTGCCCAACCCCAACAAGAGCCTATTTCGGAATAGAAGTAGCTGTACGGGCATCTTTTCGTTTCGCCGCAATGGTTCATACCTGCAACATCTATAATTCTCTCGTCGTCCTTATATCTTTCGAGCATCTGGGCACAAAATGTAAAAAAGTCCTTTGATGCAACAATGTCGTCCTCTAAAATGATTAACCTGTCAACATATTGGAATGCTTCTTTTATGCCCGAATATATTCTTTTGCCGCAACCGAGATTAACATCGGAGTATATGTGCCTTACTTCACATTCCCAGTCGATGTCGCTAACTACGTCTCTGCATTTTTGGATGTTTTCTATGTCATTAGGGTTATTTTCTCTTGCGCCGTCTTGTATTAAAAATAACTTAGTCGGCTTTGCTTCTTTAACAGCCGCAAAGCACTCTTTTAACGGGGCTGGTCTGTTAAAAAACACCATTGCCACAGGGACATCAATCAATGCCTTATCCATAATTTTTTCCTCTCATATTTTATATAATGTTGGGATTTAATCATATCATATATATTTTTGTAAGTCAAGTTTATAAGCTTAATTATCTAAAGTGGTTTTATGTATAATTATATCCTCGGCAAGTTATGATAAACGTTGACAATTATCGTCATAAATGGTATAATCTCGGTATACAATCAGGGTAGTTATATCAACTTGGAGGGGAAGCACTTGATTAACAAAATAAAGGACGTTTTAATGAGCAGGCTCACGAGAGAGCTGATAATATATATAATTGCAGGTGTGGCGACAACCGCTGTCGACTGGATAGTTACATTCATACTGTCCAATTGGTGCACTCCGACGCTTAGTAATGCGGTTGCGATAGTTGTATCGATAATATTTGCATATCTGGTAAACAGCAGATATGTATTTGAAACAAAGCCTGAAAGTATGAGGGTTGAGCTTAGAATGTTTACCGAGTTTGTCGGTGCAAGAGTTGTGTCGAGCGTTATACAGCTTGCCGCTATATTTATTTTTGTGGACAAGCTCGGCTTTAATCATTATGTCATCAAGGCATTGGCGAGCGTATTTGTAATAGTCTTTAACTATGTTGTAAGCAAGCTGTGGATTTTTAAGAAGAAAGAGGATTAAGTGATATGGACAAGATTTCGATAATAGTTCCCTGTTATAACGAGGAAAAGGTAATAGATATGTTCCATACCGAGCTGGACAAATCGGTGTCCGATATGGTGGGTGTGGACTTTGAGTTCATATTTATAGATGACGGCTCGAGGGATAAAACCTATGAAAAGCTTGTTACGCTTTCAAATATGGACAGACGTGTTAAATATATCAGCTTTTCCAAGAACTTCGGCAAGGAGGCGGCAATGCTTGCGGGACTTAAGTACGCAAGCGGAAAGTATATCGTTGTAATGGACGCCGATTTGCAGCACCCGCCTGCGCTTATCCCCAAAATGTACGGGATAATAAAGACCGCAGACTGCGACTGTGTTGCTACACGCCGTCTTACCAGAGAAAACGAGCCGCCTGTAAGAAGCTTCTTTGCTCACAAGTTTTACAATCTCTTTAACAAGCTGTGCGGACTTGATGTAGTAGACGGTGCGATGGATTTTCGTATGATGTCAAAAAGAATGGTAGAGGCTATTTTGTCTATGCCCGAGCACGGACGTTTTTCTAAGGGAATTTTCTCGTGGGTAGGCTTTAAGACCGAATGGCTCGAGTATAAGAATATCGAAAGAGCGGCAGGGGAAACAAAGTGGTCGTTTGGCAAGCTGTTGCTGTATGCGATTGAAGGCTTTACGTCCTTTTCGCATCTTCCGCTCTATATCCCTGCAATTGCAGGTGTTGCACTTACAGGCATTTCAGCGTTGGCAATTGTTATTGCACTCGTGATGCACTTTGGTATGAATATTGCGGTTTCTGCTGCGTGGGCATTGGCACTTTTGGTGCTGTTTATGTTCGGAGTGCAGTTTATGATTTTGGGCGTTTTCGGCGGTTATATAGCAAAGATATTTGTCGAGTCGAAAAACAGACCGCAGTATATCATAAAGGACACCAATATAGGTATTTAAGCTTGGGGGAAGGATAATGAAAAAAATGTGCGGTAAAAAGGACCGGGCGTGGTATGCAGTTCTGTTTTCGTTCGTATTTGTGCTGAGCTTTCTGGTTATGCGGAATATCACCCTCTTTGGCGACGATTACTATTATACAACCTTTTGGGGTGAGGGCTTTTGGGACAAGCATATAGAGCATTATATGCTCGCTAACGGCAGAGCTATTGTGCATTTTCTCGCTACGGTTTTTATATCAATCAATCCGATTTTCTGGCAGGTGTTAAATTCGGCATTTCTTGCACTTATTGCAACGCTTGCGGCGAAGCATTTCCCTGATAAAAAAGGCAGAGCCGTTGTCATAATCATCTCGGCGGCGATGGTTGGTGCACTTGGAATAGATATGACAAGAGAGAGCATTTATTGGCTTACAGGCTCGTTTAATTATGTTTATCCGTTTGCGATGCTGATGCTGTTTTGGTATCTGCTGTATACTATGAGAGGCAGATATCTGCCACTTTTGTATGTGCTTGGATTTCTTTCGGCGGCGACAACCGAGCAAAACGGTATGATGACTCTTGGAGTTGTGGTGCTGTATCTTTTGGACAGCAAATTCATACGTAGGGAAAAGCCTCAAAAAAAGCTGTTGTTCCTTTTAATTCCGACAGTTTTAGGATTTGTGAGTGTATATTTTGCGCCTGCAACCTTTGTAAGATACGGCATTGAAACGGAAAAGGGTATGCTTGAGGTAATCGGCGAACAGCTGCCGATGATTTATTACCATTTTATCTCGAAAAAATATATGCTCCCGTTTGTGATACTGAATTTTGCGGCAATGGGCGTGTTCCTTTATAAGAACTCGGACAAGCTGTGGCAGAAAGCGGTTGCGTTGGCTAATATCGTGTCAATACTGCTTGCACTCTATATTTCAAAAACGCCGTATGTATATGCAACAAAAAATACGATGCTTGCCTTGTCGGTGCTGACAGTACTGCTCGGTTTTAATATTGCGTTAATACTTGTTTATCTTATAAAGAACAGACCCGATGGCTATCTTACAGCCTGTACGGCACTTATACTTGCATTCGGTTCGCAGCTTATGATGTCGGCGTCGCCTGTTTCGGGTGCGAGAACAATGCTGTGCGGTGTATTTAATCTGGTTATTTTTGATGCGGCATTGCTGTCTTTAGCGTGCGGTGAGAAAAAATATAGGGTGGCGGCGCTTGTCATCAGCCTGATATTTTTCGCATTTGGAATGAATACATATTATAACACATATGTAGGCTATAAAGCCAACTATCCTGTTACGGCTGCTAATGAGGAGGTAATAGAGGAATATCTTAAAAACCCGACGGGCGAGATTTCACTCGGCACACTTCCGTATCCCGACCATTGTTGGTCGATGCCCTATCAGAGCAGCTATCATCTCTATTATTACAAGAACTACTATGGTCTGGCTGAGGAAACGATTGTAAACTGGCTAGAGCCGTGAAAATAAAAAGGAGAAGGAAAAATGAGGAAAATCACAAAATTAATCATCACATCAGTAGCAAGCTTTGTGCTTATATCGGGACAGCTTTGCAGTGCGTACTCATTCCCGAAGGCGTTTTTTGACCTGCAGACAGGTCTTGATGCTGCGATTGCGGCAGGCGACGACAGAGGTATAATCGAGTATGCTACCAAGCAGTATAACATATTCTCGAGCGCACCCCGTGATAACGATATAGACTCTGTTACCGCAACTAAAACCTATACAATTGCAGAAGCATACGAAAGACTGGGCGATTACGAGAATGCGGCAGTCTGGTATGAGCGTGGTATAGTTGCTAACGAGGCTATGGGCTTTACAGATGCGGTTAGAATTTCAAAGGAAAAAGCAAAGCAGTTCAAAACAGAGCTAAGTCTTTATAAAAAGAGCTATGACACACAGGTTAATTACAATGCCAAAAACGAGCACGAGCTGGGCGTATTAACAGGTATCACCTTCGACTCGCCGACAAGAAGTGAGCTTAAAAATGAGTCTATGATTTTGATTTATCATATGCACGGCGACGACTTTAATCTGTTCTACGAGGGCTTTTTGAAGGAAGCATCCGAGAAGAAAAAGGCTGTCGAGATTGCATATAACGTAAACGGTGCGGGCGATATAGGTATGATAAATATGTCGTCGCAGGCAATTTCCGACTTTGCAGATATACTTAAAAAATACCCCGATGTGCCTATCTATCTTCGTTTTGCGGGCGAGGTTAACGAGTGGGAGGTAAAGCCGGGCGCAGAGGATTATAAGAAGGCGTTTCGTACAGTTGCAAGCATTATGCGCTCAAAATGCCCGAATGTTGCGATGGTTTACGGCCTTAACTTTGTTTCGACGTGGGATACCAAGTACACCGACTACTACCCCGGTGACGAGTATGTAGATTGGGTTGGTGTATCGCTCTACTGCAGAAAATATTTTAAGGGCGCGCCTATAACAACATTTCGTGAAAGCATTGACGAGGTAATGTTCTACGGCGGAAAGAGTGCCGAGCCTGTACATATGATGGAGGAAATTGTAAGGACCTTCGGTAACAGAAAGCCGATTATGATATTCGAGAGCGGTGCAACAGGTCACACCGTAGGACTTGGCGAATACAGCGAAGAATGGGCAAAGAGAAGAGTTGCCAAAATACTTAACTACCTGCCGATGAAGTATCCCGAGATTAAGATGATAGGCTATTTTGACCAGTACGTAGCGCCTGAAAATGATGACTATTCATTAAAACATCATTCCTCGGTAAAGGAATACTATAACTCTCAGGTCAAGAAATCACACTTTATACAGGATAAATATGACAACGATAACGTTTCGGGATATGCTAAATGCTCTAACGGCTTTACTGTGTCACAGACTACAGAAACCCTTGCTGTTTATGCGGGAATTTACGGCTCCGAGAGCGAGAAGGTTGACTACTTTGTCGATGATGTGTGGGTAGGCGGTTCAAGCTCGATACCATACTCTGCTGACATTGATTTTTCAAAATATCCTGTCGGCACACACGTTTTGAGATATAACGTAACCGACAGCAACGGCAGACTGTATTCAAAGTCGGTTAATTTCAAGGTGACAGAGAATATCAAAATTACTGTAGACGGCACACTTTTACAGGACCTTGACCAGCCGCCTATGATAATAAACAGCAGAACGCTGGTGCCTGTTCGTGCAATCTTTGAGGCTGTGGGCGCAACTGTACAGTGGGACGGCACTACACAGACAGTAACCGCCAACAAAAACGGCGAGATTGTAAAAATGGTAATCGGCGACAAAAAGGTTTACAAAAACGGAAGCCTGTACACAGAGGCTGATGTTTCACCCAAGATTATCAACGGCCGTACACTTGTTCCTGCAAGACTTGCGGCAGAAATTTATGATAAGTCGGTTAATTGGGACAAAAATACCAGAACTGTTATAGTAAACTAAGATAAAAAAACAATCTGCGTTTTTCGCAGATTGTTTTTTGCGTCTTTGCACAATTTTCAGCAAAAGGCATTTTCGATATGATTTATACTGTCAACAACAAGGCTTTCGCCCTTTTCGTGATAATAAACCTCTACCACGTCAAAGCGTACGGGTGTATCGCTTGCCCCTATGTAATAAAGAGCGGTCTTGATAATTTTCTGTTGCTTTCGATAATCGACAAACTCTGCCGCCCTGCCGTATCTTGCCGATTTTCTCGTCTTAACCTCGACAAAAACGGTGTACTCACCATCGACAGCTATTATATCAAGCTCGCCTGCGCGGCAGTAGAAATTTCGCTTAATTATCTTCATTCCCTTTGCGGCGAGGTAATCAGCCGCGGCTTTCTCGCCAAAGTTGCCCGCCTGTTTTTTGTCAGTCATAATACCACCTCACTTAATCAGCTTTGTAAGAAAGCTCTTGCGGTGAATGGGCAGTACGCCGTACTTTAATATAGCGTCGGTGTGTGCCTTTGTGCCGTAGCCCTTGTGGTTTTCAAACCCATATTCTGGATACTTTAGGGATAATTCTTTAATATAACGGTCCCTTGACACCTTGGCAAGAATTGACGCTGCGGCAACAGATGCACTTTTACTGTCGCCCTTTACCATAGTTTCGTGCGGGAGCGACATATTCTTAATCGAATTTCCGTCAATGATACAGTAGTCGGGTGCGATTTTAAGAGAATTTACTGCTCTGTTCATTGCAAGGTGTGTGGCGTTTAGTATATTTATCTCGTCTATTTCTTCTTCTGTTGCAAAAGCAATCGAGTATGCGACCGCCTTTTCGCAAATTTCGTCAAAGAGCAGCTCGCGTTTTTTCTCGGAAAGCTTTTTAGAGTCGTCAAGCCCTGCTATAAAGACGCTATCGGGCAGAATTACCGCCGCCGCATAGACAGCTCCTGCAAGAGGCCCTCTGCCTGCCTCGTCAACTCCTGCAATATGTAAATACCCCTCTTTGATAAGCTCACGCTCACGCTCCAAGAGACCCTCAAAACGAGCTCTTTCCTCCTCGGGTGTTCTTTTCGGCATTTTTTTCGCCCCTTTGATAATTTTTTCTAAAATAAGTATACCATTTTTTTCTCTGATATGCTATAATAAAAATGAATAAATATAATTTTTTTATTTTATGGAGGAAAATATAATGATTGCATATACAAGGGAGATATCCGACCCTGTTCTGATACAGTATATTATACTCTTTACAATGGCGTCGGCAGACAGGACTCTTACGCATAATCAGCTTACATCGCTGGTGCTTGATAAATGCAATATAAGCTTTACCGATTTTTCTATTGCGCTTGATAACCTTATCAATATCGGACTTATGGCACGCTATAAGCCCGAGCCTAATTTGCATATTTACGAGCTTACCGAAAAGGGTAAGGAGGCAAACGGCTTTTTCTATCGCTCGATACCCATTTATATACGTGAGCAGATTGTGGCATATATTGCGCCCTTTTTCCGTGAGGAAATCAGAAAGAGCAGTACACGTGCGGAGATTATGCCGATAAACGAACAGGAGTTTATGGTGCAGTGCGGTATATACGATAACCAGACACCGCTTATGGAGCTTAGCTTTTACGCAGGAACACGCAAGATGGCGGCACAGATGGTACGTCATTTTAAGGAAAAGCAGGACGAGATATACCAGACAATTCTCTACGCAATGACGCCTGCTGAGGAAAATGCGGAGGGAGAGGAAGAATGAGTTATACTGCTTTTTCCTCAATTTATGACCGCCTGATAGCCGAGGACATAGATTATGGCAGGATTTGCGATTTTATCGAAAATATATTTGCCATAAAGGGCATTTCGCCTTCAATTGTTGCAGACCTTGCGTGCGGAACGGGCGGTGTAACCATACCTATGTCAAAAAGAGGATATGATATGATAGGTATTGACCGTTCCCCTGATATGCTTGATATTGCAAGAAGGAAAGAGGGAGCGGACAAGATTTTGTTCCTTAATCAGCCTATTGAAAAGCTTGACCTTTACGGCAGTGTCGGTGCGGCTTTGTGTATGACCGACGGCTTTAACTACATACTGTCCGACAAGGTTTTGCTAAATGCACTTACAAGACTTCGTACCTGCTTTATGGACAAGGGCGGTGTACTTGTGTTTGATGTTTCATCCGAGTATAAGCTTAAAAATCTGCACTCTGACAAGACCTTTGTATATGATACCGACGATATGTTTTATGTATGGGAAAATCGCTATCTTGAAAAGAAAAAGCTATGCGATATGACCATCAATTTCTTCAAAAAAGGGGAAAAAGGATACACGAGAATTTGCGAGAGGCAGCTTCAGAGAGCAAGAAGTGCGGATGATATAAAAAATCTGCTCTCGGCGGCAGGGTTTGTCAATATCGAATGTTATTCCTCGCCGTCGCTTTCGCCGTTTTGTGAGGATGCCTTAAGGCTGTGGTTTGCCTGCGAAAATCCGAGATAGAAAAGGAGTGAATTTTGAATATGGGTTCACTTGCGTGGCAGCTTAGACGCAAAAGGAGCGGCTTTGATACGCTGCTTATGTATTTTACAATTTTAGCATCTATGATGGGACTCGTTGCGGTCTATTCCGCAACGCTTTCTTATGGTACAGTTACAAGCATCGCCGTTCAAGCGGGTGCGTTTGTGGTCGGAGCTGTGGCTATGGTTATATTAAGCCGTTTTGATTACGAACAATATAACCTTATGGTAATACCGATATTTGCAGTCAGTATATTTTTGCTTGTGCTTGTTCTTTTGATCGGAACAGGTGCTGACGAGGTGGGTGCAAAAAGCTGGATACGCTTTGGACCTGTCGGAATTCAGCCTGCCGAAATTGCCAAGGTCGGCTTTATTATAACCTTCGGCTACCATCTTTCCAAGAAAGAAAAGACTATCAATAAATTTTCCACACTTTTGAGTTTAGGTGCGCATCTTCTGGTCTTTCTTGCGCTTATTATGCTGCAACCTGATGCGGGCAGCGCGATGGTGTTCGTGTTTGTTTTTCTGGTGCTATTGTTTACAGCGGGACTTTCGCTCAAAATTATAATACCTGCGTTAATATTAGGTGCAGCGTCATTGCCGTTTATATACAAATTTGCTCTTAGCCCTTATCAACAGCACAGAATAGAGGTTTTCTTAAACCCCGAGCTTGACCCGCTCGGCAAAGGCTACAATGTAATCCAGTCAAAGATTGCGGTAGGCTCGGGCGGCTTGTTTGGCAAAGGCTACCTAAACGGAACGCAAAATCAGCTTGGCTTTCTGCCTGCAAAGCATACCGATTTTATCTTCAGCACAATTGCAGAGGAGTTCGGGTTTATCGGTGCAATTGTGGTGGCAACAGTTCTGATTGTAATTATATCCCGATGCTTTATGGTAGCGGCACGCTCGCAAAATAAATTCGGACGTTTTATTGCAACGGGTGTGGGTGCGATGCTTCTGTTTCACACGCTTGAAAATATCGGAATGTGCGTAGGACTTATGCCCGTCACGGGAATACCGCTGCCCTTTTTCAGCTACGGCGGTACGTCGATGCTGACTAATCTTGTTGCAATCGGTCTGGTACTGTCCGTTTCAAAACGAAATAAAGGGAGTATATATCTATGAAAACAGCACTTGTAACAGGCGCATCAAGGGGTATTGGTGCCGAAATTGCAAGAGCACTTGCAAAAGACGGAATGTTTGTATATGTAAACTACGCTAAAAGCCGACAAAGAGCGGAGCAGCTTGCACGTGAAATAGGCGGTAAGGCGATTTGTGCCGATGTGTCCTGCGAGGCTGAGGTTGAGGCAATGATGGAAAAAATCAGGGCTGAACGTGGCGGCGTTGACGTGCTTGTAAACAATGCGGGTATTGCAATGCAAAAGATGCTTTGTGACACTTCTGTCGAGGACTGGGACAGAATTTTCGGGGTAAATATGCGAGGCGCATATCTGGTAACACGCTGTGCTATGGAGCATATGGTTAAAAATAAATATGGCAGGATTGTCAATATATCGTCAATGTGGGGCGAGGTTGGTGCATCGTGCGAGGTGGCATATTCTGCGTCAAAAGCGGCACTTATCGGCTTTACCAAGGCTCTTGCCAAGGAGCTGTCACTTTCGCAAATTACAGTAAACTGCGTTACTCCGGGCGTAATTGATACCGAAATGAACTCGAATCTTGATGAGGAAGCTTTGGCTGAGCTTACAGACGAAATCCCTTTGGGAAGAATCGGAAACCCCGCTGAAATTGCGTCGGCTGTGTCCTTTTTGTGCTCAGACAGGTCAAAATACATAACAGGACAAATAATTGGAGTAAATGGCGGTATGATTATCTGATAGTCTAATTATGGAGAAAATACTAAAATAAGGTCGAAAAATGGAAAATAATTGTTGAAATTGTACGGAGTATATGATATACTCTATTTAACTATAAAATGTTTGGAGGAAGATATATGGAAACATTATCACCATTTGTGGGCACTATCTGGTCAATATTGCCACCGATTATCGCTATCGGACTTGCGCTTATTACCAAAGAGGTGTACTTCTCGCTTTTGCTTGGAATATTTGCAGGCGCAATGTTCTGGACGGGCGGAAATCTTATCCCTGCACTTGAAACTATGTTTGATATTATGGCGGTCAAGGTTGGGGACAACTTTAACATCGTAATATTCCTTGTGCTTTTGGGTATGCTGGTTGCACTTATGAGTAAATCGGGTGCATCACGTGCGTACGGTGCATGGGCAGCAAAGTCAATTAAGAGTAAAAGAGGTGCTTCTTTAGCAACAATTGCTCTGGGATGCCTTATCTTCGTTGACGACTACTTTAACTGCCTTACAGTCGGCACGGTTATGAGCCCTGTAACAGACAGACATAACATCAAAAGAGCAAAGCTTGCGTACATCATAGACGCAACTGCGGCTCCGGTATGTATCATTGCCCCCATTTCGTCATGGGCGGCAGCGGTTTCGTCATCTTTGCCTGAGGGTAGTGGTATAGACGGATTTTCGCTGTTCCTGCATACAATACCCTTTAACCTGTATGCTCTTTTGACAATCCTGATGCTTTTGTTTGTTGCAATCGGTAATTTCGATTTCTCAAAAATGGCAAAATACATAGAAAAGTACGAGAATGAGCCGGAGCAGCTAACAGGTGCTCAAGAGGTTGTGAATAATGAAAAGGGCAGAGTATTTGACCTTTTAATTCCGATTATCTCGCTTATCGTGCTTTGCGTGCTTGCAATGCTTTATACAGGCGGATTCTTCTCGGGCGAGGGCATAGGCCTTATAACTGCATTCGGTGATTGCAGCTCGGCACTTTCGCTTGTGCTTGGTGCAACAGGTGCTCTTGTAATTACAGCACTTTTGTATCTGCCGCGTAAGGTTATCAAGTTCTCCGAGTTTACATACTCTCTTGCAGAGGGTTGCCGTGCGATGGTTCCCGCTATTCTCATTCTGACATTTGCTTGGACACTTTCGGGTATCTGTTCGGAAGAATATCTAAACATCGGCTCATTTGTGGGCGGTGTTGTAAGCGAGCATACTTCACTTGCATTTATCCTGCCGGCTGCATTCTTTGCAATCAGCCTTGGTCTTGCATTTGCAACAGGTACATCATGGGGTACATTTGCTATCCTTATCCCGATTGCTGTTGCGGTGTTTGGTGCAGAAGCATATGATATGCTGGTGCTTTCGGTAGCTGCTACTCTTGCAGGTGCGGTTTGCGGCGACCATATTTCGCCTATCTCCGATACAACCATTATGTCTTCGACAGGTGCGTGCTGTAACCATATCGACCACGTTTCTACACAGATTCCGTATGCTATGTTAGTTTCGCTTTGCTGCGTAGTCGGATATATTGTTGCAGGCGTTACTGTAAACGGCTGGATTGGCCTTGCAGTTGGCGCAGTGCTGCTTGTTGCAATATTGGCAGTGCTTATGAAAAGAGCTAAAAAAGCATAAAAGATTATAAATAGAAAAGCTCGTGAGAAAATCTCACGAGCTTTTTTTGTGCCTGTTTAGCTGTAAACCTTTTCGTCTAAAACGCCTATGTAAGAAAGATTTCTGTATCTTTCTGCAAAATCCAGACCGTAGCCTACCACAAATTCGTTAGGGATAAGCTTGCCTGTGTAATCGGCTTCAATTTGAGTCTCACGTCGTTCGGGCTTGTCCAGAAGAGTACAGAGCTTTATGCACTTGGGATTGCGCTTTTCGAGAATTTTCTTAAGCTCGCAAAGAGTGTTTCCGCTGTCGATAATGTCTTCAATAATAAGAACGTTTAGACCTTCAATATCAATGGCAGTATCAAGCAATACATTAACCTTGCCGCATGACTTTGAACTCATTGCATAGCTTGAAACCTTCATAAAATCAATGGTGAGAGGCATATTAAGCTCACGCAGCAGGTCGGATGCGAAGAACATACTGCCCTTTAAGATTATAAGTGCGAGAACAGGCTCTCCTGCAAAGTCTTTGTTTATCTTTTCGGCAAGACGGCTGACCGTTGCTGAAATCTCTTCCTTGCTCATAAGGACGTATTTAATATCCTTGTGCATAAAAATCCCCCTTCTCAAACTTTGCTTAACTTTACAAAATTTTCTATAATACCGGCTCCGTCGGGTGTAAGCCCTGACGCAGGGTGCAGATTGATAGCGAATATATTGCAGCTCATTCCCTGAGAGGTAACGCTCTCAAAAGCCAATATCTCACCTGTTTCGGCACGTGCAATGCAGTCAAGCTCCGACGGGAGTGTTGCTTCTATAACCGCAATGGGTGTTCCTCTGCAAATCTTTATAACCTTTTCCATGCCGTTGAATATAGCGGAATTGTTATTTGCAATAGCCCATTCCTGTCTGCCTTCGGCGCACGATTCAACTGTCTCGCATCTTGCGCCTAACGCTTCGGCTACCGCCTGATATCCGCCGAGTATTCCGAGAACGGGTATATTTATAAGAATAGCAGCCCTGACAGCAGCAACAGCAGCGTCCGAGCAATCACAAACAATCAGCTTTTCCGCCGATTCGATGGCTATGTCATAGGTAACATCGGGCGTTGCTTCTAAAACAAAGTCATACAGAGCTTTTTCTCCGATAAAAAGTATCACCTTTGGGGCCTCCTTTTACTTTTTTCTCTTGAATTTGCTCGAAAATGTGGTATAATATAGTAGTACACATATATCTGACTTGAGATACAAATGATTATACATCATTTTAAGTTATATTTCAAGAGAAAATTATCATTTTATCGAAATTTGTCATTGGACAACACTTTTCAAGAAAGAA
The DNA here is from genome assembly GCA_045649145.1 of Clostridia bacterium. Lineage (GTDB taxonomy): Bacteria > Bacillota > Clostridia > UBA1381 > UBA1381 > HGM11525. The sequence continues at coordinate 22,842 of JAZRPK010000015.1, forward strand.
GTGATACATATAATGAAAGTACTTATTATGTCTGTAAAGGCAGGATACGGACATCATTCTACTGCTCAGGCGCTCATTGAGTGTCTTAACGAAAGAGGCATTGAAAGTGAAATGCTCGACACCTTTGATTATATCAATTCGATGCTTTGCGAAACGATTGATAACGGATATCTTTTTTCTACCAAAAATTTTCCTGAGGTTTACGGAAAAACGTATGATTTGCTGGATAAAAGGGTAGAGCCCTATAAACGCTTTTCCCCGATAAGCGTAATATCAAAGTTGGTATCGCATAGGCTCAGGGACTATATCAGGGAATATGCGCCCGATGTGATTATCGGCACACACAGCTTTGCGTGTATGGTAATAACATCTATGAAGGAAAGGGGAGTTATCGACTGTCCGACCATCGGAGTGGTAACCGACTTTACCGTGCATCCCTTCTGGGAAAGCACCGATATGGACTATTATGTTACTGCCGACTCTCTTCTTAACAACCAGATGAACAAAAAGGGCATACCCAATGAAAAAATTCTTCCGCTGGGTATCCCTATTAAGAGAAAATTCTTCTACCGCATACCAAAGAAGGAAGCCCGTTCGATGCTTCATATCGATGACCGCAGAACTATACTCATTATGATGGGGTCGATGGGCTTTGGAAACCTTGAAAAACAGTTAGAGGCGATAGACACACTTAATATTGATATGCAGGTGCTGTGTGTTTGCGGAAGAAACGAGAAGATGAAGCGTGATATCGAACGTCACGAATGGAAAAAGAAGATAATCACATACGGATTTGTTGATAATGTAGAGGTTTTGATGGACGCAGCCGATTGTATAATTACAAAACCGGGCGGACTTACCACATCGGAGCTTCTTGCAAAACGTCTTCCTGCCATAATTATGAATCCTATTCCCGGTCAGGAGGACAGGAATATGGAATTTTTAGTTAATAACGGTGCGGCAATAACTGCAACAGAAACCTTTGGCATAGACGAGGCGCTCTTTGAACTCTTTAGCCACAGTTGGAGATTGAGACTTTTGAAATTGTCTGTTTCAAGGCTGGGAAAACCTAATTCCACAGTTGATTTATGCGATTTTATCGAAAAACTGATAAAAGAGAAAAGGGACACTAAAAATGCGTAAATATCTCTTTACAAATCTGTGAAAATGAGATATAATAAAAACAAAAACAAAGAAAAACAAAAGAAAAACAAATTTTCAGGAGGTATAAATTATGTACAAATCAGATTTTGAAATCAAGAGGGAGATTTGTGAAATCGGAAGAAGAATCTATATGGACGGCTTTGTTGCTGCGAATGACGGTAACATATCCATCAAGGTTGACGATGACACATTCTTTACAACACCGACAGGCGTATCAAAGGGTTATATGACACCTGATATGATTTGTAAGGTTGACGGCAAGGGTAACCCCAAGGAGTCAACAGGCAAATATCGTCCGTCATCAGAGTTCAAGATGCACCTTAAGGTATATCAGGAGCGTCCTGACGTAAAAGCGGTTGTACACGCTCATCCTCCGATTGCAACATCATTTGCAATTGCAGGAATTGCACTTGATAAGCTGATTATGCCTGAGGCTATTATATTCTTAGGCGCTGTGCCCATTGCGCAGTACGGTACTCCGTCAACTATGGAAATCCCCGAGTCGCTCGAGCCGTATATTCAGGACTATGATGCAATTTTGCTTGCTAACCATGGTGCATTGTCCTTCGGCTGTGACCTTAATACAGCATTCTTCAGAATGGAATCAACAGAGTTCTACGCAAAACTTACATATTATGCTACAATGCTCGGCGGTGCTCAGGAAATCCCCTGCGGCGAGGTTAAGAAGCTTATCGACCTTCGTAAGCAGTTTAATGTTCCGGGTCGTCATCCGATGGAAAAGCTTTGCCCGGGTTGTTATGAGGACGGCACTTGCGAGATGTCACCGACCGATGCAAACGAGAAGACAGGTCATGAGTCGCCTGCAGCATACCACGGTTTCCAGCCGCTACCCTCTCAGCAGTGTGGCAGTGATAAATGCACTTGCGGCAATGATATGGAAAAGCTTGTGGCAGATATCACAAAGCGTGTACTTGACCAGTACAAGAAATAATGGATAAGCTGTATACAGGCGTCGGCGATAGGGGTTATACCTCGACACTGTCGCAAAAACGCGTATCCAAAACAGATTTGATAATTGAGCTTTTAGGAAGTCTTGATGAACTCTCGGCGGCTTTGGGCGTTGCCAAGGTTAGTACGGGAGACAGAAAGCTTTCGGCGGATATCGAGATTATACAAAAAAAGCTAATAGGCGTAATGGGCGAGGTTGCCGGAGGTCAGCGGTCGGTAACCGACGAGTGTCCGCGTGCAGTAGAAGGTATGTGCGATGAATATTCGGGCAAGTTTGACGGCTTTACCATAAGCGGTGAAAATCCCGTATCTGCGCATCTCTCACTTGCCAGAACTATTGCAAGACGTGCCGAGCGTAGTGCCGTTAAGGCAAATCAGCTTGGCAGAGTTCACAGTGAGCTTTTGGTATGGCTCAATCGTATCAGCGACCTTCTCTATGCAATGTCGCAGTATGCGGCAAAGGATAATGCTCCAAAGCCGGAAACGGGCGCATATGCACCGAATGTGATGTCGCTTTCTCTGGCAAAGGAATTGTCACTTGCAGTTGAAAAATATGCTGAAACAATTGGTGTAAAGCCTGTTGTTGCGGTAGTTGACGCAGGCGGGAATTTAGTCTTGTTGCACGCAACCGATGACTCGTATATCGCCAGCCGTAAGATTGCAAGCGATAAAGCATATACATCGGTATCCTTAAAGATGGCAACCATTACTGCGCTTAAGGAAACCCGTGGCGGTGCACTTGATGGTCTGACAGCCGGCGAGGGAATATGCCTTTTAGGTGGCGGAGAGCCGCTTAAAGCCGGCGACACAATCATAGGCGCAATCGGCGTGTCGGGCGGTACTGCGGAGCAGGACACAGACCTTGCACGCTTTGCAACAGAGTATTTACTTAGGAGGCAGACGTTATGAACATTGACGAAAAGCAATTAGAACAAATTGTCAAAAACGTACTCTCCACAATGGAAAACAAAGAACCCGAACGTCATCAGCTGGGAGTCTTTGATACAATGGAGGAGGCTATAGAGGCTGTTAACAAGGCCTATGCACTTTTCCGCAGCTATAACAGAGAGCAAAGGGAAAATATCATAAAAGAAATCAGACGTCTTACCCACGAGGAAGCGGAAATAATGGCAAAGCTTGCCGTTGAAGATACCAAGATGGGTAATGTGTATCACAAGATTTTGAAGCACCATCTGGTTGCTGATAAAACACCCGGTACAGAGGATTTGGAGGTTCGTGCACTTTCAGGTGACAGAGGACTTACGTTAGTCGAGATGGCACCCTATGGCATTATCGGTGCAATAACACCGTCGACCAATCCGAGCTGTACGGTAATCTGTAACAGTATCGGAATGCTTGCAGGCGGTAACGGAGTTATCTTTAACCCCCACCCGCACGCAAAGAGAATTTCTGCTTATGCGGTTGATTTGGTTAACCGTGCGGTACTTGCGGCGGGCGGACCTGAAAACATTGTAGCAACAGTTAAAAATCCGACAATGGAAACATCAAATATGATGGTAAATCATCCGTCGGTCAGGATGCTTGTTGCAACAGGCGGTCCGGGCGTTGTAAAGATGCTTTTATCGAGCGGAAAGAAAGCAATCGGCGCAGGCGCAGGTAATCCGCCGGTAGTTGTTGATGATACTGCTGATATCAAAAAGGCGGCAAAGGATATTATAGACGGCTGTACATTTGATAACAACCTTCCGTGTATTGCGGAAAAAGAGTGTTTTGTTATGGACAATGTCGCTGATGAGTTGATTAGCAATATGCAGAAAAACGGTGCATATCTGCTGAGCAGCGAGCAGGTTAGGGAGCTTGAAAAGGTAGTGCTTGTAGAAGCACCTGCCAAAAATCCCGGCGACAAGCCCAAGCTTGTTATAAACAAGGACTATGTCGGCAGAGATGCTAAGAAAATCCTCGCACAAATCGGTGTAAATGTTGGCGATGAAATTCGTTGTATCATCTGCGAAACAGAGTTCTCACAGGCATTTGTACAGACAGAGCTTATGATGCCGATACTTCCGATTGTAAGATGCCGCACCTTTGAAGACGCAATGGAAATGGCAGTAAAGGCAGAACACGGCAACCGTCATACAGCACATCTTCACTCGAAGAATGTAGACCATATGACAGCGTATGCAAAGGCGGTCTGCACTACAATCTTCGTAAAGAACGCACCCAGCTATGCCGGAATAGGCTTTGGCAGCGAGGGGCATACCACCTTTACGATTGCAGGCCCGACAGGTGAGGGTATAACCTCTGCACGCAGCTTTATCAGACAAAGACGTTGTGTATTGGTTGACAGTCTGTCGATAGTATAATTAAAAATAACACCCATAGGGTGTGATTTATACATATGAAAAATAAAAGAACTTATAAATTTGAAGGGAGCTATTAAAAATGGAAGCACTTGGTATGGTAGAAACAAGAGGTCTTACTGCATCAATCGAGGCAGCAGACGCAATGACAAAGGCAGCTAACGTACAGCTTATCGGTACAGAGAAGATCGGTTCAGGTCTTGTAAGTGTTATGGTAAGAGGCGATGTAGGCGCAGTTAAGGCTGCTGTTGAGTCGGGCGCAGCTGCAGCAAGCAAGCTCGGCGAGCTGGTTGCACAGCACGTAATCCCCCGTCCGCACAGCGATGTAGAAAAAATCCTTCCCAAATTTTAATCGGGAAAAAGAGATAAGAAAAGAGCAAATGCTCGAAAACAGGAGGACATAAAAATGGCAGTAGAAGCATTGGGTATGGTAGAAACAAGAGGTCTTGTAGCAGCAGTTGAGGCAGCAGATGCTATGGTTAAGGCTGCAAACGTACAGCTTATCGGCACAGAGAGAATAGGCTCAGGTCTTGTAACTGTAATGGTAAGAGGCGACGTTGGTGCAGTTCAGGCTGCAACAGACGCAGGTGCAGCAGCAGGCGCTAAGCTTGGCGAGCTTGTATCTGTACACGTAATTCCCCGTCCGCACGGCGACGTGGAAAAAATCCTTCCCGCTATATAAGAAAGCGGCATAAAATCAGAAAAAGTCGGGAGAGGGTAACACCTCTCCCTGACAAAAATCCACGGAGGGCGCTATGGTAGACGAAAGCTTTGTAAAACAGGTTACAAAAACCGTACTTGAAGTTATGAATAAAGACAGCGCAGACGACGGTATAAAAGTCGGAGTTTCGGCACGTCACGTCCATCTTTCGCAACAAGACCTTGAAACATTATTTGGAAAAGGTCATCAGTTGACACCGAAGAAGATGCTTATGGGCGGTCAGTTTGCTGCGGAAGAATGTGTTACACTTGTCAGCCCTTCGCTAAAATCAATTGAAGGTGTCAGGGTATTAGGCCCTGTCAGAAAAGATTCGCAGATAGAAATTTCCAGAACTGATACCTTTAAGCTTAAGGTAAGTCCGCCGGTGCGTCCGTCGGGCGAGATCAAGGGCAGTGCGCCAATGGCACTTGTAGGCCCTAAAGGCAGCGTATTCCTTAACGAAGGCTGCATAATTGCTAACCGTCATATTCATATGACACCTAAAGATGCCGAAAAGTACGGCATAAAAGACAACGATATGGTAGACGTTGAAATACAAAATTCCAAGCCGACACGTTATTATAACGTACAGGTAAGGGTACATAAAGATTTTAATACAGAAATGCACATAGATACAGACGATGCGAACGCTTCCGCAATCAAAACGGGCGACCGTGTCGAGATTTTAACAGAGAAATAAATATTTTCCGCGGCACAGGTTAAAATTGACCGCGGCGAACGGAGAATAGATATGTTATTGGCAATAGTCAGGGGAACAATTGTTTCCACCAGTAAAAATGAAAAATTGGTAGGCTACAAGCTACTGGTAGCCGAAGTAATAGAGCAGAACAAGCCGACGGGCAGAGAAATACTTGCTGTTGACGGTGTTGGTGCAGGTATAGGCGAGAAGGTTATAATCGCAACAGGCAGTGCAGCAAGACTCGGCGTTGACCGCAACGATTCGCCCGTAGACGCCACAATTGTCGGCATTGTAGACGAAATTCAGTAATTGAAAGGGTGTTGTAGGATGAAGCTTTCAGAACTTCAAAAGCTGATTTTCGATGCGGGAATTGTCGGAGCAGGCGGCGCAGGCTTTCCTACGGATAAAAAGCTGTCCGATAAGACAGAGATAATCGTAGTAAATGCGGCGGAATGTGAGCCGCTTATGATGGTTGACCATCATATATATCAAAAGCACCTGCACCTTATAGTAGAAACGCTGAATATGCTTTTGGACACATTGGGTGCAAAGCAGGCTATAATCGGAATTAAAGGCAAGAATATGCACCTTCTCGACCCCAAGGTTGTTGCTGAGATGGAGGGTACACGCATCAGCGTTAAGGAAATCCCTGATATTTACCCCGCCGGCGACGAGGTTGTCCTTACATATGAAACCACCGGCAGAATTATCCCCGAGGGCGGTATTCCGCTTGATGTTGGTGTTATGGTATCCAATACCGAAACGCTGTTTAATATATGGAAGCTCTTTAACGAGGATACGCCTGTTGTTGAAAAGTACGTCACAATCGGCGGCGATACGGATAGAGATGTAACGGTCAAAGTCCCCGTTGGTATGAAAATATCCGAGCTAATGAAAGCTTGCGGATACACAAACCTAGACGGAAAGAGAATCATAAACGGCGGACCTATGATGGGCAAGCTTGTTGATATTGAAAATGATGTGGTAACAAAAACGACTAAAGGTCTTTTGATATTCCCCGAGGAGCACGAGGTTATACAGCGTAGGATAAGACCTATGTCACTGACACTAAAACGTGCATCGGCAGCTTGCTGTTACTGTCATATGTGTACCGATATGTGTCCGAGACACCTTATGGGCTATGATTTAGAGGTACATAAGGTTTTAAGAGCGGCATCACATACCGAAACACAGAACACCGAAAGCTTTTTGCAGGCATCGCTTTGCTGCGGCTGCGGTGTATGTACTGTGATAGCGTGTCAGCAAATGCTTGATCCGCAGGCAATTGCGGTAGAGGTTAAAACAGAACTTGCAAAGCAGGGGTACAGACGTCCCGGCGGCAGAAAGATTGAAAGCGTAAACGAAAACCGCGAGGGAAGACTTGTACCATCAAAGGTATTGGCAAGAAGATTAGGCTTAAGACAGTTTATGGGTAAAACGGTTACACGTGATATGCGTCCGTTTAATCCTGAAAGAGTGTATATTCTCACCCGTCAGCACGTGGGAGCTCCCGCTGTTGCAACTGTTAAGGTGGGCGACGAGGTTAAACGTGGCGATATGGTTGCGGTAACACCGGAAAATGTGCTCGGCACAACAATGCACGCAAGCATAAGCGGCAGGGTAGTCGAGGTAACAGCTGAACGTGTAGTAATAGAACGTCATAAATAATAGAGGGATTTGAAATGATAAATTCGATTGGTCTGATAGAAGTTAAAAATATATCCAAGGGTATCAGAATAACCGACGAAATGTTAAAGAGTGCTGATGTGCGGCTTATTGACTCGGGTGCGGTTTGCCCTGGTAAATATGTAACGGTCATTGGCGGAAATCTGGCTGCAATACAGGCGGCAGTTGAACGTGCGGAACTTATGGCAGAAGAAGCGCTCATTGACAGATTTGTAATCGGAAACCTTGGTGATAAGGTTTATGAGGCCGTGTGCGGAACTGCCTGTGCAACACCACGAGGTGCACTTGGCGTAATTGAAACATTTACGGCAGCGTCGGCGATTAGAGCGGCTGATGCTGCGGTCAAAGCTGGTGTTGTCGATTTAATCGAGGTCAGGATTGCACGAGGTATGGGCGGCAAGTGCTTTGCTGCTATGACGGGCGAGGTTGCAGATGTAACGGCGGCAGTTGAAGCAGGTGCCAAGATTGCAATTGAGGATGGAGTTTTAATAAATACCGAGATAATCGCCAATCCGCATCCCGATTTGTGGCAATCGGTTATAT
>JAZRPK010000016.1:0-23792 GCA_045649145.1 Clostridia bacterium
TTGGCATTAGTTTTCCTCCCTTACTTCAATTTCGCTACCGCCTGAGCGTTCAATTTCCTTGAATTCGTCAGCGGTTATGGGATAAAATCTGATATAGTCGCCCGCTCTGTAAACTATAGGCTCACTTCTTTCGGGGTCATACACCTTTACCGGCGTTCTGCCAATAAGACGCCAGCCACCCGGTGAAGCAAGCGGATAAATACCCGTCTGCTTGCCGCCTATGCCTACTGCTCCTGCAGGAATTGCAGTACGCGGAGAGTCGAGTCTGGGTGCTTCTATCCTTTTGTCCATACCGCCGAGGTACGGAAATCCCGGCAAAAATCCCAGCATATATATCAGGTAATCGGTAGAGGAATGAATATCTATTACCTCTTCCTTTGTAAGACCCGTTAGCGTGCATACGTCGTCCATATCAGGCGCATATTCACCGTCGTAACAAACGGGAATAAGGAAGACCTGCCTTTTTTCGGCGACGCCTTCCTTGTAACTGCTGATTATTTTCAAAATTTTCTTTTCTAATTTCTTTCGTGAAATCAAAAACGGGTCAAAATATATTGTCATACTGCAGAAGGTCGGCACACTTTCCGTTATACCCTTGATACCTTCGCTCTCTATCTTTGCAGCAAGAAATCTTATTTTGCGGTTAGTTTCCTCGTTCATTTCTCTGGAAAATTCAACCGTCACCGCACTGTCTCCGCACGCAAGAAATCTGATTTGTTCGGTATTTTTTGTCATTGACAAAACCTCAAATCTTTACTATTTATCTGTCAAAATAGTGCAGCTCCTCTACCTTTTCAAACCATGTTTTACAAGTTTCTTTAAGTCCGAGTGCACTTTTAACCATTTCACGCATAAGTGATACAATCGGGAGATTTATCTCAAGGCCGAAGCCGTCAATTGCAGGGATAAGCCAGCCGTACATATCAATCATACCGCTATTGCTTGCACACATAATGGCTTCCTTCTCAAGCTCTTGGGTGTGCATAATTTCGATATCCTCTTTAAGATATGCCATAGCCGCAATCATAGCATAGCAGCCCCAATCGGACACGGTGGCGGTTATGATATTATCCGCCTTTGTCTTTACCGCAATACCGCCCTCACAGCCGCAATTGCAGGCACCCTTTCTTGCATACGGTATATATTTTTCAAGAGTGTCCTGAATTGTTCCCATACCTATTTCGTTGCCGAGGTCGCCAATTGCAATGTTTAGTATTCCCATTTCCTGTATCTTCTCAAAAAGAATATCCTGCTTCGCCTCAAGCTCTGTTACACCAAGACCTATCGCATTGTGATAACAGCCCTTTTCGTTAGCACCCGGACATTCGATACTGACTACTGCTGCAGGCTTTGCCTTTTTAATAATCTCGTCAGCTTGAGCTGCTGCCTTAGCAGCATCCTTTGTAAAGCATATAACTCCCATAGAAACGGGAATTTCCATAAGTGTGTCAATATCCTCAAACAGATGCAAACCCACGCAAGCCGCCATATTCTTAACAGCCTCATAGTTATCTTCGGGGCAAATGATAATCGGCTTTGCACCGAAAGCTTTGACTAAAGCTCTGCAAAGGAGCATAGAGCTTACAATGCCGTCCATCTCAGCCTTTTTATAAGGACGAAGCACGAAGCCCGTCATTACATATACTATGTCGCCCTCTTTTACTGTATCTACCAGCTTTTGTGCTGCGTTCATACAGGTAGGTCCGCCTGTATATTCTCTCGACGCCTGATAGAGTATCTTACATACACCATAACCTCTCGGGTCAAGGTTGGCAAGGTCGTCAAGACTCTGACCGAGATTTAGAATGGTTAATTCCTGCTGAGTCATTTGTATTCTCTCCCTATCCTAAAGTTAATTATTCTGTTTCCTCAAAGAATTCACGCATTACCTCGTCCTGAAGCTTTTTGAGTAGTTCGGGGGCTTTACCGCCGACAGGCTTGCCGTCAATTTCGCTTGCAGCACGTCCGAATGTACTTGCAGAAGAAACAAGAACCTCGTCTGCATTCATCAGCTCATCAACTGTAAATGGTGTTTCGTCAACAGCAATACCGAGCTTTTTGCACGCTTTTATAAGATGTGCTCTTGCAATACCCGGAAGAATGAGGTGGTCTGTCGGTGCTGTCATAAATACGCCGTCTTTAATAATATGTACATTACTGTGAGCACACTCTGTTACTCTGTCGCCTCTGTGCAAAACTGCCTCATCACAGCCTGCTTCCTTAGCCTTCTGAGATGCAATAACAGATGGGATAAGGTTAAGAGTCTTGATGTTACAGTGCAGGAAGCGAGTGTCTTCAAGTGTAATAAGCTTAACCTTTTTGTATATATCAATTACATCCTTATGAGTGATTGTAATCCAGAGGTTAGACTTTTTGTCATCCAAAAATACGTGGTCTCTTTTGCCTGTACCTCTTGTAACCTGCCAGTATACGAAGTTTTCGCCTGTATCCATCTTTGAAACCATTTCGTTGAGGATAGCTTTCATTTCCTCTTTAGTCTGTGAAATTTCTATTCTTAAAAGTGCTGCACTGTTATATAAACGGTCAATATGCTCATCAAGTGCAAATATCTTGTAATTACGGCTGCTTGTTGCATCATAAACGCCGTCGCCAAAATAACATACTCTGTCATTCATTGGTACTGTCATTTCCTCAATTTCGCCAAATTTTCCGTTGTAGTAACCAAGATTCTTCATTTTTTTATCTCCTTTTAAGAAAAATAGGGCACTCACCTTCCTTAGTGACGCCCTTGTCATCTTTCACATTTTAACATTTGTACAATTCATTGTCAAGTGGCATTTTACGCAAAAGTTGACCCGTTTTATATCTATATCACACAAATTTATTTACAGCATAAATTAAATTTGTTTCTTTGTGTATTTGCCAATAAAAAATCGGAACAAGTATAACTTGTTCCGATTTGGTGCCGGTGGTCGGGGTCGAACCGACACGGTATCGCTACCACGGGATTTTGAGTCCCGCGCGTCTGCCAATTCCACCACACCGGCATTTGAACTGCTTTACTATAATACCACACATACAAGTTCTTGTCAAGAAAAAAATGTATTTTTCTTGACGTCATTTGCTTTTGGGTGTATAATATACCCACAAAACAGCAATTTTACATAGGAGGCATCTTATATGAATAACTCAAATTCGCAACTGACTAAAAAACTGGTAATCACTGCAATGCTGACCGCTCTTGTGGTTATATTACAATTTGTAAGTATGAATTTGCGTTTTAGTATGTTTTCCATCACTTTAACCCTGGTTCCGATTGTTTTAGGTGCGGCACTGTGCGGTGTTTCGTCAGGTGTATGGTTAGGGCTTGTGTTTGGCGTAATTGTACTTGCAACAGGTGATGCCAACTCATTTTTAGCCGTTAGTGTGCCCGGTACAATTATTACCGTTCTGGCAAAGGGTGCTCTGTGCGGTCTTTTGGCAGGTCTTGTTTACAAACTCTTAGCACGCTATAACAAATATGTTGCCGTTGTTGCTGCAGCAATTGCATCACCACTGGCAAACACGGGCGTGTTCCTTTTAGGCTGTTTGGTATTCTTTATGCCTACCATAACCGAATGGGCTGCAGGTCTTGGCTTTGGTGATAATGTAGGACAGTATATGATTGTTGGCTTGGTGGGGGTAAATTTCCTGATTGAGCTTGCAATAAACATTGTTCTAAGTCCTGTAATAGTAAGGATTCTCGACATCAGAAACAAATATTAAGAGAGGAATTTCATTATGATACTTGCTCTTGATGTAGGAAATACAAATATTGTTTTTGGCTGTATTGAAGACGGCAAAATTCTGTTTGAGGGCAGGATTGAGACCGACCGCGGCAGAACGGAAATGGAATATGCCGTTATTCTTAAAAGCAGCTTTGATATTCAAAAGATTTCAACTAAAGACTTTGACGGCGCTATTATTTCGTCGGTTGTACCGCCTATAAACGGAGTTCTTTCACGTGCGATAAAGCTTGTGTTTGGTTGTGAGCCGTATATTGTTGATGTAAAATCCAACCACGGTCTTGTTATAGATATCGACCACCCCGAAACCTTGGGCAGCGACCTTTTAACAGGTGCGGTTGCCGCTTTGGCAGAATATAAAGCTCCGCTTATTATATTCGACCTCGGCACAGCTACTACAATATCCGTAATAGATAAAAACTCACACTATGCCGGAGGTATCATCACAACCGGTCTTAAGCTGTCACAGCAAACACTTTCGGCTAATGCTTCTATGCTCCCCGGAATAAGCCTCAGCGCACCCGACTCTGTAATCGGCAAAAATACCGAGCACGCAATGCGCAGCGGTCTTATTATCGGTTGTGCGGCTATGATGGATGGTATGATCGACCGCATAGAGAAAGAGCTTGGCGAGGAGGCTACAGTTATAACAACAGGCGGCTTTGGTGCAGTAGTAACCGACCTTTGCACGCACAAGGCTCATTATGACAAGGACCTTCTTCTTAAAGGTCTGTGGCTTATTTATAACAAGCAAAAAGATGCACAGTAGTGCATCTTTATTTTATTAGCGAAAAATCTCTTTTTGGGTATTGACAAATCAGCTTTTGTGCTTTATAATATCTATGTTGTTTCGCTGTCTTAGCTCAGTAGGTAGAGCGCATCCTTGGTAAGGATGAGGTCGGCAGTTCGACTCTGCTAGACAGCTCCAACATCTAAAAACCGCTCATCAGAGCGGTTTTTTTAGTTATATGACCTTGTAAGGTATGTTTCTTTATATAGATTATAAAAGCTGTCCGCACTTTCTTTCGCCTTATTACAATCATCAAATATTCCGAACACTGTAGGGCCTGAGCCGCTCATAACGCTGCCGAGCGCTCCGTCTGTTTTCATCTTTTCCTTTATCTGATTTATGACAGGGTTTTCCCTTGCAGTAACAGCCTCCATCACATTTGAAAGCTTTTCTGCTATTCCCTTAAGGTCGCCCTTTTTGATAGCCTTAAGTACGGCATCTGTATCGGGACGGTCAAGTTCTTTGCAAGAATCTATTTCAGCATAAATCTGTGCTGTAGAAATACTAACAGGCGGCTTTACCAGCAATATAGTCGATTTCGGCATTGGCTCAAGCTCGGTAAGATGTTCGCCTATTCCCTCGGCAAGCTGTGTACCGCCCAAGATGCAGTAGGGCACATCTGCGCCAAGCTTGGCACCGATTGCACAAAGCTCGCTGTCCGAAAGGTTAGTATCATACAGTCTGTCAAGTGCGCAAAGCACCGCCGCTGCATTACCACTACCACCCGCAAGCCCTGCCGCAACAGGTATATTTTTATGTATCAAAATACGTGCGCCGCCTTTGATACCACAGCTTTCAAAGAAAGCCGCAGCCGCCTTCCATGCAATATTCTTATCGCCCGTCGGCAGAAATTTAAGGTTAGTGGAAACAGAAATGCCGTAAGGCTCTTTATCGACAATTACCAAATCAAATAGACCTGTTGTCTGCATTATCATCTTGACATCGTGGTAGCCGTCAGCTCTTTTGCCAAGCACATCCAACGTCAGATTTACCTTAGCATACGACCTCGCTATTGCCCTGCTGCCGCTTATAATTATATCATCATATAACCGCAAACTACTCACTCCCTATTAAAGCACACTATGCGACTCTTCTACAACTCTGTTTATTTCCTCTGCACCGATTTCGCTGTCGGGGGCATTCTTTTTAAGATAAATAAGATATTCAATATTCCCCTCGGGGCCCTTAACAGGTGAAAAGGACAGTCCCAAAACGCCAAAACCCACATCACGTGAGATATTAACAACCTTATCTATGACCTCACAGTGTATATTGGCATCCCTGACAACGCCCTTTTTCCCGACTTGACCCTTGCCCGCCTCAAACTGCGGCTTTATAAGTGCAACCACCTCGCCGCCGTCTTTTAAGAGGCTATATGCCACCGGCAGTACAAGGGAAAGTGATATAAATGACACGTCAATCGAGGCAAAATCCAACGCCTCACCGATATCCTTAAGTGTAACATAGCGGATATTTGTCCGCTCCATATTGACAACCCTGCTGTCACTACGGAGTTTCCACGCAAACTGACCATAGCCGACATCAACAGCAAAGACCTTAGCCGCACCGTTTTGCAGCATACAGTCTGTAAAGCCGCCTGTCGATGCACCGATATCCATCGCCACTACTCCGTTTAGGTCTATAGGAAACTCCTGCATCGCCTTTTCCAGCTTTAAGCCGCCACGGCTTACATATTTTAGCGTTTCGCCACGGATTTCAGGCTTGGCAGTCCTTAAAACCTGTTCGCCTGCTTTATCATATTTAACATTATCTATATAAACCTGACCTGCCATTATAAGTGCCTTTGCACGTTCTCTGCTCTGGCAAAGTCCGCTCTCATACAAAAGCACGTCAAGGCGTACCTTATCGCTCATTTAGTTTCTCCTCTATAAAATGTGCTATGCTTTCTGCGTCCATTTGGAACAGTCTGTCAAGCTCGGCAACCGTACCATGCGGTACGGGTTTGTCGGGGAACGCTTTTATCACAAGCTCCGGCATATCCTTATAAGCTGCCAGTCCTGTCATAACAGCTGCACCGAAGCCGCCGCTCATTACGCCGTCTTCTATCGTCATCATAAGCTTTTTCCCGCGTGCATTTTCTTCGACAAATTTGGTATCGAGAGGCTTTATAGTCGGCAATACATACACCCCGACACCTACTCCCTTTTCACTCAAAATTTCCGATACTGCCATAGCAGTTTTAATCATTCTGCCTGTTGTAAATATCGCAATATCCGAGCCGTCCTTTAGCACATAACCCTTGCCAAACTCAAATTCGGGCACGGCATTTTCTGCACACTCCGAGCCACGTGGGTATCTAATCGCAATCGGTTCGTTATGTTCCTCTACTGCATAGGAAAGCATTTCGGAAAGCTCTTTATAGCAGGACGGCGACAGAATTGACATATTAGGCATTGCATTAAGGAACGAAATATCAAACATACCCTGATGCGTTTCGCCGTCTGCACCAACAACTCCCGCTCTGTCAATCGGGAACACAACGTGCAGATTTTGCAGACAGACGTCGTGCAGTACCTGGTCATACGCTCTTTGCAGGAAGGACGAATAAAGCGGCACAACGGGTATCATACCCGAGATTGCCATACCTGCCGACATAGTAACTGCGTGCTGTTCGGCAATTCCGACGTCAATATATCTTGCTTTGAATTTTTCACGGAATACATCAAGTCCCGTACCTGTGGGCATTGCCGCCGTAACGGCTACAACTTTAGCATTTTCCGAGGCAACCGAAACAAGACTCTCTCCAAACGCCTCCGAAAAGTCCTTTACCTTGACCGAGCCGCTGGCTGATATGCCGTGAAAATCCTGTGGATTGCCCTCTGCAAGAGCATAACCCTTACCCTTTTTGGTAAGAAGGTGTATAAGCACCGACTTTTTGCTCCTTTTTGCGTGTTCAAGAGCATTAAAGAGCGATGTAAAATCGTGTCCGTCAATAGGGCCGTAATAGTCAAAGCCCAAATCTTCAAATAAAGTCGTAGGTAGCACAGTTGCACTTATCGCCCGTTTTATATGGCGGATTGCCCTTGCCATACCGACACCGCCATACGGCAGTTTTGAAAGGAAGTTTAATACCACTTCCTTGGACTTAAAGTACATCGGCTTTTGTCTTAGCTCACGCAGGTACTTTGATATTGCGCCCACGTTTTTCGAAATGGACATTGCATTATCGTTAAGGATATATATGACCTTGGCCCTGCCTCTGCCTGCATCGTTCATTGCCTCATACATCATACCGCCGGTCAAAGCTCCGTCGCCGAATACTGCAGCGACGTTATATTTTTTGCCCTGATAGTCCCTTGCACGAGCCATTCCTAAAGCGGCTGATGCAGAGGTCGAGCTATGTCCTGTATTAAAGCTGTCATATTCGCTCTCCTGTGTTTTGGGAAAGCCGCTCATTCCGCCGAATTTACGCAGTGTTGCAAAGCCATCACGTCTGCCCGTTAAAAGCTTATAAACATATGACTGATGTCCCACATCCCATATTATCTTGTCCTCGGGCGTATCAAACACCGCCAAAAGTGCTATTGTAAGCTCTACCACACCAAGATTTGACGCAAGATGACCTCCTGTTGCGGTAACGCTGTTTATCAAAAATTCCCTCACTTCAGCTGCGAGCAGTTTAAGCTCGTCAACCGTCATCTTCTTAAGGTCCTCCGGTGATGATATTCTATCGAGATATCCGCCCATTTGCTCCATCCCCTTCAAAATATGCGATTACATATTCTCCATTGCTGTAATTGATGCTTCCACCTTTTCGAGCATTTCGCGGTATTTTTCACCCTTTGCTCTTTCTTCGTCTACCACCTTTTGCGGTGCTTTTGCGATAAAGCCCTGATTGGAGAGCTTGCCCTCCACTCTCTTTATCTCACCTTCCAATTCCTTCTTTTCCTTGTTAAGACGCTCAAGCTCCTTGTCCTTGTCAACAAGCTCTGCAAGCGGCAGGAATAGCTCTGCACCCTCAACTACTATATTAACCGCATTGGCTGGAACACCCTCACGGCTTGTGGTTATTTCAACCTCACTTGCAGATGCAAGCTTTACAAAGAATGCCTCGCCTGCTTTGAAAACGTCTGCCTTGTCGGTTACGATTATAAGCTTAGCTTTCTTTGACGGCGGTACGTTCATTTCTGCACGGCGGTTTCTGAGCGCACCTATTGCAGACATAATTATTTCCATATCCTTTTCTGCCTCGGGGAAATCAAGGTCGGCGTTATATTTCGGGAACTCGGAAATCATAATGCTCTCGCCCTCGTGTGGCAAATGCTGCCATATCTCCTCTGTGATAAACGGCATAAAGGGATGCAACAGCTTCATTGTATTTGAAAGCACGTAGGTAAGCACATACTGCGCCGACTCGGCACTTTCGCTTCCCTTATCAAACAGTCTGGGCTTGACAAGCTCGATATACCAGTCACAGAAGCTGTCCCAGATAAAGTCATACAGCTTTGAAACTGCAATACCAAGCTCGAATTTGTCTAAGTTTTCGGTAACCTCTTTTACAAGTCGGTTATACTTAGACACAATCCACTTATCCTCGGGACGAAGATTGTCCGGAAGCTTGTTCTCGGTTATATCAAGGTTCATCAGCGTAAAGCGTGACGCGTTCCAAATCTTATTTGCAAAGTTACGGCTCGCCTCAACACGCTCGATATAAAAACGCATATCATTACCGGGTGCATTACCTGTTGCAAGCGTAAATCTGAGTGCATCTGCACCGTAATCTTTTATAATCTCAAGCGGGTCGATACCGTTTCCTAAAGATTTGGACATCTTTCTTCCTTGCGAATCACGCACAAGGCCGTGAATGAACACGTGCTCAAACGGAGCCTTGCCTGTGTGCTCAAGAGCAGAGAAAATCATTCTGGAAACCCAGAAGAAGATAATATCATAGCCCGTTACAAGCGTACTTGTCGGATAGAAATAATCGAGGTCCTCTGTCTTTTGCGGCCAACCGAGTGTTGAGAAAGGCCAGAGCGCAGAAGAAAACCATGTGTCCAAAACATCCTCGTCCTGCTTTACCTTTCCGCCACAATGGGGACAGGTAATTATATCCTCTTTGGAAACAATAGTTTCTCCGCAATCCTGACAGTAAAACGCCGGAATTCTGTGTCCCCACCAAAGCTGACGGGATATACACCAATCAAACACATTCTCCATCCAGTTCATATAGGTTTTGGAGAAACGCTCGGGAACAAATTTTGTGTCCCCTTCTTTAACAGCCTTAATAGCCGGCTCTGCCAGCGGCTTCATCTTTACAAACCACTGCTTTGAGATAATCGGCTCGACGGTTGTACCACAACGATAGCACTGTCCCACATTGTGTGAATGGTCCTCAGTTTTAACCAAAAGTCCCATTTCTGCCAAATCGACAAGCATAGCTTTGCGGCATTCATAGCGGTCCATGCCCTCGTATTTTCCTGCATAGCTGTTCATTGTAGCGTCATCGTTCATAACCTTAATCTGTTCAAGGTTATGACGCATACCTACCTCAAAGTCATTAGGGTCGTGTGCGGGTGTTATTTTAACACAACCTGTACCGAACTCCTTATCAACATATTCATCTGCAATAACAGGGATTTCCCTATCGGTAAGAGGCAAAAGAAGTGTCTTGCCGATAAGATTTGCATATCTTTCGTCCTCAGGATTTACTGCAACAGCGGTATCTCCGAACAGGGTTTCGGGACGTGTGGTTGCAATTATAACAAAATCATCGCTGCCCTTAACCTGATATTTAATATGCCAGAAGTGTCCTGCCTGCTCTGCGTGCTCAACCTCTGCATCGGAAAGTGCAGTAATGCAGTGCGGACACCAGTTAATAATTCTCGAGCCCTGATAGATAAGTCCCTTATTATAAAGGTTTACAAAAACCTCTCTTACAGCCTTGGAACAGCCCTCGTCCATAGTAAAGCGCTCTCTGTCCCAGTCGCAAGACGAGCCTATTTTCTTAAGCTGGTTTATAATTCTGTCGCCGTAGAGCTTTTTCCAGTCCCATACACGCTCCAAAAATTTCTCTCTGCCGAGGTCATAGCGGGTTTTGCCCTCTTTGACTCTAAGCTCTTCCTCAACCTTAATCTGAGTAGCAATACCTGCGTGGTCTGTTCCCGGTACCCAAAGGGTGCAATAGCCCTGCATTCTCTTATATCTGATCAAAATATCCTGCAAGGTTTCGTCAAGAGCGTGTCCCATATGCAGCTGTCCTGTTACATTGGGAGGCGGAATAACTATTGTATACGGCTTTTTATCGGGCGAGGGTGTAGCGTGAAAATATCCCTTCTCGCACCATTCGTTATAAAGCCTGTCCTCAACCTGCGACGGATCATAGGTTTTTGCAATGTTTCTGCTGTCCTCCATATATCTTCTGTTCCTTTCAATACTATATTATTTCAACATATATTATCCCACCAAACCGACAATTTGTCAAGTGGCTTAAGGCATAATAATCGCCTCTTGTGAATATGATATCAAAAAGGACAAAACAGAAGGGATGGTAAATAAAATGGAGTTTACAGACAGCAATAACCGTGCCGAGCTTATAGGCACTGTTGAGAGCGAGCCTACGTTCAGCCACGAAATATACGCAGAAGCCTTTTACCTGTTTATATTAGACGTTCCACGCCTGTCGGGCGTAAGCGACCACATACGCATAATTGCATCTGAGAGGCTTTTATCCGACTTTAACATCAGTAAAGGCGACACCGTCTTTGTAGAAGGACAGTTCCGCTCCTATAACGCAATGGAAAATGGCGCTAACAGGCTTATTCTAAGCGTTTTTGCACGTGATATAAAATACGCCGATGATATCGGCACTAAAAACCCAAACACCCTTTTCCTAAACGGCTTTGTATGCAAAGAACCTGTCTACCGCACAACGCCATTCGGACGCGAAATCTGCGACCTGCTTTTAGCAGTAAACCGCACCTATAACAAATCTGATTATATCCCCATTATTACATGGGGCAGAAATGCACGCTTTTGCAAGCATATAGGAATCGGGAGCAATCTTCGCATATGGGGCAGAATTCAGTCACGTGTCTACCAAAAACGCACCGACGATGATGACTACATCGAAAAAACAGCCTACGAGGTATCGGTCTGCCGTATGGAGATGTAGTATATATCGGTATTTTGTGGAAAAAACCGAGTTTTGTAAGGTGTAAAACACTATATCTTGGAAAAATCTTTGTGCAAATGTTACAATATTTCTACAAATTCAAAACAAATATTGAATAAGCAGGTTATTTATGCTATGATAAATGGTAAGAAAAACTTGTTTGTTTGGAGGAGTGGAAATGAATAAAATACTAAAGGGATTAGTGGCAACAACTGCCGCGATGTCTATCGCTGCCACAGCGTTTGGCGCAACATTTTCCGACGTTGAGGGAACAGCTTATGACTGGGCATCTGCCTATATAGAGGATATGGCTGAGAAAGGTCTTATCAGCGGTTACGAGGATGGTACCTTTAAGCCGGGTAAAACAGTATCAAAAATCGAAACTATATCACTTTTCGCACGTGCTATGGGTTCAAGAAGCGCATTAAACACATCTGCTGTTGAATATGCACTTGCAGAGTATGGCGAGCTTATCGATACATATGGCCTTAATTTCGGCAAAGAGGACGTTGCTTATATGCTCTACCGTGGTGCTCTTACCGAGGCAGAGGCAACTGCATACTTAAAAGGCAGCGTCAAAAATGACCCGATGCTCCGTTATGAAGCGGCAACCATTATAACCAAGGCTATGGGCGGAGAGGCAGAGGCTAAGGCTAATCTTATGCTTGATTTGGAATATACCGATGTTTCGGATATCCCCTCTGCAGCTAAAAAATATGTATACTACGTAACCGAAAAGGGCATAATGAGCGGTATGGGCGACGGCACATTTTCGCCGAACACTTCGGTATTAAGGTCGCAGATTGCTGTTATGCTTTCTAATACAGTCGAGAAAATGAATGTGACCTTCAGCGAGGTTAAAATAAGTGCTATCGACACAGATGAAATGTCCCTGACAGTTGCAGATCCGGACGGCGAGAGCAGCACTCTTTCCTATACATCCGGCACACTCTTCTTTATAGAGGGAGAAAAAGCTCAGGCTAAAAACGTTGCCGAGGGCGTAAGAGCAACAGTAACTCTCAGCAACAACGGTGTGATTTATGTAGATGTTAATTCGGCAGAGCCCGATCGCGAAGTAAGTGCAATTTTCAATAGCTATCAGAATGTTGAAGGAGTTTTGTCCATTAACGTTACCGATCCTGCTACAAACAAAGTTGTAACCTACACCTGCATCAGCGGTATCACAGATATTACAAAGAACGGCGACAAGGCTACAATCCGTGATTTTACAGCAGGCGATTATGTAACTCTTTCCCTCTCGGGCGGCAAGGTTGAAAAGATGGCAGCAACAAACAAGGACGTAACCATAAAGGCTGCTACCGTTGAAGCAATCAGCCACGACGCATCAAACCCGACCATTACAATCAGCCATGCTGATGAAAAATATGATGGTATGGTGCTTGTTATCGGCAATAATGTTTCGGTTATGAAAGACGGTACCTCTACAGATATGAATTCTGTATACAGAGGCGATAAGGTGACACTTACCTTGGAATATGGTGTTATTTCAAAAATTGCAGCATCCTCTACCAAGGTGACAGTTGATGGCACAATCCGTGCAGTAAACATCTCTGCAACTCCGAGCATTACCGTGCTTGTAAATGGTGTGGAAAAGGTTTATGATGTTACCAACAATATTGCAATTACAATAAACGGCGAAGAAGGCACTCTCTACGATTTCAGAGTAGGTGACAAGGTTACTCTTACAACAGAGAGCAACGCTGTTACAAAGATTGCAAGCATCACCAACCAGTCTACAGAGGGCAATGTAAGCGGTACAGTTCTTTCTGTTAACGCATCATATAAGTTTATAAAGGTTCTTGCAGTTGATTCAACAGGCAACACATACGAGGAAACAATCTACTGCAAGGACAGCAAAACAACCTTTATAACAGCTGCCGGTAGCGCAAAGCAGTTCCGTGACGTCAAAGAGGGAAATGTTATTTCCGCATACGGCACATATACAAACGGCGCTTTTGAGGCAGCATCGGTAATCATAGTAAAATAACCTGAAAAGAGTAAAAGCTTTAAGGGGGTCGCTTGAGAAAAAGGCGACTCCCTTACTTTATAAGATTTTACAAAGGAGATTTTTGGATGAAACAGAAGTATTCAACCTGGATTTTGGCATTTTTGTTTGTAGCCGGTGTTATCATCATTTACAAAACAGTAGATAACTTTAATAATATTTTCGCATTTTTTGGCACTGTGATGCGCGCTTTGGGACCTTTTATTACAGGCTTTGTTATTGCGTATCTTCTTAATATACCAATCAAGAAGGTCAAAGCATTAGCAGAAAAATCCCGTTCCCGATTTGTAAAAAAACATTCCAAGGGCGTTTCGATTACTGCAGTGTACCTGCTTGCACTTATACTTATAAGCATTATTCTAAGAACTGTCATCCCCGCAGTATACAAAAACCTTATGGACTTGTACTTAAATGTCCCCTACTACCTCGAGCTTATGGTCGAGAAAATCAACGAGCTTCAACTGCGGTTTGACATCAATCTTATTGACCTTGATAAGCAGAACGCAATTGACGGCATACAAAGCTTTATCAAAAATATCAGGCTTTCAGAGTTTGGCAAATATGCGCAAGGCGTTATAAACGCAACCTCAGGTGTGTTTAACGTATTCATCTCAATCATTATCTCTGTTTATATGCTTGCCGACAAACAGCTCATATCCGAGAGTATAAAGCGTGTATTAAACGCATTTGTTCCCAGAGAAAAAGTGCAGCGCTTCGTCGAATTTGCAGCAAGAACAAACGATATATTTTCAAAATATATCTTCTCGGTTGTTATGGACGGACTAATAGTCGGAATATTAAGTACTATAATAATGAGTCTTCTAAAGGTTAAATATGCTCCCGTTTTAGGTCTTATGATAGGCGTGTTCAGCCTTATCCCCTATTTTGGCGCAATTGTAGCGGTATCGGTTGCAATTATTGCCACATTGCTTACAGGAGGTTGGCTGCAGGCTCTTTGGACTGGTATTGCACTTATTGTCCTCCAGCAGATTGACGGCAACTTTATCGGTCCTAAAATAATGGGCAATATGCTAAAAGCGAGACCTCTTTTGATAATCTTCGCTGTTACATTAGGTGGCGGGCTGTTTGGTCTTTGGGGTATGATTTTGTCTGTACCTGTTGTAATGGTTATCAAGATGATATTTGAAGAACTTTTAAGAGCCCGTGAGGCTAAAAAGGCGGGAAACAATGAATAAAAGGATAGCTATAATCGGCGGCGGTGCGTCAGGTCTTGCCGTCGCCTGTGCTCTTAATAAGAGTGCTGATATAACAATTTACGAGCGTAATGACAGGGTAGGAAAAAAGTTGCTCTCAACCGGTAACGGCAGATGCAATCTCTTAAATACCAATATCTCACCGGAGCATCTTAAGTCAGCTGACAGCAACATTATTGCTGATGTGCTAGGACAATCGCCTGCGTCAGAGGCTATGACCTTTTTTGAAAATCTGGGACTTTTAATGCGTATAGAAGACGAAGGCAGAGTATATCCTCTTTGCAATCAGGCATCAGCCGTTCTTGACGTTTTAAGGTATGAAGCGGCCGAAAAGGGCGTAAATATCCGCTGTGATTTTTGTGTTACCGAGATAAAAAAGCAGGATACGTGTTTTGAAATTGTATCATCAAACGGCGAATGTGCCTTTGCTGATGTGGTTATCCTGTCCTGCGGCGGTATGGCTGCGCCAAAGACAGGCTCTGACGGCATCGGCTACAAGCTGGCAAAGTCCTTGGGGCACAGCGTAAATACTCTCTCCCCTGCTCTTGTGGCTCTCAAATCGGACACAAGCTTTACTTCTGCGTTAAAAGGTATCAGGTGCAAAGCAGGGATAAAGCTTTTATCCCACAACAGCGAAATAGCAGCAGAGAGCGGAGAGATACAGTTTACCGACTACGGTGTAAGCGGTATTGCTGCAATGCAGCTTTCAAGGCATCTTAAACCAGACTCTCAAATTGTAATTGACTTTGCAGAAGATTACAACGAGGAATATATCCTCTATCGCATCAAAGCTGCTGCCGCAAAGGGCAGAGAAGCCGAGGAGCTTCCTCTGGGAATAATACAAAAGCGTGTAGGGCAACAAATCATAAAACACGTACTGGGAATAAGCCCTGCCACACCTGCCGACAAGCTTTCCGAAACTGATTTGACAAGGCTTGCCCACGCTATTAAGGCTCTTCCGCTCAATGTCACAGGAACACTTAAATGGGATAACGCGCAGGTAACCTCAGGCGGTATTCCGCTTTCTGAAATCGACCCGCTGTCTATGCAATCCAATTTTACAAATGGACTGTACATAACGGGCGAGATGCTCGATTGCGACGGCGAATGCGGCGGCTATAATCTTGGTTGGGCATGGCTATGTGGTGTGAGAGCTGCTAATGCCATAAATGAGGAGCTGTCTTTATGTTAAGAGTTATAAATTTTCGTGCAGAGCTTGATGACGATATTCAAAAGATAGAAAAAAGACTCGAAAAACAGCTTGGCACAAAGGTTAAATCGGTTAAAATTATAAAGCGAGCCATAGACGCACGCAGAAAATCAGACGTGCATTATGTCCTTAGTGTTGATGTTGACGCAGAAAATGAGTCAATGATATTAAAAAAAGGGCTATCAAATGTCAGTATCGCTAAAAATGAGGCCTATACCTTTCCCGACTGCACTGTGCGAGGAAAACGTCCCTTAATTGTCGGGACAGGCCCTGCAGGACTTTTTTGTGCATTATACCTTGCACGTGCAGGCTTTTGCCCGATAGTTATAGAGCGTGGTGCAGACGTAGACACACGCACAAAGACGGTAGAAACATATTGGTCGGGCGGCGCTCTTGATGAGAGAACAAACGTGCAGTTTGGCGAGGGCGGTGCAGGCACATTCTCGGACGGAAAGCTCAACACAGGTACAAAGGATATAAGAATACGTGCAGTCTTAGAGGAATTTGTCAGGTTTGGTGCAAAAGAGGATATCCTTATAGACAACAAACCTCATATCGGTACCGACCTGCTTAGGAATATCGTAAAGAATATACGTCTTGAGATAATAAGGCTTGGCGGAGAGGTTCGGTTTTTAACCACACTTTGCGACATAAAAACCGAAAACGGCAAAATCTTAGGTGCGATAGTCGAGAGTGAAACGGACAGGTACGAAATCGAAACGGACAGGATAGTCCTTGCCATCGGCCACAGTGCAAGAGATACCTTTGAAATGCTCAAAAAGAACGGAATTAAAATGGAGCAGAAGCCATTTTCAATCGGGGCAAGAATAGAACACTCGCAGGAGTTTATATCCGCCTCAATGTACGGCGAAGCCGCAAAAAAACTGCCCCCAGCCGATTATAAGCTTGCGGTGCATTTAGGTAACGGCAGGTCCTTGTACACCTTTTGTATGTGTCCCGGCGGATATGTGGTGGCAAGCGCATCGGAAAAGGATACCATAGTTACCAATGGTATGAGCTATTCCGACCGCTTGGGTAAAAATGCAAACAGCGCAGTTTTAGTAAATGTTACACCTGCCGATTTTAAGAGCCATGACCCTCTTGCAGGAATGTATCTGCAACGTGATATTGAAAAGAAGGCGTATTTAGTCGGCGGCGGAAAAGCGCCGTGCGAAACGGTAGGAAGTTTTCTCGGCAGAACGGACAAAAACGAGCCTGACAGTATTAAACCCACCTACCGACCGGATGTATGCCCTGCAAAGCTTGAAAGGGTATTCCCCCATTTTATTACAGAGTCAATTGGGCAGGGACTACTTTTGATGGACAAGCGAATACACGGCTTTGCAGCTGATGATGCAATCCTTACTGCTCCCGAAACACGTAGCTCGTCGCCCGTAAGGCTCATAAGAGATGAAAACCTTGAGCTTTCAGTAAAGGGTCTCTTTTCTGCAGGCGAGGGCGGCGGTCACGCAGGTGGAATTACCTCCTCGGCAGTAGACGGAATTAAGGCTGCAGAAGCAATAGCAAGACTTTCATAACACGCAAAAACCCCGCATTATGCGGGGTTTTATTATATGTTGTATAAATGATAGTACAAGCCTTCCTTAGCTATCAGTTCACTATGTGTACCGCTCTCCTCAATGCCGTCATCGGTAAGCACGATGATTTTATCGGCATTTTTTATAGTAGTAAGGCGGTGCGCTATTGTAAATACCGTTCTGCCCTTAGCCAGCTCATCGAGCGATTCTTGAACTATTCTTTCGCTCTCGTTATCAAGTGCAGAGGTCGCCTCGTCAAGTATCAGTATCGGTGGATTTTTTAAGAAAACTCTCGCGATAGAAATTCTCTGCTTTTGTCCACCCGATAGCTTGACTCCTCGTTCGCCGACATACGTATCATAGCCGTCGGGCAGCTTTTCGATAAATTCGTGTGCACCTGCACGTTTTGCCGCCGCTATAATCTCGTCTAAAGTTGCGCCCGGCTTGCCGTATTCTATATTGTCCCTGACTCTGCCTGAGAACATATACACATCCTGCATTACAACGCCTATCTGCCCTCTTAAAGATGCCATTGTCATATCATTAACATTGATACCGTCAATCAGTATCTCGCCGTCTGTCACCTCGTAAAATCTCGGGATAAGGTTGCAAAGAGTAGTCTTGCCCCCGCCCGACGGGCCGACAAGCGCTATACTTTCGCCGGGGTTAACTTTAAGGGATATATCCCTTAGGACATACTCGTCATCATCAGGGTAATGGAAGCCGACATTTTTAAGCTCAACCTTGCCGCTAAACTCTCCTGCCTCAACAGCGTCCTCTTTGTCCACTATATCAGGCTCGGTGTCCATAATCTCCAAAAAGCGTTCAATACCTGTCATTCCGCGCTGGAACTGCTCGCTAAAGTTCACTATTACCCTAATTGATGCAAGCAGGGTAGAAATATACAACAGATATGCCATCAAATCGGCAGCATTTATTTTGCCGTAAATTATAAATATTCCGCCTGCGGCAACCGCCGTTATGTACATCAATCCGTCAAAAAACCTTGTAGTCGACTGAAATGCTGCCATATATAGATAGCCACGCTTTTTAATGTTCTTAAATTCGTCGTTACCCTTTTCGAATTTTGTTTTCTCGACATCTTCGTTGGCAAAGGATTTTACCACACGCACACCCAAAAGGCTGTCTTCCACCTGAGCATTAAGCTCGCCAATCTGATGACGTTGACGCTTAAAGGCATCACGCATCTTCCCACGCCAGCTAAGGCTGGACACAAGCATTATCGGCACAAGCACAAAAATTATTCCCGTAAGCGGCAGGTTGATATTTGCTAAGATTATAAATGATGCAACAAATTTCAGCCCTACTATAAAAAGCTCCTCCGGTCCGTGATGTGCAAACTCGGTTATATCAAACAAATCGGACGTAATTCTGCCCATAATCTGTCCTACTTTTGTGTTTGAGTAGTAGGAAAAGGACAGCTTTTGCAGATGCGAAAACAAATCCCTTCGCATATCTGTTTCGATTTTTACGCCCATAACGTGACCGTTATATGCCATATAATAATTTGCCGCAGTGTCAATAACACGCAGCACTAGATAGAATACTGCTATTTTGGCAACATAACTAACCGTAAGTGCAGCCGAGTCATATATTGCCGCATTAGAAATCTCCCTCGCAATAAGCGGAAAGATAATCTCGCACACAGCCGTCAGCGCCGCACATACGAGGTCTAAAATCAATGTAACCTTATATCTTGTAAAATACGGAATAAACCTTTTAAGCATATACCAAACGGACATCTTCTCCTTGTTTTTCATACCATGCACGTCCTTTCTCCCTTTTATTGTAACACAAAAAATCTATTGTGTTCAATAGGAAACTTGACTTTTTTACAAAAAAGTATATACTAATAGGAGAATAAAACATTACGGAAAGGTCTTGACTTAAATGGAATGTAATCACGATTGCGAAAACTGCCAGGCAAACTGCGAAAGCCGCGAGGCTGAAAGTCTGCTTGCCCCTCAAAATCCAAACAGTAATATAAAAAAGGTTATAGGAATTGTCAGCGGTAAAGGCGGCGTGGGAAAATCGTTAGTTACCGCACTTTCAGCTGTTATTTCAGCAAGGCACGGATATCAGACGGCAATACTTGACGCCGACCTCACAGGCCCGTCAATCCCTAAGATGTTCGGTATAAAGAAAAAGGCTCAGGGCTCTGAGCTTGGAATTCTGCCCGAGATTTCAAAGACGGGTATCAAGATTATGAGCCTTAATCTCCTTTTGGAAAATGAAACCGACCCTGTTATATGGAGAGGCCCTGTTATTGCAGGCACGGTAAAGCAGTTCTGGACAGACGTTGTATGGGAGGACGTCGACTTTATGTTCGTGGATATGCCTCCGGGCACAGGCGATGTGCCGCTCACGGTGTTCCAGTCACTACCCGTTGACGGAATAATTGTTGTCGCATCACCGCAGGAGCTTGTGGGAATGATAGTAGAAAAGGCTGTCAAGATGGCAGGTATGATGAATATTCCCATACTCGGTGTTGTAGAGAATATGAGCTATGTAAAATGTCCCGACTGCGGAAAGGAAATCAAAATTTTCGGCGACAGTCACATCGATGCTGTTTTGATGGAGCATCATCTGCCGCTTTTAGGCAGAATTCCTGTCGAGCCTAAGCTTGCTGCAGCGTCCGATGCAGGTATGATTGAGCTTTTTGAAGGCGATTGGCTGGATACTGTGGGTATAAAGCTTGACGAAATGATGAAAAATTAAGAAAAAAACGTCCTGAATTTTCAAAATTCAGGACATTTTTTTATTCGTCTTTTTTAAGAAACTCCTCACGTCTTAACAACGAGTGATAATATTCAAACAACATATCCACGCCCAAGTCATTAAGGCGGTTTATATCCAGCTTATCCGAAAAGCTCCTTCCCTTAAATACTCTGTGGGTACTGACACCGCTTATGTAGTCGCACGAAACCCCAAAGAGCTCTGCAAGACTTATCCACGAAGCTACATCAGGCAGACGTGTGCCGCTCTCCCACGCAGCGACCAACGCACGTGAAACATCTATTTTATCCGCCAGCTCGTGCTGATTGTAACCCTTTTCGTGTCGCAGCTCGGCTATTCTCTTTCCTACCAATTTGGCAGATTCTCTTTCCAGTGAAGGCATATTCGTTGTTCTCCTTTGTATTATTTGTTTGACGAGATATTATATTTCTGTTATAATGTTACTAAGGTGGTGTTTTTATGTTAACTGTAATTATTATTATACTATTATCTGTTATAATTGCAATAGAAACAATAACTTTTTTATTGATAATTTTTAAGAAGAATGACAGCGAATCATTAAAAAATGACCTCGCAAGACAGAGTGATGCAATATCCAAGACTCTTAAAACTATTGGCGAGGGCATAACAAAATCGCAGACAGCATCGGACGAGTTTCAGCGTGAGAGGTTGGAACAGATACACAAAAGCGTGTCAGGCTCACTCGCACAGCAGGAGCTTCGTTTCAAAACATTTGAAAGCGAAACAAGAGAAAAGCTCGAAAATATCCGTTCTGTAACAGAAAAACAGCTACTGCAAATACGTGACGATAACAGCAAGCGTCTTGACGAAATGCGTCAGACCGTTGATGAAAAACTGCAAAAGACCTTAGAGGACAAAATGAACGAATCCTTCCGTCTGGTATCAGAGCGCTTAGAGCAGGTGTATAAAGGCCTTGGCGAAATGCAGACCTTGGCAACGGGCGTGGGCGATTTGAAGAAGGTTTTGTCAAATGTTAAAACACGTGGAATTCTCGGCGAAATTCAGCTTGGGACAATATTAAAGGAAATACTCTCGCCACAGCAGTATGAGGAAAATGTGGTAACAGTTCCCAACAGCCGTAATCCTGTCGAATTTGCAGTAAAATTTCCGCACGATGACGGCGGTTTTACATATCTGCCCATCGACTCAAAATTCCCGCTTGACGCATATCAGGCACTTCAGGACGCATACGAAAGCGGCGACAGCGATGCTGTAAAAGCCGCAGCCGCTACCCTTTGCACAAGATTAAAGCAGTTTGCAAAGGATGTACACGAAAAATATGTACTCTCCCCGTATACAACGGAATTTGCGATTATATTCCTCCCCGTCGAGGGACTTTACGCCGAGGCGGTAAACAGAGGTATGGTGGAAATACTACAAAGGGAATACAAGGTTAATCTAACAGGTCCGAGCACAATGGCAGCACTGCTCAATTCACTTCAAATGGGCTTTAAGACATTGGCAATTGAAAAACGCTCTGCTGAGGTATGGACACTTTTAGGTGCGGTTAAAAAGGAATTTGACACCTTCGGCAAGGTTTTAGACTCTGCACAGAAAAAGATTGAGCA
Organism: Clostridia bacterium; assembly: GCA_045649145.1. Classification (GTDB taxonomy): domain Bacteria; phylum Bacillota; class Clostridia; order UBA1381; family UBA1381; genus HGM11525. The sequence continues at coordinate 22,003 of JAZRPK010000016.1, forward strand.
GGCTAATTCCGAGCTTGATAAATTAGTAGGCGTGAGAACCCGTGCAATAGAACGCAAATTAAAGGGCGTGGAGAGCCTTGATAAAGAAACGGCAAAAACTGTGTTGGAAATAGAAGATTGATTTTATGGAGATGTTTTGATGAAAAAGCTATTGTTTTTCATTTCTTTGTTGCTGATGCTTGCTCCGACAGCCCGTGCAGAAATGTGTGTGGATACCGTCTACTGTGAGGTACCGTCCAAAATTTACACACCGCCAAAGGTAAGCTTTTTTGCAAGCGAGCCGTCCACCGAGGAACAGCTATATTCACGTATTGAACAAGGGCTTCTCCCTTGCTGCGATAATGGTGCAATGCACACAGAAACCGAGATAGATGTGCTTGACTTTTATGTACAGGCAAGTGACAAAAATGCCGCCATAAACAGCAATGCAAAGCTTACTACAGCTGAGCTTCTGGATATCTATGCAAGTGTTGTCTATAATCATCCCGAAATAGGAAACCTTATCTCAGGATTTACCTATAAATATATCAGCGATACAACATCAACTTATAACGGCTTAATTAAATATGTTATACCTTTGTATCGTGAAATTTACAGCGAGGAGGTATATCAAAGCAAGGAAACGGATAAAGAAAAGGCGGAGTATCTTGCAAGAACACATAATGTTGATGCATATAATCAGGCAATTGACTACGCATTTTCTAAGGCTGTTGCCCCTGATATGACCGACGATTTGCAGAAGATATTGTCAATACACGACTATCTTGCTGATACCGTTTTATATTCGCCCACCATTGCATCGGGAACAACGGATGAGATAGATGAATACAACAACTACAACAATAATCTTGTATACACACCCTATGGCGCTCTTGTAGGCGACAGAGTTGCTGTTTGTCAAGGCTATTCGCTTGCATTTAAGCTATTATGCAATATGGCAGGGATTGAGTGCGGATACGCCTCTTCTGATGAAATAAATCACATATGGAATGTAGTTGAATATAACGGAGAATATTATCATATCGACGTCACCTGGGACGACCCTGTTACAGGAAGCAGTGCTTATAACTTTGTGCTGCAAAACAACTTTATGATTTCAGAAGAGCAAAAGGCAGCTATTATATCAAACAGTTACCCCAACCTCCAGTCATTTTCGATTATTACAGACTACGAGTGTACCGATTCTACTCTTAACCCCTCACTCCCGTTTAGCGACAGAGTTGACCCGCTTATATGGAGGGACGGAAAGTTTTGGTACAAAAGAACAGGGTATAAAAGTGCTGAGAAGAATACAATTTACCTATACCAAAATCCTGCATATTACAGCTTATCAGGCGACCTAGAAAGTTCGACCGTCATAGACGCTGACGGCTATCTGCCTGACAAGCGTCTGGATTCCGAGATATTTAACGTATTCCAAACTGACGGCGTAAACAAGGTTGCGGTAGACTCTGCCGCTAATACAAGCGCAGACCTCTATGTCGCTCTATATGACCAATACGGCTTCTTGAGCGACGCTAAAAAGCTTGATATAAGCTTTAACTCTTACGGCGAGGCGGTTGCCGAGTTTTCGGGTGATTACTCGAAGCTTATGCTCTTTAGCGACAACGGCATAAGAGCACTATCCTATCAAAAGTAAATAATACCAAGGAGTTGACCAAAAATGGCAAAAGGAAATATATCGGTAAGCTCGGAAAACATATTTCCGATTATAAAAAAATGGCTTTATTCGGACAAGGACATCTTTCTTCGTGAGCTGGTTTCCAACGGCTGTGATGCTGTAACAAAGC
>JAZRPK010000017.1:0-4434 GCA_045649145.1 Clostridia bacterium
TCCCTTGAATATATATACATTATATGGTAGAATAGTAACGTTATAAAATTTTGCGGAGGATATATTTACATAATGAAAAAAATCGTCAGATTTCTTATATTTATGGCAGTATTGATATGTGCTGCCACAGCATCGGCACAGGAGGCTGAGTTGATAGTCGAGCTTGGTATTTTTGATTACGGCACTATTGTGATACCGTCGGAGGCGGAGTTTGAGCTTTATTCAAAAGACGGAGAATGTGTTGCAAGCAGTAAGGGCAATATAGACGCAAATACTCAAAAGCTGTCCCTGGCCTTTAATATTCCCGAATATGAAGACGGGGCAACATATATGCTGATGCCCGTTGCAGGTGTTACCGAGCTTAACTATATCGGAACAAAGTACAAAATAGGCAGCCAAATTCCATTAAATACCGCTGATGGTATGACATTTTCTATGGAGGCTGTGCCGCTTTATAAGCCTAAAACAGGTGCCCGCACAGACAAGGTAACAGTCAGGCTTCATATTAGAAATACCGTTACATTTCCTGCAAAGGCGAGATTTTTCCTGTGCAATAGCGAAGGTGAGCTGCTGTCGGCAAAAACGGCAGACATAAATACATCAAATTCGCCTGTTACTCTTGAGTTTCCTGTTTCGCAGTATTACACGGGCGAACAGTTTTATCTGGTAGCAGCATCGGGTGTTTTGGATGTTACGTATTATGATACCACATATAATAAGTTTTCCCCGATTAAAATAGGCACATATGCAGCTGTGGCGGAAGATGGGAAAATTGTTGTAGGAAACTCGTTTGATGTAGGTATTACCGTAGATACACAGGCAATAGAAAGTGATTATGCTGCCGCTGTCGAGAGCTATATTAACAGCACAGGTATTGACAGTAAAACGAATTATTTTATCTGGGTTTCAAAGAAGGATTATAAGCTGAATGTTTTAGCGAGGAATAATGGGATTTGGGATTATGTCCTTAGCTTTGACTGTACCATTGGAAAACCCTCTACACCTACTATAACAGGCGTGTTTGAGTACTTTCAGTATCAGGAGAAGTGGACATACGCCGACTACTATGTTGCCCCGATAATGCGCTTTGCTCCAAAGGGCTATGCGATGCACAGCACGCTTGTAAAGTATAACGGCGAGCCGTATGACGCAAGGCTGCGTCTGCCGCTCTCGCACGGATGTGTAAGGCTTGCACCGCAGGATATAAGATGGCTCGCAGATAATATTCCACTTTACACAAGGGTGTATATAACTGAATAACTAAAGCCTGCTCATTACGAGCAGGCTTTTGAAATTAAGCAAGTATATTGTCATATCCCAACCTTGTTGCAATGCCTTTATCTGCCGCTGGCTCGAAAAAGGTTGGTAGTCAACAAAGCGATAGTGAGTGCGCTTGCAAACGAGCAGAGCGACTTGACGTGACCTTTTTCGATAAAGGAGGAACAGCGTTTTGTGCGCGTTCTTTTTTACAAAAAAAAGAACAAGCGAGTTTACGCTTGTTCCGACGTGGGTGCAGGGGGCGGATTTGAACCACCGACCTCCGGGTTATCGCCAAAGCGCCGCCTTGCAGTACCCAAAACTATCCCTCGCTCCTATTGTCGCGAATAGTTTTGACCGCTACGGTGTTTGAGCCTTGCCTTCTTCTGCCACCGGCAGCGGCAATTCTCAAACCCCAACGAGCAACGCTCGCCGGACTCATAACCCTAAAAGAAAAAGCAACCACACGTAGTGATTGCCTCTTACTTGGGTGCAGGGGGCGGATTTGAACCACCGACCTCCGGGTTATGAGCCCGACGAGCTACCAAGCTGCTCTACCCTGCGATATCTCTTGATTGCTTAACTATTATACCACCCTTATATATGAATGTCAAGCCTTTTTTAGCCTTTTCATTAAAAAACATCTCTCATAATTCTAAATTATATCCTCTCTTTCGACAGAGAGGATTTATTTTACGCTGCTTTAACAACATATTGTGCTTTGCAAAATACAATGCAAATCACTATATAATGTGTTTTGAGGGTGTATTACACCTGAATAGTCACAAAATCTTGTCCCTGTTTTTTACATTAACGAAATTTTTGTAACACAAATTAAAAAAAAGTATTATTTTTTTAATAAAAACACTTGCAATTTATCATAAAATGGTGTACAATTGGGAGTATAAAGGTTGGTTTGGGAGTAAATGGGTAAATTTTCTGTTCAAACTGACCCTTTTACCACTTATTGAGAGGGTATACGAAAGGCGGTGAACGTATATGGCAAGCTTTGTTGGAAGCTTTACACGCCAGCTCGACGAGCGAGGCAGATTTGTGTTGCCGTCAAAGGTGAGGGAAAAGATAGACGGGCCTGTACATATAACACGTTCACTGGTTGACGATTGCCTTTTGCTCTATACCGAGGACGAATGGACAGTCTTAAAGGAACAGGTAAGGGACTTGCCTACCACTACTAACCGTGCAGCCAAAAGGTTTGTACAAATCGTGTTTGGACAGGCTGTTGAGGGCGAAGTGGACAAGCAGGGCAGAATAGTTCTTACGCAAGAGCTTTTGGACGCTGTCGGAATGACTCGTGACATTATATTGGTCGGTATCGGTTCGAAAATGGAAATCTGGGATGCCGAGAAGTATGCTAAGACAATGCAAGAGGTTGACTTTGACGAAATACTTGACGGCATATCACAATTCGGTCTTAACATTTAAGGAGTAAAGAGAATGGAATTTGCTCATATATCGGTGCTTCTTAACGAGGCGGTTGACGCTTTGGGGGTTAAAGAGAACGGCATTTATGCAGACGGTACTTTGGGAGGCGGCGGTCATTCGGAGGAAATTCTAAAAAGGAACGACTCCTGCCGGCTAATCGGAATAGACCGTGACAGCGAGGCGATAGCTGCTGCAGGCAAAAGGCTGGAAAGATATTCAAAAAGGATAACACTTGTAAACAGCAACTTTGCCAACGTCAAGGAAGTGCTAAAAAGCCTTGGTATCGAAAAGATAGACGGCGCTGTGCTTGATTTAGGAGTATCCTCCTATCAGCTGGACAATGCCGAGCGTGGATTTAGCTATATGAAGGACGCACCTCTCGATATGCGAATGAACCAAAAGGATACCAAATCGGCATATGATGTGGTAAATACATATGACAAAGATGCTCTTTTAGATATTTTCTACCGCTATGGCGAGGAAAAGTGGTCAAAGAGGATAGCGGAATTTATAGTAAAGCGGCGAGAAATATCGCCGATAAAAACAACGTTAGAACTTGCCGACACAATAGCGGCGGCAGTTCCTGCCGGAGCGCGTGATAGGGGGTCGCATCCGGCTAAGAGAGTGTTTCAGGCAATAAGAATTGAAGTAAACGGCGAGCTTGAAATACTTAAAAACGCAATAAACGATTTTGTTGACTGCCTCAATGTTGGCGGACGCTTGGCGATAATAACCTTTCATTCGTTAGAGGACAGAATAGTCAAGCAGTGCTTTAGTGAGCTGGCGGCGGGCTGTACCTGCCCAAGGGATTTTCCAGTGTGTGTCTGTGGAAAACAGCCTGCCGTAAAAGTAATCACAAAAAAGCCGCTTCTGCCGTCAGGTGAGGAGCAGGAAAACAACTCTCGCTCAAAAAGCGCAAAGCTTAGAGCTATCGAAAAGCTATAATACATAAAAGGGGGATAAAGACGTGGGGTACGGCAATCTGGCATATGCGTGGGAAGATGACAGATATCAGGAAGAATTAAAAGAAAAAAGACAAAAAATACTTGCAGACCGTAAACGTGACGCCAAAAGAAACAGAGTAATCTTTGTAGGCTATGTGCTTATGCTGATACTTGCGGCAGTCTTTATGATAGGAAAGAACGTATCCGAGTACGAGAGCGAGCTTAAAATAAAGAGTCTTCAAAAGGAACTGGCAGCACTTGAAAGCTATACAAGCCAGAAGCTTTTTGAGCTTGAAGAAAATACAGACCTCACAGCAATTGAGGAGGCTGCAACAACCAGACTTGGTATGCAGCGTCTTACAAAAAATCAGACCGTTTATGTAAACATCAAGCAGGATGATGTATGTGAGCTTACATCGCGTGAGGTTGAGGGTGTAAAAAATCGTGTTGCTGATGCGGCATCGAATTTGAAACAAAACGTTATCGGTCTTTTCAGCATCAAGTAAGATTTTTTTGCATACAAATGTACTAAACAAAAAGAATTTATAGAGTTTTGCGCCACCGAAAACGGATGGCGCAATGCTTGCATTATCGGAGATTTTGTCGCTTGATACGGAGGCATATTTATGAACAAAATGAGAAAGAGAACACTGGTGATTTTTGCCGTGTTCGTTTTGTGTCTTGTAGGGCTTATAGGCAGAATAGTTTACTGGCAGGTATTTAGGGGTGCAGAGCTTAGAACAAGGGGTGAATCCCAGCAGATGTCACGAACCAATGTGTCGGCAAACAG